>JAAYNR010000031.1 GCA_012520735.1 Lentisphaerota bacterium | reverse complement strand
GCTTATAATGATCTAAGCACTGCGCTTACGCGCATTATGAAGTAAAACCTTCGACCACGCCACGGTAAATAGATCGAATCCCGATATTTGGTCTCAAGCACTATGGCACCCATCAGCAACAACTTTAGAAGATAGCTGCTTGAACTTCTTGTTTTTTTTGACAGTAGCTAACGGGTTCGCTACTAATCTGCGTGGCTAATTCAGCGGCTAGACCATATTGTCAGAATATAGTAAACTATTGCTAAGTTTTTATTTACACGGTGAGTTAAGCAACACACCGTTATTTGTTGAGGAGTTAAGAGTAATGCCTATTTTCGAGTATAGTTGTGAGAAATGTGGTCATGAGTTTGATTTTCTGGCACGCACCCATGCCGATAAACCACAGAAGTGTCCCGAGTGTGGCGGGGCAAAGCTGGCTAAGCAGTTGTCCAGCTTTGCCGCCACAGTTAAAGAGTCGGGGGGAGCATCATGTTCACTAGGTAGTTGCAGTACACCGACATGCGCCAGTGGTGGTTGCCCATTTGGTTGATCTGGTATAGGTAGTGGGTGGTATTTCCGGGTTAGCGTGTTGCTTTGGCCCGGACAAAGTTGAGGATGGCGCGATATGCGTCTGTCAGCGGTGGCTCTATTTTCCAGAGCAGACCGGGGTTGTCTTCAACTGTAATGCGGCCATCGTAACCAGACTGTCGCAGGGCATCGAAAAAGGAGTCGAAATCGTAGGCAATACCGTCGCCGGTCTCTGGCAGAGAGGGTGTGGCAACGTGGATATGGGCGAGACGATCACCGGCGTTGATTAAGTCGGTAAACGACTCGCCATTATCGGCCATGTGGAAGAGATCTCCCAGCAGTTGCAGGTTAGGGTGGTTGACACGGTCGACAAAATCACTCCCTTGCGCCACGGTGTTGAAGAAGTTGCAGGCTTTTTTGAGGAGTGGCTCCATGGCAGTAGTAACGCCATGTATGGCACCATACTCAGCAGCCATGCGAGCCACGGTGGCAAGGTCTTGCCACCCTTTTTCAACGGGGTAGCCATCGGGCAATTTGCGGGCTCCGCCACTACCGAAAACAACAATTTTGATGCCGGCGATTCCGGCGCGTCGCATGGTTTTTTCGATATGGGATTCGAGTAATTTGTAATCGACATCGGGGCCGGTAACGCGGAGCCCACCTGTGAAGAAAGCGTTGACGGCCTCGACAGGAGCTGGGGCGTTACGTATTTTTTCTGCCCAGGCGGCAAACTCGGCGCCATCGGCTGGTTCCAATAACTCATAGACAGAGAGTTCGCAAAAGTCAAAACCGGCGGCGGCCACATCGGCCATTTTATCTTGTGCTACACAAATACCAAATCTCATTTATTTCTCCTGTTTGTGGTGTTTACTTTTATGGCGAGAGTTGCAATGTCAAGGCTCTTTATGGTGTGGAAGGGGGCCGGGACGACACGTGGCCGAGCAGCCTTGAGAGCGTTTAAGTTTTAAGGTGTTGGGTGAAGAAGGGGATTGCCTTATTACCGCCCCAGCCGTGTTCGCCGGGGTGGAGATCGAGTTCAAGTTTATCAGCCGCACCGGCAGCAGAGTAGATTTTTTCAAGGCGCTTGTAAGCCCGCATGGTTGTCTCTATACGGAAACAGGTGTCGCGAGCTCCGATATCAATCAACAGTGGCCGTGGTGCGAGTAACCCCTGCAGGTCGGGGAGGTCGACCAGTTTATAGAGTCCCGGAGCCACCTGCATACCGCAGTAGTTGGTATCGCGCATACCGAAAGCGGCCCAGAGGTCGCAGTAGCAGATGATCTCAGCAGCACGGAAGCGGTCATCACAGAGGTACGACCACGTAGTGGTGGTGCCACCGCCGCTGAGGCCCATTACACCGAGGCGTTGGGCATCGACCTCAGGGAGCGAGGCAACAAAGTCGGTTGCCATGCGTCCATGCTGGACATTAATGGCGATGGAGGTGGTGCCAAACATGGTGGCGTGCAGATAGAGGAGGTTACACCAGTCACGGCCGTCGCCGGCACTCCAATAGTTTGGTTTTTGTTTAGGGTTACGCTCGCCGCCCCCGATCCAGTCGATGGCATAGGTGATGAAACCGGCTTTGGCCATCTGGAAACCATAATCGTAGCGCATTGCGGCTATATCGCCCGCTTTTTGGGGTGAGGTGGCATCGCCCATAACAGGCTCTTTGCCGAATTGACCATGACCGTGCCAGCACATAATGGCGGGACGTTTCTCGCCAGGTTTGAGGTCGGCGGGGTAGTTAACGAGCAGGGTTGCAGCGAGGAAGGGGTGGACATCGATAAACCAGCGTTGCACGCGGATGCCGCGCTCCTGCCACTCGGCGATCAACTCGGGGTTTGGTGGGACTTTTTCAGGGAAGTCGCCCAGACAGTTTATCACGGCGGGGAGAGCCTCCTGCTGCCAAAGGGTGAACTCTTCAACTGTGCCGCCGTCGAAACGGAATTTGGGGCGGTGGCGCAGTGCCATCTCATAAAACATCCGGTTTGGGTCGAGGTTACGCATATTTTCTCCTGTGTGCTGGGGTGTGGTTTGTGCCGTGGCGCATTAAAAGTAAATTATAGACCGCCGATCACCAGAGAGCCAAAGGTGACGAGGGGTTGAGTTTCACGGAAATTGTCGAGAACCTGACGCAAGTCACGCACCAGGCCGTCGGCCTCTTTATAGAGTGAGTCATCGGCAGAGAGTTTACCGAGAGTCCCTTCGCCGTTAGCCAGACGCTCTCCAACGGTTTTGAGGCTCTCGGTAATTTTTACAATATCGTTATACACCTCATCATTTGAGCTGAGTAGTTTACCAAGCGTCCCTTCTCCGGCATTGAGGCGGGCGGCGATATCACGGGCGCTGGCAATGGTTTCGGAGAGGTCGTTGTAGAGTTTCTCATCTTCGGAGAGGAGACGCCCCAGAGTTCCTTTGCCGCTGGCGAGACGTTCAGAGATAGTTTCAATATGTGCCATAGACGACTTCAAGCTGTCGTAGACAGCACCGTCGTCACTGACCAGTTTGCCTAGAGAACTCTCGCCACGCTCCAGCCGACCAGCCACAACGCTGATAGAGGCGACAGTGTTTGAGAGGTCGTTATAGACGGTTTCATCGCTGCTGAGGAGTTTGCCGAGGGTACCTTCACCACGTTCAACGCGAGCGAGTATATCAGAGAGTGATTGCGAGGCACGTTTAAGATTGCCGATAAGGTCGTCGTCACTGATGAGCTTTTTAATCTCACCGACTGCCTCACCGAGGTCATGCATCCAATCGCTGGGTGAGGTCCCCTGAAGGATAGTTTTAGTGGAGACAATAGAGCCTTCACCCTCATCAATCTTGAGGTGGTTGCCACCGAGGAGTGAATTAGACGCTACTCTGATTGAGTAGTTGTCTTCACGGATACGGACTGTGCTACTGACCTTAATCTCCACCTCAACACCATCCTCCTGAAGGTCGAGTTTTTTGACAGTACCAACGGGCATACCACGCACAATGACATTATCGTGGAGGCGCAAACCGCCGACACTGTCGAAGTGGATGGTATATTGTTTATCGGAGTGTCCTTTAAAAATATCGGCTCCGGAGATAATGATGGTGAAAAAGATCAGTACGCCTAAAACAGCCATCATAAAGAGGCCCACCATCATTTCACTGAAAAACTGAGATTTATTAATCATACATTGATATCCTTTCGCCAGGTTTTAGTAATAAATTGAGCTTCGAGAAATTGTATTACCTCGGGGTGGGTAGATTTAATGAACTCCTCGGGGGGAGCAATTTCGATCACCTTGCCACCATGCAGCATGGCAATACGATGGCCGATAGAGAGAGCACTGTGAAGGTCGTGGGTGACTACAATACTAGTTACACCGAGGGTAGTGTTGAGATGTTTGATAAGACGGTCAATAGTACGTGACGTTACAGGATCGAGACCTGAGGTGGGTTCATCATAGAGGACAATATCGGGGTTGCAGACGATAGCCCGTGCAAGACCGGCACGTTTTTGCATACCGCCCGATATCTCGGACGGTAGTTTGTCGCCGTCGTCTTCCAGGCCTACCATCTCCAGTACTTCGGCCACACGCCGAGCGATCTCTTCCTGTGACATAGCAGTTTTCTCTTCAAGTGGTAGCGCCACGTTTTCGGCGACGGTCATCCAGCCGAGGAGTGCACCACCCTGAAATAGATAGCCGAATTGCTCCCGGGCCTGCTGCAGTTCCAGACCATCGGCTCTGCTGACGGCGACATCGTTAAGCCACACCGTACCGGAAGTGGGGGAGAGGAGGCGTACCATATGTTTCAGAGCCACACTTTTGCCAGTTCCGGAGGGGCCGACAATGACAAAAACCTCGCCCTTGACGACCTCAAATGAGATGTCGTCAAGCACGGTACGCCTGCCGAAGCGTTTAACTACATTTTCGAACTTGATCATCCGTTATAAAACCCCCGGGTGACAAAATAGCCTAGTATCAAAATAAGAAGAAACGATTTTACCACAGAACTGCGGGTAGCGCGACCCACCCCCACTGCCCCCTGAGCAGCAGTGAAACCTTCATAACAGGCGACACCCGCTATCACTATACCATAAATTACCGCCTTCAACAGGCCGACATAGAGATCACGTTCACGGGCAAAGTCTATTGCAATGTCAAAGTACTGTACCCATTGGATATTAAGCTGAGTGTAACCGACAACGCCACCACCGATAACCCCGACAACACAGGTGTAGAAGGAGAGAAGTGGGGTCATGATCACCAGGGCCCAGATACGTGGGGTCATCAGGAAACGGACGGGGTCGATGGCGAGCATCTCCAGCGCGGCTATTTCGTCGTTGACTGTCATGGTGCCGATTTGCGCCGCCATAGCTGAGCCGACACAGGCGGTAAGGATAAGAGCCGACATCAGTGGTCCCATCTCACGTAGCATCGAAACCATAACGGCTGAGCCGATAAATATCTCCTGATTAAAGCGGCGCAACTCAAGGCCTGTCTGCAGTGCGAGGATCATACCGATAAAGAGGGCAACAATCGTAATCAGTGGCAGACTGGCGATACCGACGGTATATAGTTGCTCCACAAAAGCGGGACGACCACGCTTGGAGAAGAGACGTCGGACACCAGCGAGTGACTGCACGATCAGAAGCGTGGCTCGCCCGACATCCTGTGCACCTACTGCAACAGTGTACCACAGGCTGAGCAGTGGATTGGTGGTGTAGGGTACGTCAATCGGGTCACGGGTAATCATGCTGTCTCCTATTTATATGGAGTCCAAAAATACGCCACTCACGTGAGGCATCGGGGTTGTCCCTGCGCCACGTGACCAAGGCGGTAACCTGGCCATAGCTGCCACCGCTGTTGTTGGTTCCCCAGCGCAGCAGGCCCCAGAAGATATCGGTGTCACGGGTGGAGTCACCTTGGCCACTACGGACAAACCAAGTCCAGAACGGTGCCCAGTTACGTTCAATGCCGCCAGCATTTTTCATTGGCCACAGCTCCAGCAGACGGAGACGGAATTGATCGTCACGCACCTGATACGACCACAATGGCCAGACCCGCGTATAGCGGTCGCGGGTGTGGCTGCCGCTACGTGTGGCGACACTCTGCTCTTTAGAGTAGTAAAAAGGGAAGAAGTAACTTAACGAGAAGATGGTGCCGGGGCGGTGGTGGTACTCATGGTTGATAAAGGGCCACAGGGAATAAGAGAAGCGATCGTGCGACTCCTCTCCCTTCGACTCTCGCCAGCCGTAGATTGGCCAATAAGAACGGCGGGAGTATTCGGGGGTCTCTTCACGTACATAAAAAGGCCAGGGAGCACGGGTTTGCGTGGTTATACCATTACGGTTTGTTACTGTGCCGTGGTAAATAAATGGTGGTATGGCCATCCAGGAGCTTTGGCGATCAGTAGTAGTGGTGGCGTAAATCGGGAACAGCATCTGCGACTTACCACTGTGCCCCTCACCGGTAGAGACCTGTTGGGTCCAGAAAGGCCAGAAAGTATAAGATGAGATTGTGTCGGCACTCTTTTGTGAGCCATGAATCGGGAAAAAACCGTAACGGACGTCGCCATCAGCACGGGTGGTACGGCTATAAAATGGCCAGGGGATGAAACTACGCTCTGTAGTAGAGGTCCGATAATTGAGATAGAAGGGGAAGATGGTAAATGAGACATCCTGCATAAAAAGTATTTCGGGGATTTTACCATAAAACGGAAAGAGCGCGAAATACGATTTGCCATCGCGCGTTTCACCACCAAGATAGAGTGGAAAGAGCCACTCCTGATGGCGGTGATGTATGGCATCGGGGTTGTCATCACTCCAGCCACCTATCAGCAGACGCCCTGAAGAGTGGGTGCCTCGCAACAGGGCAGTGCCGACCGGCCACAGGAGGTCATTAACCTCCTGATGAGTTTCGGGGTGGCTGACTGAAGAGATTAAAGGACGAATAGCCCAGGTCTCGATTCCATCGGCACTACGTCCGAATTCGAGAAAAGGCCCGAAGCGAAACCGCCAGACATTGGTATTGGCGGCATTGAGCTGCCAGAGAGAAGCGGTGAAGAACAGGAGAGCCGCGATTAGCAGATAGGGGCGTTGGTGACTCAACTTTTGCTGTGACAGCGCTAAAGCAAAAGCCGCTAGAATTCTTTTATGGAACAATTTATCAATATACCGTTTGGTCACAAAAAGAAGAGAGCACCGGCTCACGATACCGGGGCTACCCCCACTAGTTGCTTTACGATAATAGGCCAATATTGTCACAAGTTATGAGAGTAATAATCAAAGATGCGTTTGCCACAACCGAAAGTTTCGGCAATGAGAGCCGCACGGATCCACATACCGTTGCGCATCTGGCGCCAATACATGGCACGTGGGTCGGCATCAACGGCGACATCGATTTCGTTACGACGCGGCAGCGGGTGTAGTATAACACCTGTAGGTTTGAGGAGCTTCAGCTCCTCGGTGCCAAAGACAAAACGGGAGGTATCGATCTCCTGACTCTCCCCTTGCTTGTTATCCCACTCATCCTGAATGCGGGTCATATAGACGGCATCAGATTTACTGACAGCCAGGCGTAGGTCGTCAGTGAGGCTATAAGAGACACCCTTCTCCTTGAGATCGTCGAGGATATCCTGACCGATCTGCAACTGCGACGGTGCCACAAAAATCTGCGAGATATTAGGGTAGTTTGTGAGGAGACGTGAGAGCGAGCGGACGGTACGTCCCCGAGCTAGATCGCCGACAAAAGAGACGGTACGATCACGCAGGCCGCCACTGCGATCGAAGCTGCGTAACAGGGTGTAGATATCGAGCAGCGCCTGAGTAGGGTGTTGGTCTTTGCCCGAGCCGGCATTGATGATCGGTACTTGACGCACTGCATTTGAGAACACCCAGGCCATCCGCTCAGCCAAACCCTTCTCCCTGGAACGCATGATGATGAGATCAAAATAGGAGCTGAAAGTCCGTACTGAGTCCTCCTTGGATTCACCCTTGAATTCAGACGACGTAGCGGTATCGCGGACCTCACCGATTTGCACACCAAGCAACTGACAGGCCGACAGAAAAGAGAGGAAGGTGCGCGAACTTGGCTGTGAGAAATAGAGCATGGCCCGCTTATGGCATACAAGGTCACGCAGGAAAAGAGTGCCGGTTCTGGTTTTGGAGATACCGCGGATGGCATTAGCCAGGTTGGCCAGGCGATCAATCAGCTGGCCGTCAAACTGCTGTGCAAAGAGAGTGTGAAACGGCAGGCCGTTGCGCTGGCACAAATACGGCAGCTTTTCACTTAGCGAAAGGGCACTGTAATCTTCCCAACTGATATCGAGCAGACGTTTATTCATTCACTCTCCTTTATTTACTAAGCCAAAGCCGAGACAAAAAGTGCCTTGATGGTGTGCATCCGGTTCTCTGCCTCGTCAAAAACTTTTGAATACGGGGCCTCAAAAACCTCATCAGTCACCTCCAGTGCGCCACAGAGACGGGTTATGTCGGTGTCGTGGTTATGAAAAGCGGGGAGGCAGTGGAGAAATATAAACTCATCCTGCGGTACACCGGTTGCGGCGACAAGCTCACTGTTTACCTGATACGGCTGCAGCAGAGAGAGTCGTTTACTCTTCTCGTTCTCTTCACCCATGGAGACCCAGACATCAGTATAGATGATGTTAGCACCTTTAACCCCGGCTTTAGGGTCGGAGACAACAGAGACGGTAGAGCCATTGGTTGCCGCCACGGCGGTGGCAGATGCTGTCAGTGTAGCATCCGGTGCCAGCTCAGGTGGCGTACAGTTGACAAAATCGACCCCGGCTTTAGCGCATCCCATCATAAGTGAAGTAGCTACATTGTTGCGCCCATCGCCTACATAAGCTAACTTTAAGCCTTTAAATGCGCCAAAGACCTGCTTGACAGTCATAAGGTCGGCTAAAATCTGAGTAGGGTGAGCTACATCGGTGAGACCATTCCAAACCGGCACACCGGCATAAGCGGCCAGCGTCTCAACAGTATGCTGGGAGAAACCCCTAAAGAGGATGCCGTCAAACATCCGGCCCAAAACCCGGGCTGTATCGGCGGCACTCTCTTTGCCTCCTAGGTGGATATCGTTACGGGTGAGGTATTCGGCGTTGCCACCCTCCTCACGGACGGCACATGCGGCGGCACACCGTGTTCTGGTAGAGCTTTTCTCGAAAATCAGCGCAATTTGACGACGCTCTAGAAGATCACCACGCACACCGCTGTCACGGCGGCTTTTCAGATCCATGGCGAGTTTTACAATCTCAAGCATCTCGCTATCACTAAGGTCGTCCAAAGTGAGCAACGAGCGATTTTTAAGGGCAAGGCTCCATTCTAGCTTCATAACTTACCTTAACAGGCGCAATTGTGTGTTAGTACAAAACGGTATAGTACCACTATTAACGAAAACAGGCAAAATAGTTTTGTCCTGTAATAGCTAATTTTTTGCTGCTGAGGTATGGTTAACCCCAGCGGCCAGTGCAAAAGTAACCAATCGGGTGCCAACTTGGTGTGACAACCCTTTAGTAAGTGTTGCCGATGGCGTTATCAGAGGTGGCGATATCACCAAATTTTTCGATAAAGGCATCGCGAGTCTGCATCAGGCCACTGCGAACCCAGCCGAAATCACTGCCAAGGTTGAAGAAACGTCCGCCCATCTTGGCAAATTCAGCCGCTTCATCGACACTGGTTACAGGGAGTCCCCACCACTTACCGTGTTTGGCGGCAGCGGCAGCAACCTTCTCAATAGCGGCCATCACTTTAGGATGGCGCATCTGGCCGAGAACGCCATAGCCGTTGGAGAGATCACCGGGGCCGGCAAACAGTATCTCAAATCCGGGAACTGCGGCGATCTCATCGACCGCCTCGACTGCTTCGACGTCCTCAATCTGCAGTGCCAGGAAGGTCTCTTTAACGGCGTGCTCCACATACGTGGCGGTATCGACAAGACTGATGTCGGAGTCACGCATAACGTTCTCAAGGCCGCGACGCCCCACCGGACCATATTTACCATACTCAACCCAACGGGCGGCCTCTTCAGCCGAGCGGACGTGGGGGATCATCATACCGGCGGCTCCCTCCTGCAGTGGACGGAGAAACGTGGCATACCCCTCCTGTTTGCGGATACGTACCATGGCATCGGCACCGCCGAGGCGTGCCGCCATGATGAGCGACTCCATTTCACGCCAGGTAAAAGAGCGATGCTCCATATCTAACCAGATGGCGTGAAAGCCGATTTTACCGGCGAGTTCAACGCCAAGGGTGTTGATCCCCATACTGATATTGGTCATCATAACAGGTTTGTCGGCCCGCAGACGGGCAAGTACTTGGCTATTGCGCATTAGAGATCTCCTCAGGTGGGTTTAAAAGAGTTAATCATTTCACTTTTAGCTCACCATGTCAACATGCGTAATATTTTATCAGTATAGCTTCTCTGTACCCTGATGAATTTAAAGGGAGAGGAGGGCTTCTTTAATAACAACGGCCTGATTATGTGTGGTGTCTTTGGCTCCATAGAGGAGGACGAGTGGTTGTTTATTGGCGATGGTATGGAGGCGGTGTAGCTCGTTCTGGTGGGAGGCCAGTTCGACCAGATATTTCTGGCGGAATTCCTCCCACAGCTTGGGGTCGTGACCAAACCACTGGCGCAGTGTGGTGCTGGGTGCTATCTCTTTAAGCCACTCATTGATGGCGAGTTGTTCATGTGAGAGACCTCTTGGCCATAGACGGTCAACCAGAACTCGGTAATCGCCACTATGTGGTATGGAGCCATAAACCCTTTCAATTTTTATTTTCATGGTGTTTTCTCCTTATATAGTGGCTGGTAACATCTTTTCCCGGGTCTGTTATTGTGCAATCTCTTCTTCCTGTCTGATACTGGCGGGGAAAAGGATATTGTTCTCGAGGTGGATATGCTCGTGCAGGTCGGCTTCGAGTTCAGCCAGAGCTTCAAAGGTGGCCACATAAGTGGGGCAGGTGTCGGGTGGTGCCTGATAGTCGTTAGTCAAGATGCGTAACTGTTTCAGACAATCGCCGGCGTTGTCGTGCTCATGCTCCATTTGCTGTATGGGGTAAGCTATCTTACCGCAATGGATGGCGGGGCGTCCATTGCGGCCGGCTATAAAGCCATCAATTGCCAGGATAGCGGGGAAGAGTATCTGTTCCTCTTTTTCGAGGTGTGAGTCGAGTTCATCACGGAGGAGATCGAAAACCTGACGAATTTTCGTCAGTTCTGCACCATGCGATTCACCATGCGCCCGTTGGATACGTGATAGCAAATCGTTAACACGGGGGAGCTGTGCTTTAGTGAAAACATGGTGGGTGTCGAGTATATGTTGCGCTAATTCGGTGACGGTAGCTTTACTCCAGTCTCTGTTAATTTTACCAGCAGTGGCTTCAGATCTGATGCGGCTGCACTCCAGCAGAACATCTTCCAGTTTATGGCCGGCTTTTGCGGCAGCCTCGGCAAAAGGTACTTTACCGCCACAGCAATAATCGATCCCCAGACGCTCCAGCAAAGGTCGTAATTCGGGGTATTGAACCACGACATCGGCCACGGTTCCCTCAGTACAGGTTTTTTTCATCGTTGTTACTCCTTGCTTTGTTGATAAAGGCCTGAAAACTCCAAAACAGGTATTAGAATACCACAATACAGAAATATAATGCAAGGGGAAAATTAGCAGTAATTTATTTATACCGTTTTGTTTCTGTTGGCGGTTGTGGTATAGTTTTGTTTTTTGTGATAAGTGGCGGAGTTTTGCGAGGGAGATTTTTTATGTTGAATAGTGTTAAGGTAACACGCTTAAACAATGGCCTGACTGTGGCTACGTCGACACAGCCAGCGGCTGAGAGTGCATGTGTCGGGTTTTGGGTGCGGGTTGGAGGGCGCTATGAAACTCCAAAACTGGCCGGTGCCAGTCATTTTATTGAGCATCTCCTTTTTAAAGGGACTACAAAACGGAGTGCCAAGGCTATCTCGCAGGAGATCGAGGGACGTGGCGGCTATCTTAACGCTTATACTCAAGAGGAGAGTACCTGTTATTTTGTCCGCCTGCCCTATGAGTATAACAGACAGGCTTTTAATGTGTTGGCTGATATGTATCGTAATGCCAAACTGGCAGAGGCTGATGTGGAGCGTGAGCGAACGGTGATCCTTGAAGAGATCAAAATGTATAATGATCAGCCACAATCGGTGGTAATGGATCAATTGGGATCTGCGGTATGGTCGGGGCACCCCATCGGGTTGCCATTGGCCGGTAATGTGGATTCATTGTCTAAAATGAGTCGTGACGATCTTGAAACATTCCGTCGTACGCGTTACCAGCCTAATCAGACCATTGTGGCTTTTGCCGGTCGTGTTGATCATGACGCTTGTGTTGCAATGGTGGCGCAGGAGCTGGGGGAGATGGTTAACGGCAAACGTTACAGCTATAAACCGGTTACTCCGGAGACGCCACAGGAGGCGATTCGGCTGGGACGGCGTGACATCGCTCAGGTACACGCGGCACTCGGTTTCCGTACCAACTTCAGTCGGCACGACTCTAAACGCCGGGTAGCTTTACGTATGTTAAATTCCCTGCTGGGGGAGAATATGAGCTCGCGACTGTTTCAGGTGGTGCGGGAGCGCTATGGCATGGCCTATGCCATCAGTTCAATATACCAGTTGCTTGATGACACCGGAGTAGTGATGATTGGAGCCGGACTCGATTCAGAGCGTGCCGAGCGGGGCCTGCAGTTGGTAGCACGGGAGCTGGAGCGGATAAAGAGTAAGCCGGTTGGTGTTGCCGAGCTGAAACGATCGAAAGATTATTTGCTGGGCTCTTTCCGTTTGAGTTTGGAAGCTACTAGTCGCCAGTTATCGTGGATTGGCGACTCCCTGGCATGTTATGGGAGTGTGCTCGATCCCAAGGAGTTTATTGAAGAGGTTAAGAAGACCACTGCTGCAGAGTTACAGGCAGTGGCTGAAGAGGTGTTTGACCGTGACCGGCTGTCGCTCTCTCTGGTAGTACCAAATGAACATCCGCTGGATGAGAGCGCCTGGCTTAAAACCATGGCAGAGATTTAAACTGATATTGTAAATAGGTGATTATAATGGCTAATGTACTCGATACCCTAAAGGACCGTCTGTTGTTTGATGATATGACCTCGCCGGAGTTGGCGACGGCATTAGATAAACCGATAACTGTTTACGCCGGTTTTGATCCATCGTGTGACAGTTTGCAGGCGGGTAACTTTGTTACCATCATGGCGTTGTCGCACTTTCAGCGTGCGGGACACCGGGTGATTGTGCTGGTTGGCGGAGCAACCGGGCTGATTGGTGACCCCTCGGGTAAATCGACAGAGCGCAATTTGCAGAGTGAAGAGGATGTGCTCCATAATCTGGAGGGGATCAAAGAGAACCTCAGCCGTTTTATCGACTTTGAGGGTGGGGATAACCCTGCCATTATGGTCAATAATTACGACTGGCATAAAGAGTTCTCTTTTATCACCTTTTTGCGTGATGTAGGGGGTTATTTCCGTGTGAACCAGATGATGGGTAAGGAGTCGGTACGCAAACGACTGGAGTCGCAAGACGGGATGTCATTTACCGAGTTCTGCTATCAGATATTACAGGGGTACGACTTCCTCCACCTCTATCGTGAATATGGCTGTACGCTACAGATTGGCGGGTCTGATCAGTGGGGCAATATTACAGCCGGTACAGAGCTGGTACGACGTGTTGAGGGGGCCTCGGTTTACGGACTCACTTTCCCACTGGTGTGTGACAGCCAGGGACGCAAATTCGGCAAGAGTGAGGGTAACGCCATGTATCTCGATCAGCGGCGCACTTCTTACTACGCGTTTTATCAGTTTTTCCTGAGAACACTGGATAGTGATGTGATCCGTTTTCTCCGTATCTTCACTTTTTTAACAACCGATGAACTGAAACAGCTTGAGGAGAGTGTCGCCACAGCCCCGGAGAAACGGGAGGCGCAGCGGATTTTGGCTGAACACATGACCCGTACAGTACATGGTGAACATGGCTTGAGTGTGGCCGAACGTGCCAGCAAGGTGTTGTTTGGCGGCTCTTTTGAGGGGTTGATGGCTGACGACCTGTTAACTATTTTCGCCGATGTGCCGTCGGCTCAGTTGAGTGCGGCCGATGTGTTGGAGAAGCCGGTTGTTGATGTAGCGGCTTTATCGGGTTTGTGCAACAGCAAAGGCGAGGCACGGCGCCTGTTGCAGCAGGGCGGGCTCTCAATAAACAACGAAAGGGTCACCGATCCCCTCGCAGTCTTTAGCGCGGCACATCTGATTGAAGGGCGATTGGCTGTTTTACGTGCCGGCAAAAAGAATAGCTATCTCTTAAAGGTTGAGTAGGGGATAGCACTACACGTTATAGGGGCGTGGCGGAGGTGGTGTTTTAAAAATAAAACCGCGCGACTCCAGCCGCTGGCGGTGCTCTTCAATGACCCCTCTGTAAGCGGGGTTATGAAAGAGGTTACACGACTCATCAGGATCCTGATGCAGATTGTATAATTCGCCAACAGCAGGGTCTGTATTAAAGGTACAGCGATAGTTGGCACTACGGATAGTACGCGGCCAGAAAATGGTTTCAGGGGTATCGGTTGTCGCCGCCAGATAGTTACAGCTCTCACTGTAGGCGTGGTCGCGCCAATCGGGTATGGGGATACCCTGCAGCAACGGCAGATAGGAACGTCCATCCATTTTGTTGTCAGTTGCGATCCCGGCAGCAGCCAGCACGGTGGGGGTGAAGTCGCACAGCTCAACAAACTCATGGCGGTTTGTACCGGCCTGGCAGTGGTTATCATGCCGCCAGATAAGAGGCACACGGTTACTGCTTTCGTAATGATAGAGCCACTTACCCTTGAAGTGGTGATCACCCAGTACTTCGCCATGGTCGGCCAGATAGATAACAATAGTGTTCTCCATATTGAGAGCGGCTTCGGCGGCACTGAGCAGGTGCCCGATTGCATTATCCATAAAAGAGACAGAGCCGTAATAGAGAGCTTTAAGTTTAAGCCAGTCGGTAGGTGTAAACGTAGAGAAAGCATCAAGGTGCCCACGCATGGCCGGGGGTAGCAGTAGTGGATCGACCCTGCTGCCGAGAGGTGGGGGGATGGTGTCGGGGGAGTAGAGATCACGCCAAGGTGCGGGAGGGTCATAAGGGTCGTGCGGGTCTTGATAGCCTACCCACAGCAGGAGTGGTTTGTCGGCAGGACGTCCATTAATAGCGGCAATCGCGCGCTCTGTTATCCAGGTTGTCTGGTGCGCGGCAGCAGGGAGTGGCGAGAGGTGGCCGTGTCCCCAGTTACAGGTATCGCTGATCTCATGAGGTATGACATACTTTTGACGATACGAGAGGTAGGTGTCACGATAGTCGTGCCTCCCTTGCCAGTAACCATTATTGGTAGGCAGGTTAAAAAGCGTACCGATAAGGTAGTTGGCATATTCGGGGAAGTTGGCGATGGCCCACTCCAGATAGGGGCCAATTTTAGGGTCTTCACTCGGTTCAAGGGTATTGAAACCGTAATAGGGTGCCTGATCTACGCCATGCTCCTGCGGGGAGAGATGGAGTTTACCGATAGCGTGAGTATGGTAGCCATGCTGCTGCATGGTTGAGGCGAGTGTGGGGAGCTGCCGTGAGAGCTCGTAGCCGTTGCGTAGCAGACCATGATTAGTGCTTTGCAAACCGGTTAAAATGGTAGCACGTGATGGCGCGCAAACAGGGTTATTGGCATAACAGCGGTTAAACTGGACCCCTTGTGCTGCCAGACGATCCAGTGCCGGAGTGCAACAAACCGTACTGCCATAAGAGCCGATGGTGTCGGCGCGGTGTTGATCAGCACAGATAATGATAATATTTGGCGATTGGCTCGATACTTCTTCCACAGTTATCTACTCCATAAAGTGTTCTAATGGTATAAACAGCTCTTACTATAGCTTAATTAGTAGCTAACCTGTTAGCTACTAATATTTTATTTTTCCTATAGACATATCAATATATCATGATATATACTTTCCCGCCATTGCAAGAATTACCATTAAAACACTTTAGAAACGAAACGGGAGAGCACAATGAAAACAGTTATTATTGGTGGAGTGGCGGCTGGTGCAGGAGCAGCGGCACGGTTACGGCGGCTCGATGAACAGGCCGAGATCATACTGCTGGAGCGCGGTGATTATATCTCTTATGCCAATTGCGGTCTGCCGTATCATATCGGTGGTTCAATTGCCCAACGCGACTCACTGATGGTGATGACTCCCGAAAAATTCACCGCCTGGTTTAATGTCGATGTACGTACCGGCAGTGAAGTGACAGCTATTGACAGGGAGAATCATAACGTAATAATTAAGCGTCGGGATGGCACCACTTACACTGAAACTTATGAAAAATTGGTGATCGCGACTGGGTCGTCACCAGTGACTATCTCATTGCCTGGCATTGATGATCCGCGAGTGCTCCGTTTGTGGACAGTCCCTGATATGGATGAGATTGTGCGCCGTATCGAGGCAGGTGCTAAACGCGCGGTAGTAGTAGGGGCAGGTTTCATCGGCCTTGAAACAGCCGAAAATTTACGTGAACGTGGCCTTGAAGTGACAATAGTTGAGCTGTTTGATCAGGTTTTACCGACACTAGACAAAGAGATGACCACGCCACTCTCAGTCGAGCTCAACAGTGTAGGTATTAGTCAACGGCTGGGGCGTAAAGTGGTTTCATTGGATCCACAGCCTGAATCTCTCAAGGTGACACTCGACAATGGCGAGCAACTAGCAGCCGATTTAGTAGTGATGTCGATCGGCGTCAAACCGAACAGTGAGATTGCAGCGGCAGCAGGTTTGCAACTTGGCCCACGAGGGCATATTGTGGTTGATGGAGGATTGCAGACATCAGACCCTGACATATACGCTGCCGGTGATGTGATTGAAGTTGATGAACCGGTACTGTGTGGGAAAACTGCTATACCACTGGCCGGCCCGGCAAACCGTCAGGCTCGTATAGTAGCCGATAACATTGTAGGTCGTAATGCTAAATACTGCGGCAGCTACGGTGCTTCTATCCTGAAAATAGGTAATATGGGTGCTGCGAGTGTCGGCCTGACAGAGCGTCGGCTGAAACAACTTGGCCACGAATATGAGAAGGTCTATATTCACCCCTTGTCAAATGCCAAGTACTACCCCGGTTGGGCACAGATTAGCCTGAAATTGCTGTTTGATCGCAATGGTAAAATCCTTGGTGCCCAGGCTGTGGGGGGCAAGGGTGTTGATAAAACTATCGGTACCATCTCAGTGGCGATGCAGAGCGGACTCAAGGTGGAAGATCTGGCCGAGCTGGAACTGGCATATGCACCACCCTTCAACTCTGCCAAAGACCCTGTTAATTTTGCCGGCATGACCGCATGTAATGTCCTTAACGGCGACACAAAAATTGTTCACGCCGATGCCATACCGTCAGATGCCTTACTGCTAGACATTAGAGAAGAGGCGGAATTGGCTTTAGGGGAGATCCCCGGTGCTGTGGTGATACCGATGAGTACATTCCGCAAACGTCTCAACGAGATCGACAAAACCAAACATATCGTGGTGTTCTGTCAGGTAGGACTTCGTGGCTATATTGTGGAAAGGGCACTACGCCAGCTTGGTTTTAATGTCTCCAATCTATCAGGTGGGGTAGTCACCTGGAAACACTATCACCCCGACCCCCTGACAGATAGTACGCCCAAGGCAAGCGATTCCACTATGCCAAAAGTAGTAGCAGAACCACAAAGCGTAGTAGATGTGCGCACCTTAGCCTGTCCCGGCCCGGTAGTTACAATTAAACAGCACGTTGATGCCATGGCAGCAGGCGACACCTTCAAGCTTCTGGCAGCACCATCATTTGCGCCAGACCTGGCAAGCTGGCTCGCCTCAAGCGGCAACGAACAACTCTCCCTCAAACGAGATAGCGACAAACTGGAGGCGATAATCCGTAAAAATTCAGCGACTGGCGCGACGACCGGTCTCTCCTGCGCAAACACCGCACACGAAGCTGCCATTGTGGTTTTCAGCAACGACCTCGATAAAACTCTGGCGGCTTTGATACTCGCTTGCGGCCTCGCTTCATCCGGTGCCAAAGTTGGGATGTTCTTCACCTTCTGGGGGTTGACAGCACTGCGTAAAAAGCCGGCTCCAAGAGTGAGAAAAAATCTTATTTCACGAATGTTCGGCATGATGCTACCTAAAGGTGCCAACAAACTGGTTCTCTCAAAAATGCACATGAGCGGCATGGGTACAGCCATGATGAAACAGGTGATGGCTAAGAAAGGTGTTCTTTCATTACCGGAACTGCTCAAACAGGCACGAGCACTGGGGGTTCGCTTTATCGCCTGTGACATGGCCATGGATGTGATGGGAATTACACGCGAAGAGTTGATTGATGTCGACGAAGTAGCCGGTGTAGCCCGTTTTGCTGAATTGGCCCGTACCAGCAACAACACACTTTTTATATAAGAGGTATAATGAAAAAAGCTGATAAATCCGAAGTTTTACCGCAAATGTATCTGGAGCAGATGGCTGAAGCCATACGGGTGTTAGGACATGGACAGCGCTTACAGATCATTCAACAGCTTGAACTTTGCGGGGAACAGAGTGTGACCGACATAGTTGAAGCTATTGCGGGGCAGCAAGGGGCTGTCTCGCAACATCTGGGCAAAATGCGTGCTGCGGGGATTATTGCGGCACGTCGAGCCGGCCGGCAGGTATACTACCACATCTCCAGTGCCAGTCCCGTAACCATCCTCAACTGTCTGCGCCGTGAATACAGCAAAACTGTTACAAAATCCAATCCTCGGATGTAAGTAGTAGAAATGGCGGTAGGGCGTGTTTCTCCGAAACCACCGCACCGTAACGAGGTATAATGGCAAACACAAACTTTGTCGTGAGCTTTGTCGTGAGCTTTGTCGGGGCTGGTGAATGGCTATCTGCGTGTCTGAAACTGGGCTATGTCACGCCCTTACAGGGCTTTAGATGATTTATTGCGTATTCCCGGGGCGTTGCCCCGGGCTGGTATGTATAGCCCTTTCAGGGCAGGGAAAGAAACAAGGTGGATTGCGTTTAAGAGTATTTCACTCTTCCACCTTTACTCTTCACTTTTTTGCATTCGTTTGAGTGTCGCGGCGTGAACGCCGCTGGGGAGAGGCAGAAATGCCTCTCCTACAATGGGTGATGACGCTCACTACAAAGCTTACGACAAATCTTACGAGAGTGAACTGATTGTTGCCATAGTACGGTGGTTTGGATATGATGTGGTTTTAATGAAAGGAGTTTAGATGGCCGGTGAGTATGTTTTCAGTTTGGTTAATTTGTCCAAACAGCATGAGCGGAAGGTGATTCTGGAGAATGTAAACCTGTCGTTTTTTTTCGGTGCCCGTATTGGTGTGATTGGTGGCAATGGGTCTGGTAAATCGACACTGTTGCGTATTATGGCGGGGGCTGACAATGAGTTTATGGGGGAGTGTCAGGTCGCCCGTGGTGTCAGAGTGGGGTGGCTGGAGCAGGAGCCGCAACTCGGTGTCGGGAAAACAGTGATGGAGTGTGTGGCTGAGGGGGTGGAGGAGTCGCAGGCAATTTTGGACCGCTATGATGCTATTTGCGATATGCTGGGTGATGCTCTCAGCGATGAGGAGCAGGAGCGGCTGAATGATGAGCTGGGGCGGCTGCAGGAAACGATTGATGCGCGTGACCTGTGGAGTCTTGATCACCATCTGGAGATGGCGATGGAGGCTCTTCGTTTGCCAACTGCCGAGACGCCGGTTGATAATCTATCAGGGGGCGAGCGGCGACGCGTGGCGTTGTGTCGCCTGCTGATCTCTAATCCGGATGTGTTACTGCTGGATGAGCCGACAAACCACTTGGACGCCGAGTCGGTGGCGTGGATTGAGACTTATCTGAAAAAATTTACCGGTACACTGATAGTGGTGACACACGACCGCTATTTTCTGAACAATGTTACTGAGTGGATACTCGAGCTGGATAGTGGACGAGCCTACCCTTTTAAAGGGAATTATGAGAGTTGGCTGGAGCAGAAACAATTACTTCTGCAACGGGAATCGAAGCAGGCAGAGAGCCGGCGGCGCTTGCTGGAGAGTGAGTTGCAATGGGTACGGACTAACCCATCGGGGAGGCGCGCCAAGAGCCGGGCTCGTATTACACGATATGAGGAGCTGGCAAACAAGCAGGTTGAAACGCGTGAAGATGATTTACGGATCCAGATACCTGCCGGGCCACGCTTAGGAGATCTGGTGGTGAGAGCGGAGGGGTTGTCGATGTGTTTTGGCAACCAGGTTATTTTTGAGAATGTCACGTTTGATCTGCCGCGTGGTGGCATTGTGGGGGTGATCGGCGGCAATGGTGCCGGTAAGACGACGCTTTTTAATCTGATTACCGGTAAGCTGGAGCCGAGTGGTGGCACACTGACAGTTGGGCCAACGGTGAAAGCCTCTTATGTGGATCAGATGCGTGACGCTTTAGATCCGTCCAATACGATTTACGAGGAAATTACGGGAGGTTCGGAGTATATCGATCTGGGTGGACGGCAAATGAACGGCAGGGCGTATTGTAGTCGGTTTAACTTTAAAGGGGGGGATCAGCAGAAACATGTGGGTGACCTCTCAGGTGGCGAACGCAACCGGGTACATCTGGCTAAGTTATTGCGTGGTGGTGGTAACTTACTTCTGCTGGACGAACCTACCAACGACCTCGATGTCGCAACATTGCGTTCGCTGGAGGAGGCGATCACCTCATTTGCCGGTTGTGCGATGGTAATCAGCCATGATCGCTGGTTTCTTGATCGGGTAGCTACTCATATTATCGCCTTTGAAGGCGACTCTAAGGTGACCTGGTTTGAAGGTGCTTACTCGGAGTATCACGAGCAGCGGCGGCGGCTGCTGGGTGATGAGGCAGATCGTCCTACACGTATCCGCTTCCGTCCGCTACGTTGAGCCCGTTTAAGAGTCAAAGTGGCAACAATCGCAGCTTCAGGGTGCTATTTTGCAGGTGTCATACGGTGGCGAAAAGTGGTATAGTGGTCGGCACAGAGAGTGATATAGTCACGATTTTATAAACAACAAGTGTTAAACAGGAGCACTATGACCAAGCATGAACGGTTTTTAGCCTTTGCCAATTTTGAATCTGTTGACCGGGTGCCGCGTCGCGCCAGCTATGTGAGTGCCTTACGTGAGACCATGACCAAGCATCTGGGTGAAGATCCGGTAAAGCACTTTGATATGGATGATGGTGCCCATGCTAATCTGCGCCCACCGGCAGATTATGTGGTGCCTGATTATTGGTCGTACTACCCTGAATATAAAGATAACCCTGATTTCAGCATCGATTATATTGGGTGCGGACGACTGGGGTGTGGGTTTTATCACTTTGCAGAGCGGATCAGTCCATTACGTAATGCTGTCAGCTTCAAAGAGCTGGAAGAGTTCCCTTATCCGTCGAATAAAGGGTGGCTGGATGACAATATGTTGGCTTATACAAAAAAGTCACATGCGGAAGGTAATTTTGTATGGACCTTTGCCGGACACATCTACGAGAGTGCCTGGCAGGTGCGCGGTTATGAGGAGTTTCTGGTTGATCTGCTGACACAGCGCGACTGGGCTGAGTATATTCTTGATCGTTTTACTGAAAACAGCATTGCCGTAGCTGAGGCGGCGGCTCGTTGCGGGCTCGATTGCCTGCAGACGGGCGACGATGTGGCCAACCAGCGCGCCATGATGTTTGAACCCGATTTGTGGCGTGAGGTGATGAAGCCCCGTTGGGCCAAAGTGATTGCTGCTGCCCGTGCCATTAAGCCAGATATCCACGTGTGGTACCATTCAGATGGTAACATCGAGGATATTCTCGATGATCTGGTTGAGATTGGTATCACGATCCTCAATCCGGTGCAACCGGAGTGTCTCGACATATTAGCTGTACGCAAACGGATGGGAAAGAACCTCGCCTTTGATGGTTGCATCGGCACACAGACAACCTTCCCCTTTGGGTCGACAGATGATATGCGGCGCACAGTGCGCGAGGTCTCCGAGGCACTGGGCGGTCTTGAGGGTGGTCTGATGTTGTCGCCCACCCATGTGCTTGAACCGGAGGTGCCACCTGAAAATGTCTGTGCATTTTTTGAGACGTGCGACACATTAAAACGCGATAATTAGTGAGGTGGCAGGTATATGAAAACCGTGATGACAGCGGCTGAACGCTTTACCCGTATGTATCAACACCAGGAGGCAGATCGTATACCAGTGATTGATCTGCCGTGGAGTGCTACGATCGAACGGTGGCAGAGTGAAGGGATGCCGTGTGACATCGATTACTGTGATTTTTTCGGACTCGACAAGGTGGTTCATTACCTGCCCGATAATTCACCCCGATATGAAGCCAAAACAATTGAAGAGACCGACGAATACCACATCTATACTTCGTCCTGGGGGGTAACTCAAAAGAGCTGGAAGCACATGGCCTCAACGCCGGAGTTTCTCGACTTCACCATTAAAGACCGGGAGAGCTGGAGCCAGGCTAAAGAGAGAATGACCCCTACCCGAGACCGCATAAACTGGAGCTACCTGGCCGACAACTATCCGCGCTGGCAGCGAGAGGGGTATTGGATTGAGGGTGGGCTGTGGTTTGGTTTTGATGTTACCCACTCGTGGGCTGTAGGTACTGAGCGGGTTTTGATGGCACTGGTGGAAGACCCTGAGTGGTGTATCGATATGTTTGGTCACTATCTTCAGGTGGGGCTTAGCCTGCTCGATCAGATGTGGGAGGCGGGGTACCGTTTTCACTGTATCAGTTGGCCTGACGATATGGGCTATAAGAACAATCAGTTTTTCTCGTTGCAGACTTATCGGGATTTGCTGAAGCCGTTTCATAAACAGGCGGTAGCTTGGGCACATGCCAAAGGGATTAAAGCGAGGCTCCACTCTTGTGGCAACATTACACCTTTTATCCCTGAACTGGTGGAGATCGGCATGGATGGACTCAACCCACTTGAGGTAAAGGCTGGCATGGACCCGCTACATATCAAACACCGTTACGGCAAAGACCTGTTACTGCATGGTGGTATCAATGCTGTTCTCTGGGACAAACCGGAGCAGATCAGAGCGGAGATGGCGGCGGTGATCCCGGAACTGAAAAAGGGCGGTGGATATATTTTCTCATCAGACCACTCCGTCCCCTCAAGTGTTAGCCTTGATGATTTTCGGAATATCGTAAACCTGGCGAAAGAGCTGGGGAGTTATGAGTGATGTCGTGCTGCACGATGAGAGATATAAAGGGGTAACAATGAAGAGTGTATTTTCGCAAGGGGTGGTGCCGGAGGAGCTGCAGGCGGGGCTGGCCGCGGTGGCGGTTGACCATAAAAAACGGTTTGCCAATAGTGCCAAAGCGGTAAAACTGAACTTTACTGCCGATGCCACTATGGGAGAAGGGACCTACAGTTGTCGGAGTAGCAGTAGTGGGGTAGAGGTGAGGTATGGGAGCCGGGCAGCGGCTTTCCGCGCTGTAGGCACGCTACTGGCATTTAAAGCGGAAGAGCTTGCGGAACTCAATATAAACGAGACCTCGCCCTTTCCCATGCGTGGGGTGATGATAGATTGCAGTCGTAACGGGGTGCTCAGACCGGAGGCAGCAGCCCACTTCATGCGGCGTATCGCCCTGATGGGTGTGAATATGGTGATGCTTTACACTGAGGATACTTACGAGATCCCCGGCGAGCCGCTGTTTGGATATTTGCGCGGTGGTTATACACAGGAGGAGATGCGGCATCTGGACGACTATGCCGACGCGCTGGGGATTGAGTTGATACCGTGTATTCAGACGTTGGGCCACATGGAGCAGGTTTTGCAGTGGGATCCCTATTTCCATTTGCGTGATACGCCAAATGTTTTGCTGGCCGATAGTGAGCCGACTTACGATTTTATCCGCAAGATGATCCGTGCTGCCAGTGGATCGCTCCGTTCAAAGCGGATACACATCGGGATGGACGAAGCACATGGGCTGGGTACCGGTAATTACCGTACAAAGTTTGGAGAACGGCCACCGTTTGAGATCATGAACTCACATCTGAAACGGGTGCGTGATATCTGCAGGGAAGAGGGGTTGCGGCCCATGATCTGGAGCGATATGTACTTCAGGCTCGGCTCAAAGAGTCACAGTTACTACGACCATGAGTGGTCGATCCCTGACCATATCATCGATGAAATACCGAAAGACGTTCAGTTGGTCTATTGGGATTACGGCTGTCGCACAGCCGAACATTTCGAGACATTTATCAACTTTCACCGCAAATTAGGGTCTGACCCGGTTATGGCAGGCGGCATCTGGACTTGGATGCACCTCTGGACTGTACTACCTGGTAGCTTTAAGGCAGTTGAGTCGTGTGTCACGGCTTGTCGTCGGCAGGGGTTGCAAGAGGTTATCATGACTTTATGGGGTGATCAGGGGATGGAGGTAGATATCTTCAGCGCCTTGCCGGGTATCCAGTATTTTTGTGAACTGGCCTTTGGTGCCACCGACCCTATGGCAGCAGCCAAACGTAATTTTGCTGCGGTTTGCGGCGTCGCATTTGATCCATGGGTACGTGCCTCTGATATCGACCTGATCCCATATGTTAAAGATCACGATCACTCCTCAACAAACGTGGGGCGGAGTCTGCTGTGGCAGGATCCATTGCTGCCGGTACTTGACCCGATGTTGCGTAAAACCGACTTGCATACCCACTATAAAAGGTTGGCAGTAGATCTCTTCTGCGCGGAGTCGTCAGAGGGATTGGCGCGTCGCTTAAGCTATCCAGCACAAGTGGCACAAGTGTTGGCTTTAAAAGCCAATTTGCGGCGTGACCTTGAGGTGGCGTACCGTGCTAATAACATGATTGGGTTACGTCAGATTGTTGACAAAGTGCTACCGCAACTACGACAGGAGTTCGATAGCTTGTGGAAATTTCACCGCGCCATGTGGATGGAGACATACAAACCATTTGGCTGGGAGGTGATAGAGTGCAGGTATGGTGGGGTGCGGGCACGTCTGGCGACAGTGTCGTACCTTTTGCGCCAATATCTGGCCGGCAAGATAGAATCGATCCCTGAACTTGAGGTCGACCTCCATAACTCATGGCCGGAGTTTACAAAAGACGTACCGCCACTCGATTACATCCGTGTTAAAACCCCTAGTTGTATCAAGTAAAGCACAGCCTGAAAATGTCACTGAGAGATTAGAAAAGCCCGGTAACGCGGCCCGTATTGGTGTCTACATCAATACGGCGGAAGGCCGGATCAGAGGCTGTCCCCGGCATCAATTTGATATCACCGGCCACCGGCACCACGAGACCGGCACCACGGTAAAGGAGGATATCCCTTACCGGCAGGGTAAAGCCACGCGGACGACCCTTGGCGGTGGGATCGTGTGAAATACTGAGGTGACTCTTAACCATGCAGACACCCAGCGCGAGAGTTGCGGTGTCCTGAATAAGCTCCGCCAGTTTTTTCTCAGCAGCAGGGGCAAACGAGACTCCATCGGCTCCATAAACCTCTCTGGCAATAATTTCAATACGCTGGCGGATCGGTGTCTCCATTGAGTAAAGAAAACGGAACTCACTTTTGTCATTACAAGCCTCGGTTACAACCTCAGCCAGTTCAATAGCACCGGCACCACCTTCAGCCCAGTGTTTGCTGACAGCCACACGGGCACCGGCGGCTTCGGCACCGCGGCGCACAGCAGCGACTTCATCAACACTGTCGGTATGGAAGTGGTTGATACAAACCACAGGGGCGATGCCGCATTTACGGACAATCTCGATATGGGCAATAAGGTTCTCCATGCCACGCTCAACCAGCTCGGGGTGGCTCGCAGTATAGGCACTATCGAGCGGCGCACCGGGGACTACCCGTGGCCCACCGCCGTGCATTTTAAGAGCGCGAATAGTGGCGACAATCACAGCCGCATGAGGGGTAAGCCCCGACATACGGCATTTGAGGTTGCAGAATTTCTCAAAGCCGATATCGGCGCCAAAGCCACTCTCGGTTACATGATAATCACCGAGTTTAAGGGCGATGCGGTCGGCCACGATCGAAGATTGTCCCAAAGCAATATTGGCGAAAGGGCCGGCATGGACAAAAACCGGGTTACCCTCAATAGTCTGCAACAGATTAGGGTAGATAGCCTTATGGAGAATAGCGGTCATAGCTCCGGCAACCTCGAGGTCGCCGGTAGTAATCGGCTTACCTGACGTACTGTAGGCCACCACGATCTTTGCAATCCGTTCACGCAGGTCTTTAATATCTTTAGCAACAGCCAGAATCGCCATTATCTCTGATGAGACTGTAATAGCAAAGCCACTGCGCATCATAAAACCATCCATCTTATCACCAATACCGATGATAATATTGCGCAGTGCCTGGGCCGAAAAATCGATTACCCAGTTCATGGCTACGTTGTTGGGATCAATAGAGAGACGTGTGAGGTTACGTTTAGCCAAAGTTTCGTCGTTATAATTAAACTCATGCTGTAACCGACTGGTCAGCGCCACCATAGCGAGGTTATTTGCGTTGGTGATGGCATCAAAGTCGCCGGTAAGACCGAGGTTAAAATCGGTAAGCGGAACACATTGAGCCAAACCACCACCGGCAGCACCACCCTTGATATTGAAGATTGGTCCGCCGGAGGGTTGGCGAATGGCACCGGTAACCCGCTTGCCAATTCTGGCCAGACCATCCACCAGACCTACCGTAGTGGTGGTTTTACCTTCACCCAGTGGTGTAGGCGTGATAGCGGTAACATCGATATACTTACCATCAGGACGGTCTGCCAGACGCTGCAGCACCCGTTGATGATCGACCTTGCCGATATGGTGTCCATACGGTATCAACTCCAGCGGCTCCAGTCCCAGCTTAGCGGCAACTTCCGAGATTGGTGCCATCCACTCTTCAGCGGCTTCAGCAATCTGCCAATCTTTCATCTTCGTGGCATCGAGTTTTTTCATGGTTTTCCTAACATAGGCGGTGAGTTAGCAGTTTAAATTAAATAGTACCATCGCGAGTGGCAGAGATATACTCCATGCCATATTCATCACGACCGAGCAATAAATCGGCAGTAAGACGATAAGCGATAGATTCGGTATCGAGGCTATCCAGTAACGAGCCATTTATCTGACGTGGGTCAACAATACCCCCATCACAGCCATGTTCACGACAGAGACGCGCAAAAACCTGGTTAATCAGCGGACGCTTAGGGAGACCAAAAGAGATATTACTGATCCCCGGTGCAAAGTGAATATCGGGGCCATAGATATGCCGCAGCTCCCTGATAGTCTCTAAAACATCCAAACTGTTCTCTGCCTTTACAGAGACCGGATAGACCAGAGGGTCGAGATAGATATCGTTACGTGCCAAACCGTGTTCCTCAAGCATAGCCATCAGTACTGCGGTATTGGCTAGGCGCTCCTCCATATTCTCCGGCATACCACTGGCACCGCCGGCACCAGCCACAACCCCGGCACCGCTCTCGGCGGCAATTGAAATGGCGTCAACTCGCTCCAGCGAGACAGAATTAACCAACGGCTTACTACGGTTAGGATTACACGCCTTCACTCCGGCTCGGATGATCTCTAGGTTAGAGGAGTCGACACTTACCGGAAGCGGTGAGGCCTCCTGCAAGAGGTTGACAGCCCAAACTACGGCACGCAGTTTCTCGTCATTATCGGTACTGAACTCATCAACATTCAGGTCGAGATAAGCAGCCCCCGCCTCCTCCTGATCACGAGCCATGGCACGGATATAGTCGAGTGCCACGGCCTGTTCAGCACCCTGGCCATAGAGTCCTTGCCATACCGCTACCGCCACATGCCGCACCTTACCATTGGCCCACTCCTCACCGGCCACAATTGCCTCAGGAACAGGTAGAGTACGCGTGGCAGTGCCATCTTTAAAAACCAATCCATAACGGCCGCCGGCCAACTCAGTCACAAAAGAACCGTTTGTCAGACGGCTACGGGTACAATGGATATTCTCGCCTATAATAATAAATGGCTGCTGGGTCATGCTCTCTCCGGGTAAATACTTGGTAGATCTCACCTATATAGGTAAGTAAACAGGTCGCATTTTGCCTGATAATTCACTTTCCCGCAACTCAAAATCGTCCAAAGCAGCCACATGATGGCGTGATAACGGCTATAAGAGGGGAGGGGTATACTTAAACGAGAGACCTAAACGCATATGCTTATACGAGGTGCGGAAGAGTGAAGGGTGAAATTAAGTAATAGGTAATAAGCGATAAGTAAGAAGTTCCGAGTCCGAAGTCCTGAGTCAAATAGGCTGGCGGAGATTAACCACGGAAAAGACGGAATACTCGGAAGCTCATGTCCAGAAGAGTGAATTAACCTCATAAAACGCAAAGAGAGCAAAGAGTTCATGGCCGGGGAGGGAAATCTCACAGAGGCACAGAGGCACGGAGTTTATGCCGCTGGGGATAAACCACGGAAAAGACGGAATACACAGAAGCTCATGTCCAGGGAGGGATTAACCATGAATGAACACAAATGGGCACTAAAGAGAATGCCTTAATGAAGGGAATGCCTTAATGCCTTAATGGTTTTGTGGTTAGAAAACTTTGTCGTGAGCTTTGTCGTGAGCCACGGAAGGGGCGGAGAAGTAGTGGAGCGGGCTGGTGGCGGTGGTTATGGTTTTTGCGACCACGGAGTGGGCGCAAAGGAGTGGTTTAAAGGGGATTGAGAGTCATCGTCAACTCTATTCCTTTTAAATCTGTTTTCCAAACGCGTAGCGTTTTTATTAAAACTGCGTGAGTCCATGCAAGTGCCAGATATGTTAAGGGAATAAGATGTCTATGCTGTATAACATTTGGTTACGGCTGTAAGCAGTTTTAGTATACAATAGTGGCCTCGCTACAGACAATTGTAAAATCGTTATTTTGGGGTAGGCGGTGGCTTGTAATAGTAAATGCGCCTATGTGACATTATGTCTCGTTTTGGGGGCATTTACTTTGCCAAGTGATCAATTTATTTGTGACATAAAACCGTGGCGTTGCCACGGGCTGGTGTGTATAGCTCTTTCAGGGCAGAGGAAAGAAACGAGGTGGTTTCGTTTAAGAGTAAGCGTTTAAGTGTGTTTCACCCTTCACGCTTCTCGATTTGTTTAAGGGTGGTGACTAAGATAAGCTGAGTGAGCGTTGTTGGAGGGAGGTGAGGAGTTGGGGGAGGTCGGTGGTGGGGGCGGCGCCGCTGTTGACGGCGGCAGTGGCGACAGCGTGGGAGACTTCGACAAAGAGGCGGCGGTCGAATGGTTTGGGGATGAGGTACGAGGTGCTGAATTCGAGTTGTTCGTGGGGGTAGAGGAGTTTGACTGAGTCGGGGACGGGCTGGCGTGCCAGTTTGGCGAGGGCTTCAGCAGCGGCGACTTTCATGGCGGTGTTGATGGTGCGGGCGCGAACGTCGAGAGCACCGCGGAAGATGAAGGGGAAGCCGAGGACGTTATTTATCTGGTTGGGATAGTCGGAGCGACCGGTGGCCATGACGTATGGCAGGTTGCCAAGGGCGGCGGCGACGGCAGCGGGACTGATTTCGGGATCGGGGTTGGCCATGGCGAAGATGGCGGGGAAGTTGGCCATGGTTTTGACATCGGCACCGCAGATGATATCGGCGACAGAGACACCGATGAAGACGTGTGCTCCGGCAATTCCCTTAGTGAGGGCAGTGGGGGCAGTGGCGACAGCATGGCGTCGTTTGTGGGGGGTGAGATCGGTGCGGTTGGTGGTGATGGCCCCTTTGGAGTCGTACATGACGAGGTCGACAACGCCTGCGGCTTTGCACATATCGGCGATACGGATGCCTGCGGCACCGGCACCATTGATGATAACACGGAGGGTGTTAAGGGGACGATCGGTGAGGGTGGCATAATTTATGAGACCAGCCAGAGTGATGACAGCGGTGCCCCATTGGTCGTCGTGAAAAACGGGGATGTCGAGGAGCTCGTCGAGGCGGTCTTCGATCTCAAAACAGGCGGGGGATGCGATATCTTCGAGATTGATACCGCCATACATGGGAGCGATAGCGAGGACGGTGTCGATAATGCGTTGGGGGTCGGTAGGGCCGGTATTGGCACCGTCTTTACGGCAATGGGCGAGGGGTACTGGCCAACCGTCGACATCAGCAAAGGCTTTGAAGAGTACTGCCTTACCCTCCATAACGGGGATACTGGCATCGGGGCCAAGGTCGCCCAGACCGAGGATGGCGGTGCCGTCGGTGACGACGGCTACTAAGTTACTGCGGGCGGTGAGTTTAAAGGCGGTGTCGGGGTTGGCGGCGATGGCTTTAACGGCCTGAGCTACGCCAGGGGTGTAGGCGAGACTGAGGTCACGTTGAGATTTGAGGTCTCTGGTGAGGTTGAGGCTGATTTTACCGTTATGGTGGTAGGCGAGAATCTCTTCAAGAGTGATGGTGGACATCGGTTATCTCCGTGGTTGAGTTGGTGTTAAATGAGTGGTCAGGGTGTTTGGGTGGTCTCTTTGCGACCGGTCTCTCGGGTAGAGTCAGGGCGGCGGCGTGCCGCATGACGTGGGCGGCGACGGCGGCGGCCGTCGAAACCGTGGCGTGGTTCAAGTGGGGCAGCACCGGTGGCGACACGCCAGGCGTTTTCACTGGCATCGGCTTCGGCTTCGTTGGGGTGGATGGCAGGTTTGACTCTGGCGGCGACCTCGGTCCAGACGGCGATCTGTTCAGGGGAGGTATGAGCGGTAATCGACCAGAGGATAAAAGCTTCGGGGAAGTGAGTGTGGCGGGCAAAGCGGTCGCGGCGGGCGGCGGGTTTATCGCTGAGGGTGTCAAAGCGCGTTTGCATTTCAAGCAGGTTAGTAGCGGTGAAGAAAGTGGCTTTAGGGATGCGGAGGCGTTTGACAAAAGGTTCGAGGGTTTGACGCGCCAGCTCGAGGTTATTGGTGCCCTCTGCGGTGGCGTTGGAATTGGCCTCTTTAATTTTAGCCTGATAGATAGGGTAGCAGAGTGTGGCCAGACGTAAGCCGGCAGAGGCGTTTTGGGAGTCGGGGGTGGCATCGAGATTACGCAACACCTCCCAGAGCGGTGATTTCAATTTACCGCTCTGGTTGATAAAAACGGCGACTTCAGGAGCCAGATCGTCGAGGAGGCCAAACTTCCAGAGTTGCTTAAAAGCGGGTTCAGCAGAACTGTAGGTGAAAAGGCGCAGGAGTTCTTCGAGGAGACGTGGCACCGAGGCCTTGGATATCTCAGCATGGTGGCGTTTGATAGCCTGAGTTGCCTTGCGTTCAATAGTAAAGCCAAGACGAGCTGAGAAGCGGATGGCACGCATCATTCTGACGGGGTCTTCGCGGAAACGGACATTAGGATCACCGATACTGCGGAGGGTTTTGGAGTCGAGATCCTTGAGTCCGCCGACATAATCGATAATCGAGAAGGTTTTAATATCGTAAAAAAGGCCATTAACGGTGAAATCGCGGCGTTGGGCATCTTCCGCCGGGGTGCCGAAATCGTTGTCCTCCCGCTGGTAGAGGTCGTCGCCGCCTTTAGTGTCGCCATTTTCCCGTGGCTGGCGGCGAAAAGTACTTGTTTCGATGACTTTACTGCCAAAGACGATATGAGCCAGGCGGAAGCGTCGGCCTACAAGAAAGCAGTTACGGAACAGTTTTTTGATGGCATTGGGCGGGGCATCGGTGCTGACATCGAAGTCTTTAGGGGTGCGTCCCATAAGGAGATCACGTACAGAGCCCCCGACGAGGTAAGCAGTATAGCCGGCATCGGAGAGGCGATAGAGTACTCTCAGAGCTTGTGGGTCGATATCTTTGCGTGAAACAGGGTGGTCGGCTCGTTTGCGGATGACCGGTTTTTTTGTCGGCAAAAGTTTAGTAATCATTATCTGTTAAAAGCTGTAGGGGTGTGCCGGCACTACGAGTTTAAAACTTTTCTGCCAGCAGGCATGAATACTCGACATTTTGCCATAATGGAGGGACTCTGGCAAGCCGGTTTGGATTTTTCATTTTGTGGTGGCATCTCCGAGTTAATTACGCTATCCTATTCCCCACAACTTAATGAGCAAAAAACTTAATGAGCAAAAAACCGACATCTTTTGATTTTTGGTACGCGGTAAACAATACAGAGATTGTATTGGCACCGAAACGGCACCTTGAGACCTTTGGCAACACCATGATTAACTATACGTTAGTGAGTGAGCTGATGGACTCGGTAGGTAAGGTCAGGGTACGTGAGGGGCGGATGCAGGCGATGCGGCCGCAGATTATAGCGCCTTCATCGTACTCCAACATGTTGCTGGAGGGGTTTGGCGAAGAGGCTGAGCGTTATCTGGAGTGGTTGCGAGAGAATGAGGACCAAGTACGGATTTTGCGGTATGGCTATACGTTAAAGCAGGAGGCTTTCAGCGAACAGGTGGTGACCGACTCTTTTGAGGGGGTGCTGGAGCGGGTTAAAGAGGAAATTGCCGGTAAAAAAGACCCATTCAGCGCAGTGGTAAAGGGGGTTGACACCCGTGGGATGTGTGTCTGGTGCGGTTGTTCTGGCAAACGGTACAGGAGTCGGTGCAATCGAACATCCGTGAGTTGAATGAGCGGAGTCTTTTTGAGATGAAAGAGGGGATGCCGACAGCGGTGCGCAACGAGGTTGAGCAGGCTTTTGCGGCGGCCGAGCGGGATGTTTCGCTAATTAAGCCTCTGTGTAAGTTATTGCAGGATAAGGGTCTTTTCGAGCAGTTTCAGGATCGGTTTTTCTCGTTGGTCAGACGGAGGGGCGGATGAGCACAGCGGAGGCAGGTAAAAGGAGCCGTGTAATAGCGGTAGCCAATCAGAAGGGTGGGGTTGGCAAAACAACAACGGTGGTGAATCTGGCGACATCGCTGGCGCTTGACGGCTATACGGTGTTGGTGATAGACCTTGACCCGCAGGCCAATGCGACCAGCGGGCTAGGGGTAGATCCACAGCCGGGGGTCAGTTTATACCCTGTTTTGACGGGGAGTGCTGATGTGGCAGACATTATTCAGCCGACACCATACGAGGGGGTTAATTTGATACCGGCAGAGATTGATTTGGCCGGGGCTGAGGTGGAGGTGGCGCGCTCGGGTGATCATCTGCAGGCAGTGCGGCGGGTTTTGGCGCGGGTGCTTGAGGCGAGTGTATACGATTTCATCATTATGGATTGTCCACCCTCATTAGGGATATTGATGACCTCTTCACTGGCGGCTGCCGATAGCATACTTATCACCATGCAGTGTGAGTATTATGCCATGGAGGGACTCAGTGTAATAACGAGTTTGGTGGAGCGGTTGCGTCAGGGTGGGGTAAATCCGGGGCTGACGGTACAGGGGATTCTGATGACGATGTTTGATGCCCGTACTAACCTGTCCAGTGATGTTATTAACGAGGTGCGTGGTCACTTTGGTGATCTGGTATATGAGACGGTAATTCCGCGAAATGTACGTATCAGCGAGGCTCCGAGTTTTGGTCAGCCGGCGGTGGTGTTTGATCCACTGTGCCGGGGTGCGGTGGCGTATCGGGTTTTTGCCGAAGAGTTTGCCCAGCGCGAAGGAAAATAGGGTTTGTGGCGGGTAGCCAGAGCCTGATTAATACGGTTGCGAGATGATATATTGGGCTTTAATACCAGTGGTATGGCTGGCTGGCAACCTGATTCACCGGTGGTGGATCGGGATGCGGCATCGGCGTTGGCAGTGTCAGATTAAAAATAAGTTTATAACAGAGGGGCGCGAACCTTTTACAGTGGGCAAAGGTGCAACAGCTATTCTGATGGTGCACGGTTTTGCCGATATGCCGTCTGTTTTCAGTTCGATGGCGTCGCAATTGGCTGAATTGGGGTTTACTTGTCGGGTGATGCGGTTGCCGGGAGCCGGTGAGCCGCTGGCAGTGGCGGCACGGCAGGGCGTAGAGACCTGGCTGGCGGCGATACAGGCGGAGATGAGAGATTTGCGGTTGCGGCATAATGAGGTGTGGGTACTGGGGCATTCGATGGGTGGGGGATTGGCGGCTCTGCTGGAGATTACCACGCCGGGGACGGCGGATGGGGTTATAATGTTGGCACCACTGATTAAAGTATCGGGAGCGCGGGCACCGGTGTTGTCGCCGCGACTTTGGTTTAGGATTGCCGAGGTGTTGCTGCCGCTTTCGGGGGTGGTGGAGTCGGCTTTTACGCCACAAGTGTTAACCAAAGATGGCCATGAGATCCGTTATCTGCGCGACCGTTTTATCCCCTTTGCCACTTACAGAGGGTTATTTGCGCTGATTGACCGACTGCAGCGTCATTGTGGTGAGTTGCGTGTACCGGTTTATGCGGCTTTGGTGGCGGATGATCAGATTGTGGATACGGCTGCAACGCAACGGTGGCTAGAGGCTGGTGAGTTAAAACGGCACCAGATCGATATTTTTGAGGAGTGTGGCCATGCGCTTCCTTCAGAGGAGAGGCTATTGCCGGAGCTGTGCAATAACATCAGTAATTTTATTGTAAACACTTAGCAGTGGACTTTTTATCCTAAACAGTTAACAATATGGGTGTTTGTGAAGCAATATTGGCTCTTGTGGCTGGCATTATACCGTATGCAGTACTCAGGGGTGTATAAACTAATGAGGCTGGACGCGGCAGGTGTAGTAATGCGCTTTGTCAGGCGTCCATGTTTTTTAATGAAAGCGATTTTTGTTGTCACTGTAGCAATGGTGTTTACGGCACAGGCCGCAACGGCGGCTGATGCAAAGTTGCCAGTGCTTGGTGTAACCGGCACATTGCCGGCGTTATTAGAGTTGGTACGTGATGGTAACCCGAGTTTGCGCAGCCAGAGTGACCGTGTAGCGGCAGCAGCTTATGAAGTTGAGGCGGTCGACGGTTTTTTTGACACAACGATATCGGCGGCGGCGGGTTTTGCAGAGGGGGCGATGCGTACGCCGGGCTCACTATTGCCGTCGATCACGCCGGATAAGTCGTGGGTGACTGAGGCTGCGCTGGAGCGTCCGCTGCGGCATGGCGGGGTTAAACTGCGGGCATCAGTAGGGCGGTGGGACTCAATTGGCGGTGGAGAGATCGACAATAACTCCGGGACTATAGCGGGGGCTGTAATTGAGAAACCGTTATGGCGTGATCGTGATTTTGCGATGCAGCGTTTGGAGCGGGAGGCGGCGCAGCATGGAGTGGATGTAGCGCAGGCTAGGCGGTTGATAGTGTGGCAGGATACGTGTCATAACATGGGTGTGGCGTATGTCGACTGGCTGGCGGCGTGTGCTGAGATGAAGGAGTCACAGGCAGCCTATGGGCGTGTGGCGCAATTGCTGCAGGAGACAGAGAAACGTGTTGAGCTCGACACCACCCCCGCTTATCAGTTGGCACCGGCGCGGATGGAGGTGGCGTTCAGTCAGGATGCGCTGTATCAGGCACAGGCGGCATTGGATGCGGCTCGGATTAAGATTATGGAGGTTGCCGGCGGCAGTTTGCCACCCGATTACCTGCCCGAACCGGCAGAGAGTGAGCTGCGCGATTGGGCCGATGCCTGTGCACGGGTAGCGGGCGATTTGCCGTTGGGTCTCGACATCACTGTACGCCATGAGTGGCGTGCTGCATCGGCTGAGACGATGAAGCACGGGGCATTGGTGCGCCGCTCACGTGAAGAGATGAAGAGCGATCTGTCGCTATTTGGTGGTGCGGGGTGGCGTTTGAACAACCAGCCAAGTACCCGTGGCGACAGTGACTTCGGGTGGGAGGCGGGTATTGTGTGGCGGCGGCCTTGGGGATTTGCAGCAGAGAAGGCGACAACAGCGGCACGTGAAGCCGAGGCCAATGCGGCACAGGCTGAGCTGGCAGCGGTAATCACCGAGATTGAAGCGGAGTTTTCGCGTGCGACGACTGCTCTGGAGGCGGCCTGTCGGCGACTGGAGTGGGTAGACCGTGCGGTTGAGGCGGCGCGGAATAACCTTGAGGCTGAAGCGGAGCGGTTTCGCCTTGGCGAGGGTCGTAGTCGGCTTGTGCTTGATGCGCAGAAAGATCTGACCACGGCCAATCGCAGTGCCAATGCTGCTGCAGCGCAGACGATACGAGCCTATATAAATCAGGCGCGTGCGGCCGGTATTGATTTTCTCCCTTTCAAGGCAACACCATAACGGCAAACAGGAGGGTATTATGGCTATTTCTAAAAAATTATATGAGTTGATTCGTAAACAGACACCAGGAGGAGATGGTGCGGGTAGTGAGCCTGCACTGAAAGAGGGGTTGTTGCAGTCGGATCAGCGAGAGCAACTCGAACACGATATGCAGATATTGGATGATGACTGGCTATCGGAGTCTGACATACGCAAAGAGGCGTCGCAGCAGTTGCGTGAGGCGGCTGAGAGTTCGTTACGGCGGCTGCAGGTGATTCAGCATGGGCGGTGTCCGCAATGTGGCGAGGGGTTACGCCAACACCTTTTTGCTTCGGTTTGCGATGCATGTGGCTGGTATGTTTATGATACACCGCGCAACAGCGGGGTACGGGTACACTTGGCCGGTGGCGGTGGAGTAGTTGAGGGGGATCGTGCCTATGTGGTTAAAAGCGGTGCGGTGCTGGTTTTGCGTGGTGATGCGGTAGCGGCACGTGTGCCGCCGTCGGCTTTTTCATGGATTGAGTATCTGTGGAACGATGAAGAGTTGAGCCAGCGCAATAAAGAGGTGCTGGACCGTTTGACGATTATTTGCGGCTGGTGCAGTAAAATTGCCGATCCTGAGGCCGATGGCTTTCATATATGTCAGGTGGCTTTTGGGTCGACTCAAGAGCGTTATTGCTTCTGCAGCGACGAGTGTTTTGAGGCATTCCGTAAAATGTATCCTTCGCGGGTCCATCGTAACTGTTACGAGCGGAGCTGTGTGGGGTGTGATTTGTGTACCAAGCGGTACGATGACGAGAGCGAGGGGATACGGACCCTGGCCAAGGACTACATCAAGGAACGGCGTAAATAATGGGCCAATACAGAACAACACGCGGTGAAGCATTGCCGGCTACGCGCCGGGAGAAAAAGAGCTTTTTGTGGCGGACTTTGGCGATCCTGCTGCTTCTTATCGGAGGCACGGCCGTAGGGGGGCACTATCTGCAATTAAATCGCTATGCACCGGCCAACGGCTATGTGACCACAGAGATTTACGCTGAAGTGAGGTCGCCGGTAGCGGCACAGGTGGTAGATATAAAACATTTCTCTGGGGATGCGGTGACGGCCGGCGAGGTGCTGTTGCGGCTGGATGATGAAGAGCAGCGTGCGGCTGTGGCTGAGGCTGAGGCGGCGGTACGCAAAGCAGAGGCAGAGCTCACCTTCAGAGAGGCGGAATTAGCTGATCGGCGGCGCGAACACACTAGTCTGGTGGAGTCGGCCAAGCTGGCTCTCGACTATGCCCGGCAACGGATTGAGCTGACGAGCAAGCTGGCGGAGCAGGGGCTGGCATCGGGGCGTGATCTGGCAGATGATACCTACACGCTGAAACAAGCTGAAGCAGAATACGAGCGTCTGAGCAAAGCTGACACCACACTCGATGAGCGGCAGATTGAGGTGTTGCAGCGTGAGCACGATGCACGTAAAGAGACGGTAGTCAGGATGCGGGCAGCACAAGACTTGCGCTCTGTACGGGCACCGATTAACGGCAAGCTGCTGCGGCATACTTTTTATGTGGGGGAGGTGGTGCGGCCTGACCTGCTACTGTATGAGGTTTTTGGTGGCAATGAGTTAATACTGAAACTCCGTGTGCCTGAACGTTATGCGGCTAAAGTGATGGTAGGGCAACCGGTACGAGCTGAATTACGCAGTCATAAAACACTGATGCGCAATTGGGTTTACGGTGTTGTTGCTGAGGCACGTAGTGTGATTCAGGTGGATGGGTCGCAGTCTTACCGGGTGATTTACTGTTCGTTTGATCCTAAGGGGCGTGAAATTCAGCCGGGGACAACGGCAGATGCTGAGATCAAGGTTGGCCGAACCTCATTCTGGGAGGCTCTGTTAGGGATGTGACCAACCGGGGCAATAGCTGCTGACAATGTCTACTCTCTCATATGTTAAGTCGTTTATCCGTCCGTTTCGCTGGCATCTGGTGGGACTGATAGCACTGACTGGGGTGTTGTCTATTTTTGCTATGTTGCCACCGCTGCTGGTGCGCGATGTTATAAACAGAGTGATTACTGCGGGCGAGCATGAGCGTCTTTTCGGGGTTAGTTTTTTCCTGATCGGTACTGCTATTGCTGCTACAGCCTGTGGTTATCTACAGGTGTTGGGTACTGCCTTTGTGGGGCAGAGTTTTGTCATGCGGATCAGGATGGCGGTATATTCGCATATGTTACGGCTGGGCATGGCCTACTTTGGACGGGAGAGCACCGGCAAGCTGATAAACAAATTAATGGGCGACAGCAGCACACTGCAGCAGATACTCTCGGTGGCGACCATGCAGGTGGTGTCGGATCTGGTGTGTGCGATTTTTGCGATTACCGCGACACTCTTCATTAACTGGCGTCTGGCAGTGCCACTGTTTTTACTGTTGATACTCTTTGTGGTGAACTATAAGCTTTCGATTGGGCGCCTGAAGAAGTTGACTCGCGCTTTCCGCGGGGCTGAAGATCGTGTGGCGGCGGGGGTACAGGATCGGTTGGCGACCAACATGACGGTGAAGACCTACGGTACGGAAGAGCGTGAAAATGCGCTTTTCAGTGAGCAGAGTCAGGCCAGTATGGATTTATCACGTGAGGCACAGGTGGCAACGGGGATGTTTTCTACCAACGTTCGCTTATTGTCGGACGTGGGGCGTGTGGTGATCTATTTTCTGGGGTGTGCCATGGTTTTGTCGGGCTCGGCCAGCTATGGTGATGTTACGGCATTTTCAGCCTATGCCATGCAGTTGCTATGGCCGGCGGTGCGGTTTTCCCAACTTGCCCAGCAGTTGGAAAATGTGAGGATTTCGGCTGAGCGTCTGTTTGAGATTCTCGATGAACAGCCGCAGATTATTGAGAGCAGCAATCCGCAGGATATTGGCAAGGCACAGGGAGAGGTGTCGTTAAAAGATGTTGTTTTCTCATATGTCCCCGGCAAACCAGTTTTGCGGGGGATAAGCTTTGATGTTAAGCCGGGGGAGACGGTTGCGCTAGTTGGCCCTACCGGTTGCGGAAAGACTACGGTGTTATCGTTGCTGATGCGGCTGTACGATATCGACAGCGGCTCCATCACCATCGACGGCACCGACGTGCGCGATCTCTCCTTCAGGTGTTTGCGGCAGCAGTTCGGTATTGTACTGCAGGAGTCGATGCTGTTTACTATATCTATTGCCGATAACATCAGCTATGCACGTCCCAGTGCTACACGGGAGCAGGTGGAGGCGGCGGCGAGGGTGGCTGAGATACACGAAGATATTATCCGCTTGCCACAAGGCTACGACTCCGTTTACGGCGAGCGTGATGTACAGCTATCAGTAGGCCAGAAGCAGCGTCTGGCAATTGCCAGAGCCGTATTGGCCGACCCGGCTATTCTGGTTATGGACGAGGCGACCTCGGCCCTTGATTCAAAGTCGGAGCGGGCCATTCAGATAGCGATGGAGCGGTTTTTAAAAGACCGCACCGCCTTTATTGTGGCACATCGGCTCAGTACCATCCGCAATGCGCACCACATTATTTTGCTGGACGGAGGTGTTATTGTTGAGCACGGCACACACGAGTCACTTTTGGACATCCCTGGCGGTCGCTACCGCCATCTCTATGAGACATACGCCGGTAAAGGCGTTATTGAGGAGGAGTAGGGATAGGGATGAGACGCAACACAAACCGGCATGAATTTCGCGACTACCCTTATCGTCCGCACCGCGAGAGTGATGACCGGCGTGGAGCATTCAAGCTGATTCTCCGTTTTGCCTATCGTTATTTATGGCCGCACAAGTGGCAGGTGCTTCTTTGCGTTGTGTTAGTTTCGCTAAATGCCTGTTCAGTATATCTGCAGAGTTACTACGGGCGGATTGTGGTTGATGAGATTTTAATGGTTAGTGTGGATGGTATCGGCGACGGTGGTAGTTCCACCGGTGGAACAATAACAGTGCAGGGGGTTGACCGTGACCAGCGTATGCCACAAGGTGAGCGTGAGCGTAATCTGGCTGTCAGTGGGGAAGAGGGGCGCTTTGCTGCGGAGGTGAGGCCACCCTGGGCCGGACGACGTCTTTTTGTGATTTTTGTGGTTTACCTGGCAACGGTTATTGGGCTTAATCTGGCTGATCGCGCTACGCAGGTGACACGCAGTAAAGTAGGAACCGCAATCACCGAACGCTTACGTGAGGACATTCACAGCAAGATACTGGGGCTATCTACCTCATATCACCAGCGCTATACGCCGGGACGGTTGATGTCACGAATACTCTCTGACGTGAGTGTAGTTCAAGAGCGACTAATGGAACTGATAATTCAGGCGACCAGTCAGGTACTGATGTTTATTATTGGGGTGACGATTCTCTTTGTGTTGAGTCCGGCGATTGCTCTGGTGGTGTTAATCGCCATGATCCCTTACATGCTGATTGTGAGCCGGATGCGGTTTAGCATCCGGCGTGTCAACCGTGAACTGCGCCATACCAACGCCTGTTTATGGGGTTTAGTATCACAAAAACTCGATGCTATGAAGGCCATCTGCTCATATGGGCGTGAGCGGATTGAGTATCTTAACTTTCACCGGTTATCGTCTGTTTTTCTGCGTGACACCATAGCCCAGCAGCGTTTGGCTGCTACAATGAACCGCACGGCTGATGCGATATCGGCTATAACTGTACGTGGAATATTGATTGCCGGTGCGTTGATGGTCATAGGCGGCAGTATGACTCTCGGCAAGATGCTCTATATTTATGGCACGGCAGCCAACCTGTTTGTACCGGTGGTGGTGATCACCCAACTGGTATTGCTGGTATCCAACCTGCTGGTGGTGTTGCATCGGCTGGCGCAAACTTTTGAGACGAGCAGCGATGTGGAAGAGGATGAAAACGCTGTCGCATTCCCTTTACCGCTCCGTTATGGATTCAGTTTGAAAAACATAACTTTCTTCTGGTCAGATGAGGGTAAGCCGATTTTGGACGATATTTCGCTGGAGATTCCGGCTGGTCGCTGGCTCTGCATTATGGGGGCCAGCGGCAGTGGCAAAACTACCTTACTACAACTTCTGGCGCGTCTGTTTGATCCACAGGAGGGGACAATCGAAGCCGACGGTGTAGCACTGGACACCATTAAATTTAATGAACTGCGCCGACACATGGCGATGGTGCCACAAGAGGCACAGATTTTGAGCGGTACAGTGCGCGATAACATAACCTATGGGCGTAATTGGGCGACACCGTCGGAGATCATGACAGCGGCCAAAGCGGCAGATTGCCACAATTTTGTGATGCGTCTGCAAGTGCAATACGAGACTGTTATCGGTGAGAAAGGGACGACTCTGTCGGGTGGCCAGCGACAGCGGATATCTATTGCGCGTGCGCTGTTGACCAACCCCGATGTATTGCTGCTGGATGATTGCACATCGGCACTTGACGCTGACACAGAGCGAAAGCTGCAGGGGACTCTGTCGGAGCTGATGGTTAACAAAACAGCGGTGATTGTGTCGCAGCGTGTCTCCATGGCACTGCGCTGCCATAACGTGATAGTTCTGGATCACGGGCGGATCATCGAGAGCGGCACACCCAAAGAACTTTTGGCGGCAGGTGGTTATTTTGCTGATTTACACCGGCAGCAGACCGAGTAGGTAGGTACCTCTAGACGATAAATGGGGGTGTAAATTAAAGGCAAGTAAAATAGGAGAGTTTAGGCTTGCGGATGTCAGTGCAGATAGTGCATAATATTGGCCATACATAAACAACAGGTGTTGTTAAGAGTCTGCAATTTGCCATGAGGCGTGCAGGTGTTTTTAACCTTTAACTGATGGTGAGAGTCATGGATGATAAGATCAAAGAGAAACTTGAAGATTTGCGTGGGATGTTGCAGGCTGATGGTGGCGACATGGAGTTGGTCTCGATAGAGGGCAAAGTTGTAACACTTAAGCTCAAAGGGGCTTGTGGTTCATGTCCGCACTCAACTATCACCCTGAAACAGGGTATTGAGCGTTATCTGCGTGAACAGCTCGATCCGGAAATTGTGGTAGAGCGGGCTATGTAATTTTTACAAGTTGTGCTATAATGGCGGTCTCTGCAGTTTTTATCGCTGTGGAGGCCGTTTTTTGTTTTGTGGTGTCAGCCGGTTGTCGTTGTTGATACTGCGGCTTGTTTAAATGTGTTTATAACAGATATAGAAGGGTTGGTATTTTTATGAGCAACGCTGTACGTGAGCTTGAAGTTCGTCTTGACAGTTACGATGCCAAAGAGAGAGGTGCGGCATTGAGCACTCTGGCCGGACTGATAGACGAGGTTTGCGAACCGGCTGACGATAATGGTGATGTCAACATGCACTGCCACTCTTTCTTCTCTTACAATGCCGATGGCTGGTCGCCGTCGCGTATCGCCTGGGAGTGTCGTAAACGTGGTCTGCTGGCGGCCGGGCTATGTGATTTCGACGTACTTGACGGCTTGGAGGAGTTTATTGAAGCAGGGCATCTGCTGGGTTTGCGCACGGCAGTTCATTTGGAGACCAGAGCCTTTTTTGACACCTTTGCTAGTGTCGACATCAACTCTCCTGGCGAGCCCGGGGTTAATTATGTGATGGGCACCGGGTTTTACCGCTCTTTTGCTGAAGGGACACCGCAGGCCGAGACTCTGGCTGAGTTGCGTCAGGGGGCGACACAACGTAATCAGGAGCTGATTGCCCGAATAAACGCCAAAATACCGCAAGTTGCCCTCGATTATCAGCGTGATGTTTTGCCTTTGACACCGCGCGGGGTGGCAACCGAGCGTCATATTATCCGTGCTTACGGTGTGGCCGGGCAGCGGATATTCCCCGATACCAATACACGGGCTGCCTTCTGGGCACCTCTGCTTAAGTTGAGCACTGAGGCGGCGGCTGAGTTAGAGCGTGACACCCCTAAATTTGATGAAGCATTGCGCGGTGCTTTGGCAAAGCGCGGCGGCGTGGGGTATAAGCAACCAGACACAACCACATTCCCGCCAATTGGGAAATTTACCGCCTGGGTAAACTCCTGCGGTGCTATTCCCACGGCAACCTGGCTCGATGGTACAAGTGGTGGAGAGGCCGATTGCGCCCGCTGGTTGGAGGCTTTGATTGATTACGGTTGTGCTGTGGTAGCCTTTATACCCGACCGCAACTGGAATTTGAAGAATCGGCAGGATCGTGAAGTAAAAATTGCCAAGATGGACGAGCTGGTGAGGGAGTCGGTCAAGCGTGATATGCCGCTGATCATAGGGACAGAGATGAACAAAAAAGGTCTCCCCTTTGCCGACGACCTGAATGGTCCGGTTCTCTCTAAATACAGCGAGTTGTTCCGTGATGGAGCCAAATTTATTGTAGGGCAGACTATCCTAGGGCGTTATGCCGCTATGCCGTATCTGAGTGAGCGTGCCGCAGCCGCCTGGCCGTCAGCAAGCAAACGCAATGAATTCTACACTAAGGTTGGGGGTTTGCCGCCGCTGGACAGAGCTGACGCAGAGGCGTTACAGGCGGCTGGCCCTGATAAGGCATTTGGGATGCTGGCAGATAAAATAGAGCTCAGCACCGGGGCATAGCTGAGGTCAAAACCTTATTGTTGCGTTAGCCACTTGCGTGTGCGGACAAATAAATTGCTTTTTAGAAGTTTTTGTGATTAATTATGGCGCGTTTTTATAAGGAGTGCCGATATGTATAGACGTAATAGTTCTCTTGTTAATGTAATTATGGTTGTTTTTGCTCTGAGCCTGATGCCGGTCATGGCGTTTGCGTCGAGCGGAGGTGGTGTTGAAACAGCGCCCGGTCTGACAGAGAGGATGATGCATCTGGTGATTCAGATAGGTGTGATTCTCTTTGCGGCACGTCTGGGTAACATGGCCTTTGAGAAGATGCGGATGCCCGGTGTGCTTGGCGAGTTGTGCGCCGGTATCGTGATTGGTCCTTCTTTGCTGGGTGGTATCGGTATATCGTGGTTGCCGGGCTTTAAGGATGGTCTTTTCCATGTGGCGCAGGCGATCAGGGTTGAGGGTATTACAGTGTCGCCGGAACTTTATGGGTTTTGTGCTGTAGCCTCGGTGGTGTTGCTCTTTCTGGTTGGTATTGAGACAGATATCAAGTTGTTCACCCGCTATGCAGTAGCGGGAACGCTGGTTGGTCTGGGTGGTGTTATTGTTTCGTTCTTCGTAGGCGATCTTATTGGTGGCTGGCTACTGCCGCTGATTCAACCCGGTGACTACCCCTTTATGCATCCGGCGCGAATTTTTCTGGGTGTGATGTCGACGGCAACATCGGTCAGTATTACGGCACGAATTTTATCGGAGCGTAAAAAATTGGAGACACCCGAGGGGACAACCATTCTGGCCGGTGCGGTGCTTGACGATGTTCTTGGTATTGTTATTCTGGCGATCGGCATGGGTGTAGTCGGTGCTGAAATGGCTAATGGTGTTGATGGTGCCAGTGCGGCTGTTGACTGGGGCAACATCGGCATGATTGCACTTAAATCGATCGGCGTCTGGTTGGGGGCGACCATCTTTGGTGTTCTGGTAGCCAGGCATATTGGTGCCGGACTGAAGACTCTCGGCGGGCACAATGAGATCGCTATTATGGCTTTAGGTTTGGCTATGCTGGTGGCCGGTGTTTTTGAAGAGGCCCATCTGGCTATGATTATCGGAGCCTATGTGATGGGTTTATCATTGTCGCGGACCGACCTCAACCATGTGGTACGCGAGGCACTGCAGCCTATTTTCACTTTCCTGGTACCTATCTTCTTCACTGTAATGGGTATGATGGTAGATGTGACCAAATTCCTAGACAGTAAGATATTGCTCTTTGGGGTGATTTACACCATTTTAGCGATATTGGCCAAGCTGATAGGGTGCGGTATACCGGCTCTGATCAGCGGGTTCAATATACGCGGTGCAGTTCGTATCGGTTTGGGTATGATTCCGCGTGGTGAGGTGGCATTGATTGTGGCTGGTTTGGGTCTGGCCAGTGGTTGTCTCTCATCGGAGATTTTTGGCGTGGCGGTGTTTATGACACTCTTTACCACAATTATTCCGCCACCCTTTATGGTGTGGGCGTTCCGTTCACCGAAGTCGGGCTTGCGTGACAGCTCCAAGGTGGCGGCTGAGAGTCAGCCAATGATATATAAATTTCCCACCCGGCAAATGAACCAGCTCATGCTGGCGCACCTCCTCGATGCTCTGCGTCGTGAAGGGTGTTTTGTCCATGCTCTGGATCACGGCAACCGTATCTATCAGGTTCGTAAAGATGCGATGGTGATGGGGATCAGAAAAGAGGGTGAGGTGCTATCCTTCGAAATTGACGAGAGCGAGGTAGCTTTTGTCCAGACAGCTATGCGTGAAGTAGTGGCCGAGGTTGAGAGTACGCTGCAGGCGTTAAGGCACCCACTCGATCCGCGTGATGTACTGGATGCGCATAATAACAGGAGGCAAAACACCCGTTCGTCAGATGCTGGGGAGAAGATTGCACGTTATCTCAAGCCGGAGATGGTGAAGGTCGGGCTGAAAGCCGACACTAAACTGGGTATAATTGAGGAGCTGCTTGATCTGATTGTGGCCACAGGTTGTGTTGGGGATCGCGCTACTGCACTTGAGGCTATCATGAAGCGTGAACGGGTAATGTCTACCGGCCTTACTGATGGCGTGGCCAGTCCGCATGGACGGACTACAATGCCGTGCGTATTGGCTTGTGCTGTAGGGGTTAAGCCTGAAGGGGTTGATTTTGAGTCAGCCGATGGCAAACCGTCGCAAATCTTCACCCTTGTCCTCTCGGACGAGACTTCGACATCGCCATATCTGGAGTTTATGGCCTGTATCAGTACTGTGCTTGATGAAAAAGGGCGCGCTGCAGTGTTGGCCGCCAAAACTTCAGGTGAGCTTTATAAAGCGATTACTGCCAAGCGGAGTTAATTAACTCCGCTAACCGTTGTCTGGTGGCGGCCGAGTTGTCGCGTAGGTAGTTGTGGGCCTGTTCGTTGCCGTGATCAGGGAAGAGCCATAAGACCCAGCCTGTCTTAAAGGTTTCGCCAGCCTGAAGGTTGATTGTTTTTTGCAGTGTCGGGTGTGGTGGTGTGAAGGAGACTTTGTCCCACGCTGCCGGCTCAACCAACATAGCTGCCGGGCCGCGACCTTTGCCGAGGGCGCGGTCTGCATGGCGATCACCGGTTAAGGCCCAGCTTTGCTCTTCAGGGTCGATCTCGATAAAGCGATGCGGTTGGTCAGCCCATTCATAACGCCGGAACATCACTTTGACATTACGTAGTGGCTTGGAGGGACGTATTTCAAGTTGCTGGAAGAGCCCGATGTGGTCAGGCATCATGGCAAAAGAGAGAGTGACGTCGCCACTAGGAGTAGTAAAGGCCATATCGACTTGTCCATTACCGTTGGCTGAGGAGTCAGTAATAGATGTGGCGGCATAGTTAGCAGCACAGAGATCGTCGAGCCATATCTCCAGATAGCCGTTGTAATACCACGCCATAGGGTTAGGGCGATGAATCCCCAGACCAGGGCGGGCGTTGGCCCAGATGCGCCCTTTTTCCCAGCCGTTGGCCTCCCAATCGTTACAGACTTCATAGCGCATCTGATAATAAGCGAGCGGATTGCGCAGGGTGAAATTAGCTTTTAGCCCTTTTTGGTTGGCATATTTGCCCCAGTGTTGCGGCAGTGCGTAAGGGGTGAGCGTGGCACCACTGACGGAGACTTTATCGCTTTGTGAGGCCTCTCGCTGTTGTTTGGCTTCGGCGTGTGAGACCAGACGCCCCTGCGGCCAGGGGAGTGCAGTGAGTGTGCTGACAGGGTGTTTAGGGTGCAGCACACCGCCGGCAATGGGGGTGGTGCTGACTACAGAGAGAGTTTTTGTCGTGTATTGTCCACTCACAGCATCGCGGGCTAAAGCTTTCCAAACACCGCTGGGGGTGTTATAGGGGAGCTGCAAGGTGAGGGTGGCTTTGCCGTTAAGTAACTCTACGTTGCGACTCTCTGCCGGGTGCGGGGCGCTATCATGGGTGAGGGTTACATTAACCACATGACGTCCCGCTGCGGGGCCATCAGTGAATAGCTCCACTCCGATATTTACCAATTCACCGGGGGTGGCTGTAGTGGGTAGGGTGAGTTTCAGCTCTTCGACGCGATAGGGGAGCAATGCAAAGAGATCAGGGCGACCTGCCTGAAGTTGGAATTGCGCCTGCTCAACACGACCATAATAGAGGCCGGTGCGGGCATTGTAGAGGTGTGCCGCTGTAGCGAGTTTAATTTGCGCCGGGTGTTCAGCCCAAATTGACGGCCCGTGATAGTAGTAGAGAGCGGTTTGCCCTGCATGAGTGTTTCCATTTTCGGCGGCCACGTTCCACTGTGGCGGTACACGCCAATAATCTTGAACCACGCCGAGCATGGTGACAGGGCCATTTTTAAAGGGGTAGAGGTAGATAGTGTCGGCGGGGGTGGCGTTGCAGGTGATCTGAGCAACAGGTGGTGGCAGGGAGGTTTGTGCCACCAGATTAGTGATGAGGTTTTTGGCGGCTGCGAGATCGGGATGGAAATTGAGATAGAGGGCCAGTCCGGAGCCATGCTGTTTGGCAATAGCAGCAGGGGTCTCAAAGAGAGGCGACAGGAAGTCGAGATGCTCCAGGTTGCTCTCGGGTGTTTTGTCGCCCAACCGACTGAAAGTGGCAATGGCGTGTCCGCTACCGGGGGCGAGCCGACATTCGCCGGTGGTTTTGCCGCTGAGGGTGAGAGGCGGCGCTTGCTGGTCTGCGGGGAGCCGCAGAGAGACAGTAGAGTTGATATTGGCGGTGGTCTGGAGAGGGGGATTATCTGCCGGGCGGGTAAGTCCAAAGAGCGCTTCAAGCCGACTGTTGCTGTTGGTCAGCGCCGGCCCGACAGCCACTACAATACCACCGGCGGCAGCACATGCCTGTAATGCGGCACTCTCTTTTTCACTGAGATGCTGTGGCTCAGGGCAAATTACCAGCTTCACATGTTGGTCGGGATTGGTAACAAGCTCGTCACGATCAAAAAGGCGGTAGGGGATATTGAGCTGGTTAAGGGCACGCATCCAGGTTTCGCTGCCACCGGCATAGCGGGTAAAGAGGATGCGTATACCGCCATTATCACGCTCCATACCGATAAGTTGTTTGCCGGCACCATGTTTCAATTCTCTCAGTTCTTCGTTCCACCAGCGTGTCTCATGGGTAAGACGGAGGTCTCCGGGGAGGATGGCAAATTCATCAGCCGTGGAGAAATACGAGACACCATTCATCCCTTCAAAGAGCCAGAGCCAGGGGACGGTTCTGCTATAGGGTTCGTTATCGGCCCAGGGAGCGTAGTGAGTCCAGCAGGTGAGGATTGAGTCGGGTTGCTTAAAAGAGCGATAGAGGTCGCGCTCTACGCCTAGCCAGAGGTTAGGGGTGTAGAGGTGGTGAGGGCTGTAGGCAGTGACATAGTTGCATGTTTTGAAGAACTCGGGGACATCCTGTTTGAAATCGAGCCAGACACCACTCCAGCCAACACGTGCGGTAGGGTCGGCTTGGCGTATGGTAGCGGCTGCCTGACTGGAGTACTCAATAACGTCGCCCATATTGCCAGGCTCATCACCAAACATATAGCCGACCGGGGAGTGTGGGGCAGCCTCCTCGGCTTTGTGTAACAGATTAGCATGAGCTTTCGTGGCATCGTAGCCGGGACGGGAGCGGGCGGCAGGATGGAAGATGTTACAGAGAGTGGGGCGCATCGCGGCTTCACCGATCATCCGATAAAACGGTGCTCCGCCATTACCACTGAGAGCCATGATGCCGAGGCGGTTGAGGATAGCACTACGGTAGCGTCCCTGCCAGGTGCCGAGACCACCCTCCATGGCCCAGGCGGCGACGAGATATTCGTCGGTGTCGGTGGCACGATCAAGCAAACAGGTGACAGGCTGACGCTGTTCATCGATGGCTCGGCCGTCAGCCAGGAGAAGTGTTCGCAGGGTATATGTGGTGTAGCGGATCGGCCACGGGGCGAGCGTTGTCTCTCCGGCGTGGGCAGGAGTGTCAGCCATGGCGACAATGTTCCCCTTTGGATCGTAGAGCTGCAAAATGATGTGATGTGTCTCGTCGGCTGCGGCGGTAAGTTGCCACGAGAGAGCGAGAGGAGTGTTTGGGGCCGGTGCGGTTGGGAGAGAGACAGAGGCGAGGGCAACCGGTGCAGTAGCGACAAATGCTGCGGCACCGCTGTCGAGTGTCGTTCCGGCCTGTTCCAGGCGCCACTGACAAACCAGAGGGCCGACTTTAGATGGCATAAAAGAGACATCAGCATCAAACACACCGGAGGCGACCGGCACGGTGTTACTAGCGAGCAGATCAGCTTGCGGCGAGTAGAGCATCCAGCAGAGAGAGAGCCCTTCAGTGGTAGCTTTGCTAAAGGTGAGTCGCAGTGAGTTGGGGGTGTCAAGCGGTGCGGGATCGGTCTCGACCGAAACAGTGCGCACGGTGAGATCGGCCTCCATAGAGGTTGTCTTACGTAACCAGCGGGCCACAATAGCAAAGTGGAGTTCGGGCGCTACGGGATCGTCGAAAAAAGCACCGGGGTTGCTGTGGGTTGGCCAGGCGATATCCTCACCGAGCAGCGCATTAAACGAGGTCCAGTGTCCACCAACGCCAAAGAGATAGACCACCTTTCCTTTGCCGAGTGGCAGAGTAGCCATTGAGAGTCCACCGCGATAAGAGGGGCCATGTGTACGGCGTACCCCTTTACTGCCATGAACCTGTACCGGTGGCAGTGCACGGGTCATTTCACTGCTGAGAGTAATCTGAGGTGAGCCGGTATCGTGATCAAGGCTACCCAGATTAAGGCGGCCATCATCAACCACCTCCGGCTTATCTATCTCACCACTGAGGAGATCACCGAGCAGATCATCACTTGTTTTAACAGATGGCTTAGGTGCCGGCCAGGAGCCATAACCACGACTTATTACGAGGGTACCACCCCGGCGGACAAAATTGAGGATAGTGGCGCGGTTTTCGGGGCTGATCTGGTCAAAAATATCACGCGCATAATATGGGGTGATGACAACGGCATGATACTCATTAGTAAGGAGAGAGGCGAGGTGATTATTATCGACTTTAATACCATTAGGCGGCTGTCCCGGCACACCGAGAGTAGTCACCTCAATATCGAAACGTTGCGCCAGCTCATCGGGATCACGCACAGCATAAGATTGAGTGATAAACAGAGCCCGCACCGTACCGGCGGCATTACGTCCCTCCCAACGCCAATGCGGCGTAGAGATACTCTCCTGAAAAGCCGGCGGCACAGTAACAGCGATCACAGGGGGAATAAAGGTAAAAGTTGAGAGCGCGATAAAAGCGATCGCGGTAGATAAATACTTCATACAACACTTGTGGGCTAAGAGTGAAAAACAGTTAATTGCTGCCATGTTTCGCCAGAGATGCGTAAACCCCTCCGATACGGCCGAACACAACAAAATACGACAGCGAAAACAATTATATGACACTAGTTCCAATATAGGCAACAAAGAAGAAGGGAAAGGTGGTTTATCTGCGGATCTACACGAATAGGTGTGATGGTAAAGGTTGAAGGAAAATACACTTAAACGCTTACACTTAGACGAGGTAGAGAAGTGTGAATGGTGAAAAGTGAAGGG
>JAAYNR010000070.1 GCA_012520735.1 Lentisphaerota bacterium | reverse complement strand
TATGCTGTATAACATTTGGTTACGGCTGTAAGCAGTTTTAGACGAGTTGCTTAAACGATTATTAACCACGGAATGCATGGAATGGTGCGGAAGGCACGGAGGGGAATGTTCGGGCTGCGGTGGCCCGGGTGCTGCGGAGTAGGGCGGTGCGCCGTTATGCCGCACCGTAACAAGGTGTAATGGCAAGCACAAACTTTGTCGTGAGCTTTGTCGCAAGCTTTGTCGGGGCTAATGAATGGCCATCTGCGTGTCGGGAACTTGTTTATGTCACGCCCTTACAGGGCTAAATTCATGTTGTGACGTAATTCCGTGGCGTTGCCTCGGGCTGGTATGTATAGCCCTTTCAGGGCAGGGCGCAATGCGGCAGAGATGCGTCTTTGGGGCTTTGTGGTTTTCGTTTAAGTGATTCGTCGAAGAGTAAGCGTTTAAGAGTATTTCACCCTTCACCCTTCTTCATTTGTTTAAGTAGCTCGTGTACGGCGTGAACGCCGCTGGGGAGGGCGTGAGCCGGTTTTAGCTGAGCTTGACTTGGGTTTAGCAGTGCTCGTTTTGGCTTGGGATGTGCGTGCACCGGTTTTGTCAGACTTGGCCCGGGCTTTGTTAGACTTGGCTCCGGTTTTTTCAGGTTTGCTGTTTGTTTTGTCTGAGGGGGTGTCGGTGACTAATTTGAAATCGGCGCGGCGCTGGGGGAAGTCGACCGAGACTACGTGGGCGCGGACTTTGCTGCCGATGCGGTAGACGGTATCACCGGCACTGAGGGTCTCTTTACCACGGTTGTAGTGGAAGAACTGGTTGCCGAGCATGGAGACGTGTACCATGGCTGTGAGCTGGAGTGCTGTAATATCGAGAAAGATGCCGAAGTTTGTGACACGGGAGACGGTGGCATCGTAGATGATGGGGTTGGCATCATCGAGTTGTTGTTGCAGGAAGCGGTATTTTTTTATCTCAATTAAAGCACGCGAGGAGTCATCGGCGCGTTGTTCCATCTCGGTGGTGTGTTCGGCCATAGCCTTGAGGTATGATTGTTCTACTCGCCCACCATTAGTTGAGCGGCTTATGAAGCCAGCAAGTTGGCGGTGGAGGATCAGATCAGGATAGCGCCGGATAGGCGAGGTGAAGTGGGAGTAGTAACGCTTGGCGAGGCCAAAGTGGCCGGCGTCGTCGGCTGAGTAAACAGCGCGTTTCATACTGCGTAAGACAAGGCTGTGGACGTGATGCTTGAGTGGGTGGTTGGCGGTACTGGCGATGAAACGAGCCAGCCGTTTGGGTGAGCTGAGGTCGCCGGGTTTAAAACCGAGCACGTTGAGAGAGGCCTGAAGCTCTTCTATTTTTTCGGGATCGGGTGGTTCATGCAAACGGGCGAGGATGTTGATGCCGCGGGCGGAGAGTTCGCTGGCAACAGCCTCATTGGCAGCAACCATACACTCTTCAATCATCTGATGTGAGTGGTCGGAGGGGGTGATTTTAATCTCAGTCATGCGGCCGTCTTTGTCGAGGATGACTTCACACTCGGGGACTTCCAGATCGAGCGCACCGGCATCCATGCGCGCCTGACGTAATTGACGTGCCAGATGGTTGATGGCAGGGATGGCCTGACGTGCCTCATTGGGGAGGGGGTTGTCGAGCCCTTCGGGTTTGCGGTTGTCAATGATAGCCAGGGCTTGTTCATAGGTCAGGCGTAATCTGGAGCGGACAATAGATTTGGCAAAGCGGTGGCTGATGCGCTGACCCGATTCATTAAAGGTGAGAAAGGCAGAGAGGGCCAGGCGGTCTTCATCAGGGCGGAGGCTGCAGACGCCATTGGAGAGCTGCTCGGGGAGCATGGGGATAACTTTATCGACCAGATAGACGGTGGTGCCACGTTCCTGAGCTTCTTTATCGAGTGGAGAGTTTTTGCGGACAAAGTGGCCGACATCGGCGATATGGACACCAAGGACGCGGTTGCCATCTTTATCGGTATGGAGCGAGAGGGCATCGTCAAAATCGCGGGCTTTGGCGGGGTCGATGGTAAAGATGAAATCTTCGCGCAGGTCGAGTCGTTTGCCGGGACTCTGGAGGCGCTCGCCGACTTTTTCGGCCTCACGTACTGTCTCAGGCGCGAAAGGTCCGGGGAGGTTATACTGGCGACAGATGACATCAGTATCGAGCGACGGTTTATCGGCCGGGCCGATAACGTCGACAACTTCACCCTGCGGGTGTTCATTGGTGTTGTCCCAACTGGTGAGGCGTATGACAATGCGATCGCCCTCTTTACCCCCTTTGGCATCAGGGACGGTGAAGTCGTGTTTATAGGCGGGATCCAATGGTGAGACAAAGAGCTGGTTGCCACGAATAGAGAGAGTGCCGACGATATCGCGTGCGGCGCGTTGTTCGATATTTACCACTCGGCCACGTTTTTCATCGGAAGTGCTGCGGGTAAGGTGTAAGGCTACGGTATCGCCGGGGAGGGCACGCTCCATATCCTCGCGTGGCACCCAGATGGTGGTGCCGTTGGTTTTATCGGTGATATAGCCCATGCCACTGCGTAAGACTGTCAGGCGGCCGCTGGCAGCAGTCTCAACAGCGACCAGTTGGAACAGCCCCGGTTTGATCTGCTTTATGACACCATCACCATTCAGTTTGGTGATGATCCCCTGGAGGCGTTTAAGCTGCTTGCCGCGGAGACCGAGTATTTTAGCGATATCACCGAGGCGAAAAGATGTTTGTGGTTCACTCTCAAAGAGATACTGAACTGCCATTGTTTCTTGGTTAAAACTCATATTTGTCCTTTTTAGGAGAGTACACTTGACATTGTCGTCAATTTTTGGTTATCTAGCTTTTTTCAAGGGCCGCTAGCTCAGTCGGAAGAGCACGTGACTTTTAATCACGGGGTCGTGGGTTCGAGCCCCACGCGGCCCACCAGTTTGTTTATCAAAACAGGTTCCGACGTACTTTGGTGCTGGCATATAAGATTATTTCATCTAGCTCCATGCAGGCATCCTCTAGTTTGTCGTTTACTATTTGATAGTTATATTCTTTGGCGCGAGCCATTTCCCCAGCGGCATTTTCGAGGCGCAGGGCTATTGTTTCTTCATCGTCTTCAGCGCGCCCCAGCAGACGTTCACGGAGCACTTCAATACTGGGTGGACGGATAAAGATATCGACAAATCCCTGGCGCATGATGTTGTCCTCAGGGAGTTTGGCGACAAACTCACGTACTTGTGCGGCACCGGCGACATCGATATCCATAAGGACACTCTGGCCCTCTGACATCGCCTCTTCGACAGGTTCGCGCAGTGTGCCGTAGCGATTACCGTGGACAATGGCGTGCTCCATAAACTGGTTGGCGCGGAGGCGGCGTTCAAACTCTGTGGTGTCCATGAAGAAGTAGTCGGCACCGTGTTCCTCTTCACCACGTGGCAATCTGGTGGTGCATGATACAGAGTAGGTGATCTCCGGGTAGTCACGCAGTAGGCGGTCGCAAAGGGTGGTTTTGCCGGTACCTGAGGGGGCTGAGATAATAATTAGCAGCGGTTTCATGAGGCGTCTCCTGATGGGGTTTTCGGCTCTGTTGTGCGACAGTTTTTGTGGCTTAGAGGTCATGCGCCGCAACATTTTTTGTATTTTTTGCCACTGCCACAAGGGCAGGGGTCATTACGACCAACACGTGGGGCATTGCGGATAATAGGTTTTGGTGGGGTGTTCATCTGCTGCATGGCAGCTTCAAAACTGGCGGCGGCGCTTTCGGGGACGGCAGTGGCTGGCTGCTGAGGTTGGCCGGCGGCAGACTCAATGGCTCCGAGCAGTGAGACCGACTGATGGACTGTTCTTTGCTGGCGTGTAACAGCAGCGGCTCGCATACGTTCAAAATTAGCGAGAGAGGCGGTAGCGCGGAAGACTGTCTGGGCGACTTCACTCTTAATTTTTTCGACCAGTTCTTCAAACATCTGAAACGCCTCGCGTTTATATTCGATCAACGGGTCGCGCTGGCCATAGGCACGGAGGCTAACATTATGGCGGAGGTCGTCCATTGAGCGGAGATACTCCTGCCACTGTTCGTCGATACAGCTCAACACCACCTGACGTTCAAGGAAAGGGAGGGCCTCCGGCGGTTCCATTGAGCATTTAACTTCGTAGGCATCGGCGACGCGATTGAAGACCTCGGCACCGGCCTCGTCGGGTTTACCGACATAAACCGCCAGTTCTTCAGTAGTGACGGCGATGGGGAAGAGTGTCATCAAGGCTTCGGCCAGTTCACCGGGCCGACATTCAGCCTCTTTAGATGAGTTGAGATAGCCTTGGCATTGGGTCAGGATTATATCGTTAAAGATATCGAGGATTTTTTCGTGCGATGATGCGGCGCGTAGCACTTCACCACGGAGGTCGTAGATCACCTCACGTTGCTTGTTCATGACGTCGTCGTATTCGAGTGTCCGTTTACGGATGGAGAAGTTCTGTTCTTCAACGCGACGTTGGGCAGTTTCAACCGAGCGGTTAAGCCAGCGGTGTTCCAGTGCTTCACCCTCCTTCATACCGAGACGGGTCATGATGTTGGCGATGCGGTCGGAGCCGAAGAGACGCATGAGCTGGTCTTCCAGCGAGATGAAAAAGCGTGATGAACCGGGGTCACCCTGACGGGCACAGCGACCACGGAGCTGGCGGTCGATACGGCGTGATTCATGGCGCTCGGAACCGATTACATGGAGACCGCAAGGGCGTTCTTCAAGGAGGTGGCGCAGGGTTTTGTTTTCACCTTTGATCTTATCGTCAAGGGTAGTTTGCGATTTAATGATGGCGTTGTCGGTCCAGACAACACCCTTGCCGAGTTTAATGTCGGTACCACGACCAGCCATGTTGGTGGCAATGGTGACAGCGCCGGGTTGTCCGGCCAGAGCGACAATCTCAGCCTCACGCTCGTGGTTTTTGGCATTGAGGACATTGTGGGTGATATTGGCCATACGGAGCATACGGCTGAGAACTTCGGAGGTGTCGACAGTGACGGTACCGAGGAGGACTGGTTGGCCTTTGCGGTTGCGTTCGGCGACATCAGCGATGATGGCCTTATATTTTTCACGTTGTGTTTTGTAGATGAGATCGTTTTGGTCGACACGGCGGATGGGGCGGTTGGTGGGGATTACGACGACATCGAGTTTGTAGATATCGTTAAACTCAGAGGCCTCAGTTTCGGCGGTACCGGTCATGCCGGCAAGTTTGTTGTAGAGGCGGAAGTAGTTCTGGATAGTGATAGTAGCGAGGGTTTGGGTTTCGCTCTCGATCTGCACACCTTCTTTGGCCTCGACTGCCTGATGGAGTCCATCGCTCCAACGGCGACCGGGGAGGATACGACCGGTAAATTCATCAACGATCATGACGCGGTTGTCTTGCACCACATACTCTACATCACGCTCGTACAGGCTGTAAGCACGGAGAAGTTGGTCGACATTACGGACGCGTTCACTGCGGATCATGAAGTCGGCACGTATCTCCTGTTGGCGCTTGTTACGTTCAACGGCACTGATTGTTTTGTCGCCTTCGAGCTCTGACATAGCTGAGACGAGGTCGGGCATGAGAAACATGGCGGGGTCACTGGGATTCATGGCCTCGCACCCTTTATCGGTAAGAGCCACTTCACGGCTTCGTTCATCGATGGTGAAGAAGAGTTCCTCACGCAATTGGCGAGCCTGCTCCTTGCGCATATCTGTGAGCATCATATTTTCGACCTGCTCATGCAATTTGCGCACAGACGGCTCTTCGATCAGATGGAGAAACTGCTTATGTTTCGGTGCGCCATGGTAGACCTGATAGAGGCGCCACATAGCGGTTTCGTGGTCTTCTTCATCAAGGGCTTTTTTAGCTTCGGCGATTATTTTGTTACAGAGTTCCTGCTGTCGCTTAAAGAGTCGCTCCACCAGAGGTCTGAGTTCAGCATACTGGTGTGACGACGCTTGCTGGGCTTGACCGGAGATGATCAGCGGCGTGCGGGCTTCGTCGATTAGGATACTGTCGACTTCGTCGATAATGGCATAATTATAGCCATTTTGCACAACCTGTGTAGGATCCATGGCCATGCCGTTATCACGGAGGTAGTCGAAACCGAATTCACTGTTGGTGCCATAAGTGATATCACAGGCATACTGCTCGCGGCGTTGTGCAGGCGACATATAGTTCTGGATACAACCCACTGTAAGGCCCAGATACTTGAGGACCACACCCATCCACTCGGCATCACGGCGGGCGAGGTAGTCGTTAACAGTGACGAGGTGTACATTTTTACCAGTAAGGGCGTTGAGGTAGAGCGGCAGGGTGGCAACAAGGGTTTTACCCTCACCCGTTTGCATCTCAGCAATTTTACCCTGATGTAGGACAATACCACCCATGAGCTGCACATCAAAGGGGATCATATCCCAGACGAGCTCGTGGTCGTTTACCATGTGGCTGGTGCCACAGAGGCGGCGGCAGGCATTTTTCACAGCGGCAAAAGCCTCGCAAAGGATATCGTCGAGCGTCTGGCCTTTAGCCAGCCGTTCGCGAAACTCCGTAGTTTTGGCTACCAGTGCCTCATCTGAGAGGCGTTGGTATTCTTCTTCTATCGCATTGATTCGGTTTACGAGGGGCAGCATCCGCTTGGCATCGCGCTGTGCTTTAGTCCCAAAAAGTGCTTTAATAAACTGCATAATTTAAGATTCCATAATTGTAGCCATTTTTTCATATGGCTTAAAATAGTAAAGATAGCAAAAAGCGGCAGATGGGGAAAGCCAATTATGGCTACCCGTTAAACGCTGGTTAGTTTACTGCTTAAGTGGTCAGCCCTTTGCCCAGGCTCGAATTGTCTCAGGCAATGGCTCGATGGCAATAATTTGCGCTGCAACATCGCCTTCCAGACTTGGTATCTCCACTTGGCTCCCAATTTGCTTGCCTGACAGGCGGCGTGCGAGCTCGCTTTTATTGGAGATTATGCCAAGTTCGGTGTTGCTGTCCCACTCTCCCAGTATATGGTAGGTAGAGCGCGTGCCGTCGGCAGTTTCATAGGTTACTGTTGTGCCACAGTTTACGGTATCGGTGGCGGCTCCGGCAAAATCACTCCCCTTGACCTGACGTAAATCGGCATCCATGACAGAGAGGCGCTGCAACAGGGTAGCTTGCTGTTGTTTAGCGGCCTGATATTCAAAATTTTCACGTAAATCACCGTAGCTGCGTGCTTCGGCGATGTCGCGGTTATTTTGCGGCATCTCTACTTCTACCATTTTACGGTATGTCTCTTGGCGTTCACGTAACGACCGCCATGACGTCAACCGCTGTTGCGGCACCGCTTGAGTGGGGGCACTTTTGCGGTTTATTGAGAGTTTGGGGTCAACCTTGATCATAGCCTGAAGCATGCGGTGACGTGCGGCGGGTTCCCATATCCCCGAGGCTTGCACCCGCTCAAACAGAGCCCGCCGCTGCAACTCTTCGATAGCAGCATAACGTGCGGTAAACCACTTCTCATTTTCAAAGAGGGTACGCACGCTGTTTTGCATCCGTAGTGCTTCGCCGCTATGGTGTTCTTCCAGAAAGTTAATCCCCCGCAACAGGAGTTCATAGTAGCCGGGGAGCTCCCAATCGGTGAAAGCATCGTGGTTACGGAGAGCCCAGTAAAGGAGGACTGGTGTGCTTTGTGTGCCTGATAGAGCCATCCGGCAGGCTGCGGCGGCATTGTTACTGTTTGCGCTGTTGCTCAGTATTTGCAGGGTGTCGGCAAGTATTGTATGCGGCAGCAGTGTTATATTCTCTACAGCACGCTGTTGGGCTGCTGTATGGTCAGACAACATAAAGTGCGCTAGCTCGCCGGCTTCGCGTGCTGTTAACTCTTTGGCGGCGCTGATGAAATGGTCTTTTTGCAGCAGGTGGGCGTGCATGTCGGTGGTGGGGATACCGGGCAACTTCAGGCGAGCGGCTATTATGGTCAGCCGGGCGTAGTTAGCGGTATCACTATTAAAAGAGTTTTTCACGGCAAAAGCGACCCGGTCGGCGATTACCGCAACTGTGTCTTGGTCAACAGTTGTCTCCAGAGCCTCAATTTCGGTGATGAGCTCAAGGATTGTTTTAATATCCCGCTCTGCTTGCAGCCGCTCTCTGAGGGTAGTGGAGAGGTCTTTCTTGCCGGAGACCAGTATAATCGGCTCGGTCTTTTTTTGTGGGATAGCGACAGTAGAGTTGTTTTTTAAAGCGCGGCGGGCGCGCTCCCAGAAGCTCTTCCAGTCGGCAGGTGCTATGATCTCTGCTTCAGTCAGGATACTCTCCAGACGGCTAACCGGCATGGCACCAAATGCGGTCAGGGTCTGACGCACCACCTCGTCCGGTTGTTCGGCCACCAGTTGTGCCATTGCGGCGGGGTCGTTATGGTGTTTGGCCAGTATATGGTTGCTATCGACCACCGTAACGGCTTCAACGGCATAAGAGAGGGTTAATTGGTGGCCACGTTTACGACGAAAATCTATGGTGATACGTTTGTAAAAGTCGTCAACGGCCTGAACAACGCCAAAGCCCCACGTTTTATTGATACAAAATGCACCGGGTTGCAGCGAACGCAACAACTCTAGTCGGCGGAACGACTCCAGTGGCGGTTCTGTGCCAAAGCCGGCTGTTTCGATAAACGCCGCCAACAGGCGGTCTTTATTATCCTGCAGCAACATTTCAGCGCATAATTTGCCGAAACCGGGGTCATTGGCATGTGTTGCAGCCTCACTCCGTAATATTTCAATTTGATCTTCAATAGTATCAGCCATATATCACACTCACAATTCCAGTTTATAGAGACAGAGACCAGTGTAAGTTTTAGTAGCGCATCGTGCAAGCCATTGATGAGCGAAGCATAAAGATACGGTGAGTAGTAAGAAGCGAAACGTATAAACAGTAAATACGGTTTTTCAGTTTGAGGTTGTTATTCAACTTAAATTAAACTACATTAGTGTGCTTTAGTAGCTAACCCGTTAGCTACTGTCAAAAAAAACAAGAAGTTCAAGCAGCTATCTTCATAAGTTGTTGCGCTGAAGCAGCTAAGGCAGCATTGAGAGTCATCGTCACCTCTATTCCTTTTAAAT
>JAAYNR010000257.1 GCA_012520735.1 Lentisphaerota bacterium | reverse complement strand
GGTTAGCTACTAATATTACGACAGCGGCAGGAAATTCGGGTAAGATTTGGTCAATGCCGGGTGGTAAAAGGGGTCGTCGCGCATAGCGGGCCAGGTGGTAAAGAGGGTCTCCAGTTCATTCTCCATACGTTGGCGTCTGGCGATTGAAGCGCGATCATGGCCACGTGTTTTGAATTCGTGATGGAAGAGGCGAACCTGAGAAGCGAGGATAGAGAACCAGCCACGGGCGTGGAGTCGGTAGCAGAGGTCGACATCATTGAAGGCGACGGCGAGATTTTCGTTGAAGCCGCCGATAGCGTGAAATTTTTCGCTTTTGACCATTAGACAGGCGGCGGTTACGGCAGACCAGTTGCCGTCGCGCTGACAGCGGGGGTGGGGGTAAGCGTGCGGGAGATGATTAAAAACGTGGGTGGGTCCGATGCCGACCGTTGCCACGCCGGTGTGTTGGATAGTGGTGTTGGGGTAGAGGAGGGTGGCTCCTACGGCACCGGCCCAAGGTTTAGCAGCATGGCCGAGGAGACGCTCTACCCAGTCGGGGGTGATCACCTCGGTATCGTTATTGAGGAAGAGGAGGTAATCGCCCCGGGCCAGTGATGCAGCACGGTTATTGAGGGTTGAGAAGTTAAAGGGGATATCGAGTTGGAGCAGGTGCACCGGGATCTTACGATTATCGAGGGTAGAGATATGTGGGGTAATCTGTTCAAAATAGGCGATGGTGGCAGGGTGGGTAGAACCGTTATCGATAACGACTACTTCAAGGTGGTGGTAAGAGGTGAGATTGGTGATACTGTCGAGACATTTGCGGAGATCGTCAAGGTGGTCACGAGTGGGGATAATGATAGTTACCAGAGGTGAGTCGTGGTGGAGAGGGCGGAGGTGGGGCAGAGCGAGAACATTGGCAAAGCCGAGATCGGCCTTGGGGCACTGGGGAGGTGTTGTGGAGGCAGGTTCGGGTATTGCTGTAATATTAATGGTAGTGGCGGCAGTGAGGCGCACGTGGTCGATTTCGGCAAGGGCTTGGGGTGTGAGTGAAGCAGATGGCGCGAGGTGACAGAGAACAGCGGGGATATGGCGGATAGTTGTAGAGGCGACAGTTGAATGGGTGAGCATGGTGGTGAGGGCGAGTTTCAGTGTGAGGTCATAGACCATGGCATTGAGTGTGGTGAGGGTAGGTGTAAAGAGGCCTTTTTGGTGAGCCTGCGGCAGGTTAAAGATGGTGAGGTGGCCACTGTACGGCCAGTCGAGGATGGTGTCGGGCGACCAGTCGGGTTTAAAGTGTGGGGCGTGGCGTTTGTTGGCGGGGGTGAAACGATCTTCATCAGTATAGAGAAGGAGCGGCGGTGGGGTGCCATCGGGGGTAGCGAGGCTGTTATTGATAATAGTTGGTGCCAGCGGTGAGAGGAGAGCGTCCGGTGGCAAAATGGTGAAGTAGTCGGCTGTAGAACCGGCGAGGAGTTTATTGATGGCAACGGCATCTGGCGGAGAGGGGAGTGTGATCAGTTGCCAGTTTGATGGGAGTGTCGGAGTTGCTTTAAGATTGACGTGGGTGGTGAGGAGGAGAGGTGCGAGGGGGTTAGATGCGTCAGTTTTATCGGGGTGAGACGGCGTGGCAGTAAACGAAATTAAGAGGAGTGACGGGGGTGCGTGGTGTGTGGTTTGCTGCAGCAGAGTGGTGATGTGGTGTGCCTCGTGACGGGTTATAAAGTGGCGATAGTTACGTTGAGGATTACGTGGCAGCGGCGAGAGGTTAGTGTGTACTGCACGCAGAGTATAGAGGAGGCCGCGCTCGTGGAGTTTACGCCAGACGAGTTTAACTACTGAACCAATACCGCCATTAGCGCGGATAAATTCGCAACCGCGCGATAGTTTAGAAGGTGTGCGGCGATTAGCGGTAGACAAAAGTGGCTGACTCCTGTGGCTTGTACAATGACGGCGACCAGTTAGTGAAACTCCCTGACGATCCTTTATAAGTTATGGCGTTGGGAGCGAGAGGCCACGCCCCCTGATAGTGGTGATCAGGAGGCGCGACACAGCTTCTTAGATCTCAAGATTGAGGTACTTGCACTCTTTGGCAGTGAGCTTAACCTTGAGGGCTTCAAAGCAAGAGCGGGTTTCGGAGATTTGCCGTGGTCCGATCAGCGGGAAGGTTGGGAAGGGTTGATGCAGAACCCAGGCCAGTGCCACATTGATCGGTTGGCAGCCCTTCTTCTTAGCGACCTCTATGGCCCTTGCCTGACGGCGGAAGTTATCTTCCGAGTACCAGCTCTCAACAAGTGAGGTGTCTTTGCGGATATCGGGATGCGAAATTTCCGGTACAAAGAAACCGCGTGCCTGACTCGACCACGGCAGCAGTGCCAGACCCGACCGTTTGAGGTAGGCACGTGAGGCGGCATCATGGACGTGGAGACAGCCGGCCCAGACAGGCTTGACCATCTCGGCCAGCGAGAGGTTGTTCGATACTACGGAGAACCCCTGAAGTCCCTTCTTTTTGGCATAAGCATTGGCCTTCTTGACACGGTCGAGTGACCAGTTACTACCACCGAACACCTTTATTTTGCCGGCTTTGACCAGATCATTAAGGGTGTCGATAAAACGGCCAACCGGGATATCGGGATTATCACGGTGCATCATATAGATATCGGCGTAGTCAATATTGAGCCATTTTAGTTGCTCGTCGAGTTGCGAGACCAGAGCTTCGGGGTAACACATTGGTGTATGAGCGCCTTTAGCGATAACAACCACATCATCACGGACACCGCGGGCATTGATCCACTGTCCCAGAACAGTTGAGCGGATCTGACCATAGACAAAAGCGGTATCAAAAGTGTTACCACCACGCATGAAGTAGTCGTCAAAAACAGCCTGACCGTGGGTAATGGTCTGCTGATTATCGACGCCCATGATCAGCCGTGAGATCGGTTTATCGAGGCCATCGATGTGGCCATCGGGGATGATGGCATCGGCACGGCGGGCGAGCTTGCGGCCAGCGGGTGTGATTTTGCCGAGGGCTGCCGGTTTTTCGCTCTCATAAGTGAGACCAATCGCCTCACGCCAGGCATCCTGTGCACGTAGATTGCCGAGGGAGTCGTCCCAAGTCATGGCTGGTGCTGCTGCCTGCTGTTGGCGAGCCATGATAGCCCGGCCACAGACATCGGCCTCATAGGCGTAGCTGGTGACAGCCGAGGGGAGTTCGATAACCTCTTCGTCTTTGCCATTGACACGGACGATAATTTTGCCAGGCACGGCACCGGAGCGGTTAGCGACATAGGGTTCGGGGAGGATAATACTGCCATTACTGCCGAAAATTTCGACAACATTGGTCTGCGAGACACCAACACCGGTAGATATCTGGGCGACGATACCGCCTTCAAATTTAAGGGTACCTACGGCCCACTGATCGACCCCCGATTCGGG
>JAAYNR010000315.1 GCA_012520735.1 Lentisphaerota bacterium | reverse complement strand
TTCTTGTTTTTTTGACAGTAGCTAACGGGTTAAGTAGCTAACGGGTTAGCTACTAATATCACATATACTCTCCTGTTTTGCGGTACTACTTGACACAAAACTGAACCTTGCTATACTCGCACCAATTGGAGGATAGTCATGAAACTGCCTGATTTTCATATTACGTTACACTGTTGGGATGAAAATTTCCAATGGATTCCAGTTGAGACAATGGTTTACCAAAACCCGCAAGGCTACTATCGATCCTACAACCAAGGAGATAGCACTTATGTACGATAAATGCTTCTTTCACAACGGATCAGCACTTGGGCAATGGCTTTCGCAGAATCTCCATGAATTTAAACAAACCAAGCCCTTTACGGGTTGTCCCCGTTCTACCTACTATTACGAGTTGTCAGATGATATCTACATGATTGCAGAGACTGAGGGGCAAGTCTTAGAGGATGTTCATCTGCTACTCAACTCTTACCGTGCTCCTATCCAGAAGCATATTTTCAAAATTGCCCCCTTTTACAAACCCGATACTACCAACCTCTGGCACTCTGCCATTGACTATGGTGGAGAGCGCTCCTTGCTGCCATTTGTGCCGCAAAATGGCTGGATGGAGGCATATCATACCGTATTTGCTAATGGTGGCTGTGCTCGTATGGCATTTACTGGCATGGGTATCTCATTAACATGCATCAATAATCAAGCTAGGTTCCGTCTCTACGAAGGGGCTGCCCTCGAGCTGAAACGCAGAGAAGATAACAACCCACAATTACAGCATGTTGATTTTCACATGTCGAGTATGCGCGCACTAAACTGTAGCGACAATGAAGAGCTACCCGCTTTGGCTGAGTTTATCTCCGTCATTGAAAATTGCTCAATATATCAGGCTACCGGCGTGCGCTGCTATCGCCTGCTTTTATGGTCTGGCCCCGCAGAAAGCCCAGCCAGCTTTCCCTGGACGCTCCACATCCCGCATTACTTTATCGAAGAGGGCTATGTGCCCCGTGTCGGCGACTCTGTAAATGGACTTGCTATTATGTATGGCACCTTCCTCGATCAAAAGTCACTTGCAAAGCCGACAGTTTATCATCCTCTTTTCCGTGGTGAGCGGACATACACCAGAGAAGAAATTGAATCTCTGCCAGCAGAAGAGAGCACAAGCGAAGAGTCAAATACCTCGCAAGCTACCGAGAGCGTTTCGCAAGAGGCTGCTAACACCACCAAAGCCTTTGAGTACTTACCACGCTCTCTGGAGCACTATCCCGAAGCTCCACACCCCAAGCACCAGCTCGATGCCAAAAGCCTAACCGTTCTGCCCAAATATGTCCCCTACCATGAGTATAGGCTACTGCTGGGTGATACAGAGTCTCTGCAGCAAATCAAAAACATCTCACGTGTAAAACTGACCACACTCATTAAGGAGATAGATGTACGTCTGAGCCGGAATTTCTCTCTTGCACTCTCGCCTTACTTGAAACATGCCGGGATAAGTCACACAGCCTACAATTCACAGACAAATGAGCAGCACATCTGGTTCACCCTCCCCAATCCAAGCGGTGCTGAGACTCAACTCACAAACCTGCTAATTGCGGCAACTCCAGATAATAGTGTAACACGCTACACACTGCTAAACACAGTGCCAGATCAGACTCCCCAAAAACGCCTTTGCATACTGTGTCTCGACAACGAAAAATCCTCAAATGGTCCCCTAACATTACGCGCCTTGTTAAATCAGCTACCCAAAATCAAAAAAGATGGCTTCTTTATCCTCACGGGGTTCAACCAGAACGACTTCCTGCAGGCTAGACGTGAAGAGAACAACAAAGGCACAACCTTTCAAGTCGAGTGGCAAATTTATGATATTGCTTGGCAATTTACCAGAAAGGGTATCTCCGAAAAACGACTAGCTGAACTGGTAACCCTTTACTGGAACAAAGGCCTTCTAGCAATTGAAGGTGAAGAACCTTGGCAATGGATCGGTCTCGCACAATTCCATAAAGACAAACAGGATAAAAGAGAAAAGTGAGACCTAGACCATGTATGCCCATAGTTTAATCAATAAGCCTACAAGCCAATGGCACACCCTTGAGTCTCACAGCGAAACTGTTGCCGCTATAGCTGCTGACTTTGCTGCTGCTTTTAATTCCTCCCACTGGGCGCATCTTATAGGTTTACTGCATGACCTTGGCAAAGCCCGCGCATCTTTCCAGTCTTACCTCAAGTACTGTAATGGCCTCACTGACCCTGATTATGATGGTTCCGAGCATTCGCACTCTGGGGTTGGCGCGGTATGGGCTGCGCAAAAATACGGAAAAATTGGACGCATTCTTGCATATTGCATTGCAGGTCACCATGCTGGACTACCAGACTGGCTCAATGGTGAAACCCCAAATGGTGCGCTTGCCTATCGCTTGCAGGAGGAGGCAGCCATACTTGATGAGCCACAGGTTGCTATATGGATGTCTACACAGTTAAAATTATCTGAAACAACCAAGCTCGCCCCTCCATGGAAGCTCAATGGACCCGACATGAGCTTCTGGATTCGTATGCTCTACTCTTGTCTGGTAGATGCCGACTTTCTCGACACAGAAGCTTTTATGGACCCAGAACGGGCAATGGCTCGCGGTGACTATCCTGGTCTTACAGAGTTATCAGCCCTATTTTTCACTGCTCTTAATGCCAAAGAAGAGCAAGCCGCAACAACAGATGTTAATCGTATTCGTGCCGCAATCCGCCAATCTTGTGAAGAAGCAGCCACCCTCTCTACTGGTCTTTTCTCCCTTACCGCACCCACTGGAGGCGGCAAAACTCTCTCCAGCACTGCCTTTGCCTTACGTCATGCACTACATCACAATCTCAATCGCATTATCTATGTCATCCCCTATACCTCAATTATTGAACAGACCGCTGATGTGTTGCGCTCATTTTTCGGCACTAATAATGTTGTAGAGCATCACTCCAATTTTGAGCCGTCTCGCGAAACTCGCAGCTCAGATCTCGCCACCGAAAACTGGGATGCGCCTATCATAGTCACCACTAATGTACAGTTTTTTGAATCACTCTACGCGTGTCGCTCCGGTCGTTGCCGCAAACTGCACAATATAGCCCGCAGTGTTGTCATTCTCGATGAAGCACAACTCTTGCCGCCAAAACTGCTATTACCATGCGTTGAAGCACTTAAGCAGCTAACTACTCACTACGGAGCCACCATTCTTCTGTCGACTGCCACCCAGCCCGCTTTGCCTGGGCTCGATAATGTCCGTGAAATAATCCCGCCCACATTACAACTGTACAAACAGCTCAAACGTGTCTCTATCAAGTTCCCAACTGATTTAACAACACGTCAGACCTGGGAAGAAGTGGCACATAAAATAAGTGAGCATGAACAGGTGCTGTGCATTGTTAACTCACGCAAAGATTGTTATGAGCTACATAAATTAATGCCGCCTGACACCATTCATCTATCAGCACTTATGTGTGGTGCTCACCGCTCCAGTATTATAGCTTCAGTAAAAGACGCGCTGGCTATGGGGAAGCCAATCCGAGTCATCAGCACTCAACTGGTAGAGGCTGGCGTAGATATCGACTTCCCGGTTGTATATCGCGCATTTACCGGACTCCCCTCCATTGCTCAAGCGGCAGGCCGCTGCAACCGTGAAGGTAGCCTCGCTCCTGCACTCGGCAAAGTAATAGTATTCATGCCGCCAGAGCCTTGTAAAGTAACAGCCTTGCGCAAGGCAGAAGATACCACACTAGACCTCCTGTCAACAGGTCAAGATACTGATGCTCCTGATAGTTATCCGCGTTTTTTCGAGCATTTTTACGGGCGTCAAAACGATCTTGGAGCATCATTTCACGATTGGCTATCCAAAGATGCCTACGACCTACAATTCCAATTCCGTGAAGCCGCTTCTTCTTTCCGTATGATAGACCAGAGCTCCGTGCCAATCATTATTCGTTATGCCGACAACGACTCTTTAATCAGCTCACTCATTACCGTTGGCCCCAAGCGAAACATCATGCGTCGTTTGCAACGCTATACTGTTACTGTACCACGAAGCATGGTCGTTTCTCTTAAACAAAAAGGCTTTATTGAGGAACCACATGATGGTATCTTTATTCAAACAATACCATCATTGTATAGTATGGAGACTGGTCTCGACATTTTCCGTGGCGGATTAACAACAGAAGAGTGCATAATATGAAAAATAAGCGACATATAACTTTGCAACGCTTTTACGCCACTCTACCCGAAAGTCGAATGTTGTACATACAGTGTCACCACCCCTTTTACACAAACCACCAAGAAAGGAATAGACTATGAGAGGATTCTGCCTTGAAGTTGCAGGTGATTTTGCCTGTTTTACCCGCCCAGAGATGAAGGTTGAGCGTGTCAGTTATGATGTCATTACACCATCTGCCGCACGCTCCATCTTTGAAGCCATTCTATGGAAGCCAGCCATCCAGTGGCAGATAAAGCGCATTGACGTTATAAACCCGATAAAATGGACTACCGTACGCCGCAATGAAGTCTCCGCAGTAGCCAGCCCCAGAAGTAGCGGCATTATGGTCGAGGATGTCCGCACTCAGCGAGCTACTACCTTGCTGACTAATGTCAAATATCGCCTCTATGCGGAGTTTACGTTTATTCCACCTGATAAACGTGCCCCTTCTCTCAATCCAGCGCCCGAATGGCTCGCTGACGACGAAGAAAAGCAACTCTATACTCAAGCTGAAACTACCCCAATGCCCGATGAAAAAGAGGCAAAATATGCCGCCATGTTCGATCGTAGGGCTACTAAAGGACAATGCTTTACGCAGCCTTATCTGGGTTGTCGGGAATTTTCCTGCTCATTCCGCCTCATCAAACATCCTGCACAAGAACAACTCCAGCCAATCCCCGAAACTAGGGATCTGGGCTTTATGTTATATGATATGGACTATTCAGATCCTAAAAACATCACGCCGCTGTTTTTCCGTGCAAGCATGGAAAACGGCATAATCAACATCCCTGACAGAAACTCCGAGGAGGTGCGCAAATGATCCTGCAAGCGCTAACAGAATATTACCAACGCAAAGCCGCTGATCCAGACTCTGGCATAGCTCCCCTTGGCTGGGAGTGGAAAGAGCTACCCTTTCTTATTGTGCTTAAAGCTGATGGTACACTACTGAATATCGAAGATACCCGTGAAGGGGAAGGTAAAAATAGACGCGCCCGACGTTTCCTGGTGCCACAAGCAGTAAAACGAACCGTTGGAATCGCTTCTAACTTGCTATGGGATAACCCAGATTATGCCCTCGGCTTTTACGTGCCACCAAAAGGGCGCACCAAAGCCGATCGCTCGGCTGAATCCCACGCCGCATTTCTGTCTCGGATAGCAGAGGTGGGCTTGACAGAGCAATCCTCTGCCGTAAGTGCGGTGCTCTCTTTTCTGGCACGCGACACCAAGATTGCTGAGCTGGCAGCTTTTGACGATTTATGGGAAGAGATCAGCACCACAGGCCCATTTATATCTTTTAAACTGGCTGGTGATATCGAGCCTGTGTTCCGTGACCCAGTAATAACTAATGCTATTAACGCGCAAATTAATGCTACCTCTGGCGAGCAAGCGCTTTGTATTGTTACTGGCAACAAAGATCAGTTTGCTAACCTGCACCCAGTTATAAAAGGTATCGCAGGAGCCAATGCTACCGGAGCTAACATAGTTGGCTATAATGCCCCTGCTTTTTGCTCCTTCGGCAAGCAACAAGGTGAAAATGCTCCTGTTGGACAAACTGCTGCCTTTGCTTATACTACTGCCCTCAACTCCTTACTGAATCGTGACTCTGGGCAGCGTCTAATGGTAGGCGATACCACAACAGTCTTCTGGTCAGCACGCCAAACTGCATTTGAAGATGCTT
>JAAYNR010000277.1 GCA_012520735.1 Lentisphaerota bacterium | reverse complement strand
CCGCGACAACCACAGCGGCTGTAACTGGTATGCAGCGAAAGACCAAAATAATGACTATAAACCGGCATACTAGTCATAATATCACATCAAATTGTGTCATACGATGGCTGTAGCGTTGTTTGCCGGCGTAATTTGTTTAACCACGACCCTGTTTTAGCCGATCTCACTATTCCGCACCTATCTGCCCCCACCTCGCTCCATAACTCTCGCAGTTTTGGGTTGCTTTTTTTGGGTGGGTTTATTATTATGTCGGGCTGTTGGGACTGATAGGTCTCTTTAAGCCGTGGTGGCGTGTTTGAAACTTGAGTTTGGAGGTTTATATGGTGAAGGTTGCTGAAGGAATCAAGGGTCTGCCAAAGGGGGATACGAAGTGGTTTACGCATGACCGTTTCGGGATGTTTATTCACTGGGGGTTGTATGCACAGGGTGCGCGTCATGAGTGGCTGATGCATCACGAATCTATCCCAGTGGAAGAGTATGAGCGGCGTTATTTTAAACGGTTTGATCCTGACCTCTATAACCCTAAGGTGTGGGCCAAAGCAGCGGCTAATGCGGGTATGAAGTATTTTGTGGTGACAACGAAGCACCATGAGGGCTTTTGTCTGTGGGATTCAAAGCATACCGATTATAAAGCTACCAATACGGCGGCGGGACGTGATTTACTGCGGCCGATGGTTGAGGCTTTCCGTGAGGAGGGGATTAAGGTAGGGTTTTATTATTCGTTGATCGATTGGCACCATCCGCAGATGATTATTGATAATAAGATTGGGCCGTATCGTGGTTTGTCGGCTGAGAAGATAGCAGAGATGAATAAGGGGCGTGACCAGAAAAAGTATGCCAAATATATGCGAGATCAGGTGACGGAGCTCCTGACCGACTTTGGTGAGGTTGATGTTTTGTGGTTTGATTTCTCGTACCCTGATAAGGAAAACCCGGGCGATTTTGAGAAGGGTAAGGGGCATCTGGCGTGGGAGTCGGAGAAGCTTTATAAGCTGGTGCGTAAGTTGAGCCCTAATGTGGTGGTTGATAACCGGCTTGATCTGGCGGGTGCCTGGGATATTATGACACCGGAACAGTTCCAGCCGCGTGAGTGGGTGACTGTTGATGGTGAGAGGGTGGTGTGGGAGGCTTGTCAGACTTTCAGCGGCTCGTGGGGTTATCACCGTAGTGAGTCGGATTGGCGTGACAGCGGGCAGCTCATCAGAACACTTATCGATTCTACAAGTAAGGGTGGTAACCTGTTGCTGAATGTGGGGCCAACGGGACGTGGTGAGTTTGATGACAGGGCGTTGGAGAGGCTATCGGGGATTGGCGAATGGATGAAGCGGCACAGTCGCTCAATCTATGGCTGCACTGAGGCTCCGGCAGGTGTTGTGCCAGGTAATGATTGTCGTCTGACTTACAATCCTGAGACTAACCGGTTGTATGTGCATGTTTTTGCCTGGCCGTACATGCAGTTGTATGTGGACGGTTTGGGCGACAGGGTTGAGTATGCACAGTTTTTACATGATGCCTCTGAGTTATCGGTGGGGCTTGATGATTGGCGCGCCGGTCAACCGGGTTCGGCAGAGAGTAAAGGTGCGGGGACTTGTGTAATCAATCTGCCGCAGAAGAAGCCGGCGGTTGAGGTGCCGGTAATTGAGCTGTTCCTGAAATAAAGATAGTGGTAATAAAAAACCGCACACCGATAGTGGTGTGCGGTTTTTTTATACCTGCATTCAGGTTAAATGGAGTAGGCGGCTTCGACCTTGGCCAGTGCAGCGGCGGTTTGTTTGGCCAGGGTTGGGTCGCAGTTTTCATGGACCATTATGCGGATGTGGGCGGCATCGGTGGCTATGATATTGGGGAGGTTGTAGAGAGCATCGGGGTTACCTTTGTACTGTGGGTCGGTCCAAGGGAATCCGCTTGTACCAAAAACACGACGTTTCTGATACCAGTCGGCCTGAATGATGGTGTGGAGGTAAGAGCCACCGGCGTTAACTCCTTCATGTGCCAGAGCAGTGACAAAGGTGTCGCGATCGCAGGTGAGTTTTGAGAGGTCGAGAGTGAGCTGGAGGAACCACCAGGCACTTTCACTGTTGGCCGGGACAGGGATGAGGCTGATAGTTTTCAACGCACTGATCTCGTTGGCCAGAGCGGAGACAAAGGCACGCCGACGTGCCAGGATGTCGGGCAATTTACGGAGCTGTACGCGACCGATAGCACAGCCGAGTTCGTCGTTGTTATGGTTGAGAGCGGCGATAACATTCGTGGAGCCTGCGGGGAGGCCAAACGGTTTACCGCGGTCCGACATCCAGCGGACTTTTCGGTAGCGCTCTTCGCTTTTGGTAAAGACAATTCCACCCTGTCCACCGCTGGCGTGGTGTTTGCCGAACATGGTGGAGAAGGCGGCGACTTCACCGAAAGTACCAACCATACGGCCTTTGTAGGTGGCACCATGAGATTGAGCACAATCTTCAACAACAGGGAGGTTGTGGCGGCTGGCTAGATCCATGATCGGGTCCATATCGCAGGGGGTGCCGGCAATGTGGGCAACAAGAATAGCACTGGTGTATTTGGTAATACGGGCGGCGATCTGTTCGGCTCCGGCATTATAGGTACCGGGGGCGGCATCGGCGGGGACGGGGATACAGCCCATGAGCGGGACAGGCATAAAGCCACCGGGGTCACTGACAGGCGGCACAATTACTTCAGTGAAAGGTTCGAGGTCGAGCGAGCGTAGGGCGACGCTGACGGCAGTGGTGCCGGAGTTGACGGCATCGGCAAAGCCGCCACCGAGGTAGTCGGCAAACTCCCGACAATAGGCAGCCTCTTCGGGACCATTATAGCCAAAGGCGGTTCCGGAGGCGATTGATTGGTCGAAAAGGTCGATAGCGGCTTGTTTTTCAGCATCGCCAAAGAGGTGGCGTGCAGGCCAGGTGGTAGAACATGCGGGGGTTCCGCCATTAATGGCGAGTGCGGCAAGGGCTTGGTCTTTACTCATGTTTGGCTCCTGTGGTGGGTAAAATAAAGATGCGATAATGGCTGATCCGGTTAAGTCAAGCTTGGGGCAGTGTTATACTTCCGGTGCAAGTTTAAGTATTTTAGCGGCTGTGCCGTACCAGATAGCGTGGCGCAGTTCGGGGGTGAGGTTAAGGGCGTTCATAAGGTTTTCATGATCCTGACGGACATCTTCCATGAGGTCGGAGTTAACATCGGTACCGAAGCAAATTTTCTGCCAGGCGGTTGTTTTATCGGGTGAGGAGTAGGGACCATCAGATTGCCACCAGAGGAGGTCGCCCAAAAATTGTGGAGAGCGGTATTTGAGGAGTGAGCCGGAGAAGTCGAAAAAGAGGTTGGGGTTCCAGCGGCAGGCCATGCCGGCTTCATCGCTCCAGGGGTTACCGAAGTGGGCACCGATAATGGTGAGTTGGGGGATCATGCGGGCGATATGATCGAGGTGAATGGCGCGCATGAGGTTGCTGTCGCAGTCGTTCCAGGCTTTATTATTGGCGACAATCCCGAGGTGGTATAGCACCGGCAGTTCGAGTTCGGCGCATCTCTCGTAAAGGGGGAAATAGGCAGGATCGTTGTAGGGGCGGCGTGGCGCAATACATTTGACACCGACGAAACCGCGATCGCGGGCGCGGGAGATATTGTCGGGGGTGTCGGCATCCATCTCGAGGCCGTAGAAGGGGATAAAGAGATCAGGGAAGAGACGGCTGGCCTCAAGAGAGCCGGCGTTGTCGCCCGGGACCCGTGATTCAGGGAGACCCAGAAGGACTTGTTTGACGATTCCGGCATCGGCGCAGGCTTGTACACGGGCGTCGAGTTTGTTGGTGCCGGGGAAGTGTTGGTGGATGTCGATAGATTTGGTTCTCATTGTTTTATTTTAGCTTAAGTGGTCTGATAAGGCAAGTGCGGTATAGGCACACTGGTTAATGGGCATATCTTTACTGCGAAAGATCACCTCGAAATCGGTTTGTTCATGGGGCAGGCGTGGAATGGGGGTGGTTTCAGCATAGTTGGGGTCGGCACGGAAGACTTTACGGATAACGTCGTAATAGTCGGGGTGGTCGGTAGCTATCTGCACAGTGCCGCCGGGTACAAGACGACGGTGGAGGGTCGTGAGGAACTCTGGGGAGAAGAGGCGACGGCGGTGGTGGCGGCGTTTAGGCCAGGGGTCGGGGAAGTGGATATAGACTGTGGTGATAGAGTGGAGAGGTATCAGGTATTCAAGGGTATAGAGGGCTTCGAGGCGGATGACACGGACATTGTTGAGGTTGTTAAATTCGAGCTTACGGTTTATTTTGCGGACACGATCGAGGAGACGTTCGATGGCTATATAGCCGATATTGGGGTTAGCCGAAGCACGCGCCAGCAGAAAGCGTCCATTACCGGCACCGAGGTCGATCTCAACCGGTGTTCCTGGCGGGAAGATAGTGGTGAGGTCGATGGTAGAGGTGACAGATTCACCGGCCAGTTGGAATTTAAGCGGTGGACGCCGCAGCTCGAGGGCTGCGGCGTCGGCGTCTGTAGTGTTATTGAGCACAGCGCAGGTTCAGGCTATTTGTCCGGTACGGAGACCGAGTGGGAGTGGTGCAGGCCGCTCGCAGGTGGTACCGATATTGACCGCCTGTCCGGCATCGGAGGCGTCTTCAAAGGCGAGCATGACATCGAGTACGTGCATGGCTAGCTCGCCCGAGGCGCGGTGCGGACGGTTTTTGGCGACAGCATCGGCAAGGTCGGCGACACCGATACCACGGCTATTTTCGGTATAGCCGTGGGTGTGGACAACTTCAGCCCAGTCGGTGCTGTCGAAACGGCGTACCTTAACACTGCCACCAAAGCAGTTGGGATCAGGTACAGAAAGAGAGCCTTCAGTGCCATAGATCTCGATGCAAGGGAGGTTATGAGCCCAGACATCGAAGCTGGTGACAATGGTACCGATAGCACCATTAGTGAAGTCGAGTACACCGGCAATATGGGTAGGTGTCTCTACAGGGATAACCTTGCCATATTTGGGCTGGCTGGTGATGGTGCGTGTAGGGTAAGTGGCACGGGTTGAGCCACTGACACGGCTGACTGGGCCGAGCAAAGATATCAGGGCGGTGATATAGTAAGGACCCATATCTAGCATGGGGCCACCGCCGCGCTCATAGTAGAACTCGGGAGAGGGGTGCCAGCGTTCGTGGCCGGGGCACTGCATAAAGGCACTGGCAGCGATGGGTTTGCCGATCCAGCCATCGTCGATCAGCTTGCGACAGGTTTGCAGGCCACCACCCAGAAAGGTGTCGGGCGCAGAGCCGACGCGGAGGTTAGCTTTGGCGGCGGCATCGATGATGGCTTTGCCATCAGCACGGGTTACGCCAAGGGGCTTTTCGCCATGGACGTGTTTACCGGCGGCGATAGCGGCGAGGGCGACTTCGGCGTGTGCTTTGGGGACGGTGAGGTTAACGACAACCTCGACCTCTTTATCGGCCATGAGCTCGGCCACTGTACCGGAGCGGAGGACACCAAATTCGGCACCCTTTTCGGCCGCGCGTTCAGGGAAGATGTCGGCGCAATTGACGACTTCAGTGTTGTGAAAAACCTGAGTGAGGTTTTTAAAGTAGATGCTACTGATAGCACCGCATCCGACAATACCGATCTTAGTTTTTTTACTCATATTAAGCCCTTGTTTTGGGTTTTGGTTAATTGGAAATCAAAGAGGAAGATGTTACAGGTGTGCCGCCGTCGGCGGCCTCACGGTGTGACAATGATGATAATTCCTTAATGGTAGCTCGCTATTATCATAGTGCTTCAGGAATAAAAAAATCGAAGGTAAAACCCTCCGACTATAAGTGGTGGGAGATAGTGGACTCGAACCACCGACCCCTTGCATGTCAAGCAAGTGCTCTAACCAACTGAGCTAATCCCCCGAATGGTGTTAAAAACAGGTGTCAATATAGCGGTTACCGCTGTTAGTGTCAAAGGTATTTTTTTGCTGTAACATCATTACCATTTCTCACAAGGAATTTCGTGCCCACTAACGTTTATTGTGTGTCCTGCAAGAGCAGCTGCATTTGGCGATTCAACACCGAGTTGAGACCTCGCTAAAAATGAAACTCCATCACCTATTCGTATTATGGATACCAAAGCTCCTAAAACTGCTTACAGCCGTAACCAAATGTTGTACAGCATAGAAATCTTATTTTCTTAACATATCTGGCACTTGCATGGACTCCCGCAGTTTTAATAAAAACGCTGCGCGTTTGGAAAACAGATT
>JAAYNR010000276.1 GCA_012520735.1 Lentisphaerota bacterium | reverse complement strand
CTGCTTACAGCCGTAACCAAATGTTATACAGCATAGAAATCTTATTTTCTTAACATATCTGGCACTTGCATGGACTCCCGCAGTTTTAATAAAAACGCTGCGCGTTTGGAAAACAGGTTTTAAAAGAGAGAGAGTTGACGACGACTCTCAATACTGCCTTAGCTGCTTCAACGCAACAACTTATGAAGATAGCTGCTTGAACTTCTTGTTTTTTTTGATAGTAGCTAACAGGTTAGCTACTAAGTGTAAGCGTTTAAGTGTGTTACCCCATTAAGGCACTAAGGCATTCCCCCCATTAAGGCATTTTTCACCCTTTACCCATCCACCTTCACTCTTCTCCACCCTACTCAGCCTTGTCAAGCAGCTTGCGTAATCCCCGTGTGCCGACATTACCCGGTGCTCTGGCTTCAGCCTGTATCATAATCTCTTCAGCACGGACTCTATCACCACGCTTTAAGGCGAGACGCCCCGCATAAAACATCGCCCGCCCCATCAAGTGCTGGTCGTCTTCCGTTATCGCATCGCCGGCAGCCCCCAGTTTTTCCACCGCTGCATTGAAGGCCTGTTCGGCACGCCTCTCATCTTTGAGCGAGCGGAGCATCACCTCTCCCAGAGCAAACTCCAGTTCCCCACTCGCAGGATTTTGCTCAATCCCCTCCTCCAGTAACTGAGCAGCATCGAGCGGTCGCTCCAACATCTTCTCCAGCACATAGGCGGAACTTTGAAAAGCACGGATATTTTGTGGTGCCGAGCGACACGCCGCCCATAGCCATGGAAGTAGCTCTTGTGCTTCGTTGCTCTTCATATGACGGTGCTCCTGTGCATGAACATAGCTGTTTATCCAATGCCAGGGGTCTGCCATAAAACTTCCGGCCACACCATGACCATGATGATGCCCTTTACAAACACCTCCGCAACTGCCGTCGCAATGGTCGTGATGGCCATGATGATCACCATCCTCGTGGTCATTATGGTGATCATGGGTATGGGGATTCACGTCCAAGCTATCCCCTTCGTCAGTACCACCGGTGGCTGAGGTACCAACCAGATTGTCCAGGCAATCATCAACAGCCACACCACCATGGTAGTATTGATCGGCTTTCTCCATGAACGACGCACTCACCTGCAAGCGTGCATCACCCAGTATTGTGTCCCATACACTACTACCTGCAAGCTGCGGCAACCCGTTATCACCGGCTAAATACGGCAATGAGACACCTATAACAGCCGTCGCTGCTGCCAATGCCGCAATAGCCACCCATTGCCACCTCTGCTCCACAACTCCCTCCTTAAAACCGTTTATTACGGAAGGCCCGGCCTGCCAGTGCCAGGCACAACCCAACATAACATAACGTATAGAGTGCTACTACACCGCATACGCCCCACCCCAGAGCCGGCCACTCATGAACTACCCGTTGCCGCAAATCAAAAAACTCGAAATGAGGTGCTATCCAATAGATGAAATGGACAATTGCCTTAACCGGTTGGGGCTGCGCTGCCGCCAGCACCGGTAACCTCTGTCCATATATCAACATTCCTACGGTAGCGAGACCACACAGGGTGATATTGGCCGATGGTGTCATCACCAGCGACCCCAGTAATGTAATCGCCGCCAACAGAGCCACAAAGCCCACGTGCATTATAAAAGCCTGCACCAGTATCGGGGTCACCCATACCCCCGTCCTGATCCCTGCCAAAATAGTATAGCCCATATAGAAAACCAACAGAGCCGACACCGCCGCCAGTAGTGCCCCCAAATATTTGCCCACAACTACTGTAAACCGGCTTACCGGTTTGGCCAGCAGTGGCCACATAGTACGATTTTCAAACTCAGGCGGGAAAAGACGCGCCGCAACTCCCAATGTAATTGCCGCCGCAAAAACCCATAGCAGTAGCAGTGCCAGTTCGCTCATATAGCGACTCACCCCGGCTGTACCGAAAGGGGAGAACAGTGCCAGTGGTAATAAAATTACCGCTGCCAGCACAATAACCACAATCATATCTTTACGCCGATACAACTCCAACAGTGATAGTCTGGAAAGGGCAGATAGTTGACGCCACCACTCTCTCATCTTGCCACCTCCTCTCCCCCTGTCTCTCCCTGAGTCTCTTCCAATGTTTTAAGAAAAACTCGCTCCAGATTCTGTCCGCCATCTCCGGCTACGGCATCTACAGTATCGCACAATACCAGCTCACCATGTTTGATTATCGCCACACGGTCACATATCAACTCTGCCTCTGAGAGCTCATGAGATGAGAAGAAAACTGTCTTCCCCTGATCACGCAACTCGGTGATCATGTCTCGGAACTGAATTCGTGCCAGAGGGTCGAGCCCTGTCAAGGGCTCATCAAGTATCAGCAAGTCGGGGTCGTGTAGCAACGATTGAGCAATCCCAGCCCGCTGCAACATCCCCTTGGAGTAAGTGCGCAGCAGACGCCCCGCAGCATCACCCAACCCCACACGCTCTAGCAGTTCACCGGCTCGTTTGCGGATCACACTACGCTCCATGCCACAAACACCACCGTAAAAAGTCAACAATTCATAAGCGTTGAGGTAGGGGTAGTAGTAAGCGGCCTCCGGCATATAACCAATACGCCGACGCGCCAACGCCTGCCGTGGATCACCGCCAAAAACCTCTATTTTACCGGAGTCAGGCGCAATAAAACCGAGCATCATTTTGATAGTGGTTGTTTTACCGGCACCGTTTGTCCCCAAACAACCCAAAATTTCACCCTGACGCAACGTTAGCGATATTCGGTTTACCGCTTTTGTAAAACCAAAGTTTTTCGAGACATTATCAATTATTACTGGATACATATCTCAATCACCCCTTTTATCTTTCATCCACACATCGCCCTTTTCAGTAGAGCTTTAGTGGAGTATCTATCTTAGCCTCCTTTAAAAGTCTCTCCCGCATTGCAGCAACAGCCTCATTTTCAAACCTCTCCCTACACTCCTGCCAGGCAGTTTCAGCCGTATGCGGTGCAGGCAGCTCTTTTTTCTCAAGCATGATATGAGCCATCTTAACCGACACCACCGGTGCTGGTCCTTTGTCACCCTCAGCCAGAAAACCGGAATTTCTCTTATCAACCCTTATTATGTGGTACGAAAAAGGGGTCTCAACAATATCACTCAAAGCCCCCTCTTCCAGCGCAAAAGCCGCATCCATAATCTCGTCCAGCATGTCGTCGCGTTTGAGTGTCCCGAGATCACCGCCATCGTGACTGCTGTCGCAGTCGGACTCTGAAAAGGCAATCTCCGCAAAGTCGTCCCCGGCCACAATGCCCTGCCTGATTTTCTCCAGCTTAGGGCGTAATGTGGCATTGTATTTCTTATACTCTTCAATAGTATCAAGACGTTTTTTAATAGCCTCTTTAATGTCGCTATCGCCCACCTTGATCGCCGGCTTTATCACCTCTTCACGTAACTTGGTAAAAAGAAGTGAATTGGTGATATCTAAGCTAATGTACGAATCGGGCCGACTGAACTCCTCTACATAGATATGAGGATTTTTGCGGTTTTTAGCCGCCCCCGCTAAAATCTCGTCCAGTTTCTGTTTTACTTCACCCGCTGTTACCGAAATTTTATTTCGACGCGCCTCTTGCGCGAAGAGTGTCTTAACAATGTAGTTCTCGGAGAGACGCATAATCCGACGCATAATAAGGTCATCGCGCTTCTCTTCAAACTCTGCCATAGAGACCCCTGGTGGCAATGGCATCTCGGCCAGCATCAACTCTGAGTGCCGCAACATCGCCCGCCAGGTAATAGCATCGCCATTAACTGTAATTATCGCCTCTTCCGGCTTCAATTGCGGTAGTATCGACTCCTCTACTACTTCTCTCTGCTTTACAAGAGATAGCGGTTTGCCTTCTCTCCCTTCACGCTCCAATGCTACAGGATTTACCTGCTGCGGTGCCGCCTCAGGTACTACACTCTCTTCTCCCTGCACAGTACCAATTGTCAAAAACAGTACTGCAACTACTAAACGCCAACAAAAATATCGTCTCTCGAACATACTCTCTCCTTTGCCACATAGTTTACTCGCAGTGGAATATACAGTCAAGAGTGGGTATACTTAAAATCGGGCGTTGACATCTAAAACTGCTTACAGCCGTAACCAAATGTTGTATAGCATAGAAATCTTGTTCCCTTAATATATCTGGCACTTTCATGGACTCACGCAGTTTTAATAAAAACGCTACGCGTTTGGAAAACAGATT
>JAAYNR010000003.1 GCA_012520735.1 Lentisphaerota bacterium | reverse complement strand
GCCGATGCTCTTTGTGAATTGGCACGGTTTGACGAGGCGGTATTGTTGTTGAACGAGGTTATAAGCAGGTATCCCGAGAGCGACTGGGTGACACCGGCCTGGGGGCGTAAAGGGGATGCACTGTTCTCACTGGGTGTTGATAACCCAGAGCGATTTAACGAGGCGATGGAGGCTTACAGCAAGATGTTGGCGCGTCGGGATATCACCCCTACAGCGGCGTTGCAGGGGGAGTTCAAGATCGGGCGGTGTCTGGAGAAACTCAAGCAGGCTGATGACGCTATTGATCACTACTACACTAAGGTAGTGTTGCCATTTGAGAGAAGTCAGGGAGATCAATTTCATAATGATGCGGCGGTGTGGTTTGCCCGCGCTGCTTTTAATGCGGCCGATCTGCTGGTGCAGAAAGGCAATCATGCAGCGGCTACCCGTCTGTTGCGACGGGTAATTGATGCCGATGTGCCGGGTCGTAGCGAGGCGCGTCAGAGGTTGCAGCGTCTGGAGCAGTTACAGCGTTAAGGTGTGTGAGAGAGGAGAGCATGAGATGTTGGGAATAGCTGAGGGTGGGGTTGTTTTATGGGTGATACTGGCGCTCGGTGTTGTTGAGCTGGGGGTCTTTTTTGAGCGTCTACTTCACATGCGGCGGGCATCGATTAATTACGCCGATTTTCTCAAAGGGATACGGACTATTCTGGCCCGTGGTAATATAAGTGAGGCGGCGGCGATCTGTGAAGATACACCGGGGCCGGTGGCGGCACTGGTAAGGGTGGCACTGGAGCATCGGCATGAGTCGAGGCGGTTGATGCGCGAGGCGGTCGACAGTACCGGACGTGCCGAACTGGTACGCCTGGAGCGACGTATCAGCGTGGTAGCTACCATTACCTATACGGCACCTCTGCTCGGCTTGCTGGGTACGGTACTCGGTATTGCTGAGTCGGCGGTGGCGATTCGTGCTCAGGTGCCGCTGGTTGATGTGGTACATGTTACCAATGGATTGCTCAAGGCACTCACTACTACAGCGGCAGGTTTGCTGGTTGCAGCACCGGGATATGCGATGTACAACTTATTGATTACCCGTATTGACCGTATAGCTTTGGATATGGAGAGTGCGGCGACAGAGATTGTAACCTTCCTGACCAGTGTTAACGATGAGAAAGGCGGCGCCGCAGCAGAGGGGGACAGCGATGGCAGGTGAGACGCATATCTGGGATCGTTGGCGTACGACGGCACTACGCGATAAATATCGGCCCAAGACTCTGCTGGGGCAGGCTTTTCTGGTGGCTGTGCCGTGGCTCGACGTATTACTGGTGTGTGGTTTTTTCTTATGGGCAGGGTCGCGCGTTACACTGCGTCCGGGGGTTGTTTTTGACCTGCCGGTAGCACCTTTTCAGGAGGGGCTTTACGACACCGTAACAATGGTTTTGATGCCGGCGGGCGATATCACACACAGCTCGGCAACGCTCGTTTTTTTTGATGATGAACGTTACAATCTGGCTGATCAGCAACAGCGTGTACGTTTGGGAGATGCCTTGCGTGGGATAGTCTCCCACACGTTAAGACGTGATCTGCTGTTACTGGCAGATCAGCGCGTGCCGCATGGTGATGTGATGATGGCGGTAAATCTGGCACGAGCGGTTGGCTTGCAGCGGGTAAATGTTGGCGTTAAGCCAGAGTAAGCGAGTATGGGAAAGAGAAGAGACACCTCTGTAACACTGGGCTCGTGGCAGGCGAAGCCGGATCGTCGGCTTACCCTCTACTGGTGGCCGGCGATAGTGATTGTTCTAGTGGTGGCTCTGCTATGGTTAGTCTGTTGGCCACGTAATCAGCGTGAGGCACTGCGTGCCGGGCTGGTATTGCCGGAACCGAGTGTAGCTTATGTTGTAGTAAATACAGATGCTCAATCGCTCTACCTGAAGGCCGATATCTTTGCCCGCCCTACGTGGCTCGGATTCGGACGTTCTATTAAATATGGGCCAGATGAGGACGACTCAACGATAGAGCAGCATCTGCCGCCATTGTCATTTTTATCAGGTGGCGAACCACAAGAGATTGGTGTAGCTAATTTGCAGCCACCATTGCAGTTACCGAATCTGTCGGAGCGTGAGGTTAGCCTGCCGGAGCCGGTGCCACCATTTGCTGTGCCTTCTTTTGAGTTACATTTGCCACCGGGGTTACGGCAGGCGGCATTTACGGCAGAGCTGAGCCGAGCTGTGCTACCGGCTGAAGAGGGGCGTTTACGTGCCTGGGTAGAGCTTGATGAGTATGGTCATATCGGGCATATTCTCGCCGAGGAGAGCGACCCGGGTGCCCAGCAGGCTCTTCGCGTATTGCGCCGTGGCAGCGGCACAAATAGTGCTAGTGGTTGGGTTGAACTGATATGGCGCAAACAGTAGTAGCTAACCCGTTAGCTACTATATGTCATGCACAATGCGGTTCTACGACAAAGCCTTTGACATTTCTCACCCGGTAGTGCTACCCTTGCGTCGTAATAATTTGGAGGTGTTTGTATGTTTCGGCGACATAACTGCACAATTAGTCAGATAAATACCGTACTCACCCCCAACAATTTGCCTGTAACCAATTTTCCTATAGCAGTTGTTGATGTGACCGTTTACCAGATATGCTTATCCGGTGAAGATGGTTATCTCGCCTCATGGTTGTGTGGTATCGAAAACCTTAGTGGCAAACTGGGCAGTCTCCACGTCAGAGTCACCCCACCTGAGCGAAGTGTCACAGTTATGGTCAACGGACGAGAGTACGAGGCTGCCGCCAACAACCTCACCGCCATATCGTACAACGATGCCACCCCTAATGTCACCTTCAGCCACGACCGTTTCGGGCACGTCACCGCCGCCGTTACCGCCGGTGTCTCCTCCAACCTTTACACCTACTCCCACACCAGACTGCTCACCAACGAGATCACGTGCGGGCAGTCCTCCGTGTCCGCCCTCACCCGATCTTACGACCCCCTCGGTCGCCCCGCCGGCCTGGCCATCGGACCCGATTACACTGTAACATATGGTTATGACAAGCACGGCCGTTTCAACTCTTTACACGCTTCAGTGCAGTTATGTGACATAACATTCGCCTACAACTATCTGCCAAACTCGTCCTTAATTACCAGTGTCGCCTCCTCGATTGGCGCGTCCTTTACGCGCACCTACGAGCCGCACCGTGATTTGATCACCGCCGTGACCAACCACTGGAACGGTGCGCCGGTATCGTCCTTCGCTTACGTCAACGACGCTATCGGCAGATGGACGCGTCGTCTTGATGATGGCACCGTCACCAATGTTTTCGGTTATAACGGTTGCTCCGAGCTGACCGGTGCCGCCATGGGAACCAACGCTTACAGCTACGCTTATGACGGCATCGGTAACAGGCTCAGCACCACCGATAACGGTATTGGTACAGCATATCTGACGAACCCTCTCAACCAATATACCAACATCCTTCGTGACTCCTCACCGCCGTGCGAGCTTGAATACGATCTTGACGGTAATCTGCTTAATCTCCCTTCTCCCTCTGGGAGAGGGGGAGGGGATGAGGGTTGGCTCTGCCAATGGGACGGGGAAAACAGGCTGATCGCTGTTTACTCGGGTGGTGCTCTGGTAATCTCCGATATTATTATGGCTACCGCTTCTACTCACCAATGTTGATGCGCTGGCTGAACAGGGATCTGGTTGGGGAAAAGGGTGGTGTGAGTTTATATGGGTTTTCGCTTCCGAAACCGACGAAGACAGTTTATACCGTGTTGCGTCAGCTTGTCCAATGGATTCCTCCTGGGATGATTCAGTGACTTGCCGATGAGCACAAGCTTGATATCCGCAAGTGGTCAGCACTCAGCTATGTTGTTGCGCTAATGTACGGCCAGCTCTCTGGCTGTGAAAGCCTCAACGGTATTGTTGATGCGGCGCTTAAAAACAACTCGAAAACCCTAGCAAATCAGTATGGGAAAGGGTGAATTGTGCCACCTATGGGATGCTAGTGAATCGCTAAGAGAATCGTTTAATTGCCTGTTTTGGAGGGTTTGGTGGTGCGGGGGCGTTCGCGGAAGGCCATCACTACGGGGGTACCGTCGAGGCCGAAGTGTTCGCGCAGGCGGCGCTCTAGATAGTCGATAAGTGATTTTTTAACCAGTTTGGTGTCGTTAACAAAGAGTCGCAGGCGTATAGGTGCAGTGCCGGTTTGGGTGGCATAGAATATTTTGAGTCGTTTGCGACCGGCAGCCGGCATGTGGATTTTGCTGCATGCCTCTTCGATAACGCGGTTAAGGATGCCGGTAGGGAGTTTGGTTTGCAGTTGCGATGCGATTTCGTCGATTTTATCGATGCTCTGGCGGACGTTGTAGCCATTTTTGGCCGACATAAAAACCAGCGGGCAGTAGGCCATGAAACCCATCTCGCGGAAAAAGGCGGGGTGCATTTCGGTTTCGGTGATCCCGTCGGCATGGGGGATATCCCATTTGTTCATAATCAGCAGGCAGCCTTTGCGGGCCTCGATAATTTTGGCCGCTATTTTTTTGTCTTGCAGGGTGGGGCCCATGGTGGCATCGACCATCAGCACTACAATGTCGGCTGATTCGATACTCTTCTCGGCGCGGAAGATGCTGAAACGTTCGACAGCATTATCTACGGCGTGAACGCGGCGCATACCTGCGGTGTCGATCAGTACATAGTGGCGTACCTGTTCACCTGCTCCGATGGTAAAGGGTATTTCGATACTGTCGCGCGTAGTGCCGGGGATATCGGAGACGATCACCCGCTCACTCTCCAACAGGCGGTTGATATAAGACGATTTTCCGATGTTGGGACGCCCCACAACGGCTACGCGCAGTGGCTTTATGGTGGAGTCGGCAAGTGGAGGCGGTAGTAGTTCAACTACCCGCTCCATAAGTTCACTCACACCGCGACCGTGTGCCGCAGAGATAGTAAATAGTGGGAGGCCCAGACGCGCAAATTCGGCCGCTGCGGTTTCGTGTAGTGGCTGGTCGACTTTATTGACCGCCAGCAGGCATGGCAGACCGCTGCGGCGGATAATAGCGGCAACCTCTTCATCCATTGGTGTGATACCGCTTTGGACATCGGTGACAAGAATGGCTACGGCGGCATCTTCCATGGCGGCATCGACTTGCTGGCGTGTGCCGGCGGTGATGGTGTCGGCGGCCTGGCCGGCATGGGTGATATTAACACCGCCGGTATCGATCAGCGTAAAGCGATCATCGAGCCAATTCACCTCACGCATCATGCGGTCGCGGGTGACGCCACTTTCATCGTGCACAATAGCGAGGCGTTGGCCGGCAATGCGGTTAAACAGTGCCGATTTACCGACATTGGGGCGGCCTATGATGGCAACAATGCGGCCTCTGTTTTTCAGGGTCGTGGTGTTGGTCGTGGCAGTTTCTGACATCTTGTCCTCAATTATGGTTGTTGCTGCGCTGTGGCTCAAGTCCAAAAAGCTGGCGCATCAGCAGTGGCGGCTTACAAGGGCGACGTGTTTCCCGGCTCATGAAAGCCAAGATGGTGAACCCGGTGGCGATATCTTCGCCATTGCTGCCGGTAATGGTGTAGTCGAAGCGCATCCGTGCCCGTGGTGGTGTGCGTACTTCAACTGTTACTGTGAGGAGATCGTCATAATAGGCGGGTTGAAGATAGGTCACCCCTACTTCAACTACCGGCATCATCACCCCTGACTCTTCCATGGCGCGGTAGGAGTGACCCATAGCGTGCAACAGGCCGGTGCGGGCTGCTTCAAAATAGGCGATATAGTTACCGTGCCAGACCACGCCCATCTGGTCGGTCTCACAGTAGCGGACACGGACTTTTTCAGCGTGGGTAAATGGTAACATCGGTCAACTCCGTAGAGTGCTGCCAACACCGGTACAGCCGGTATTGGCAGCAGTCGCTATTTTAGTGTTTTACCACTATCTTTTCGCCAGCCGGCTGGCCGATAGCATTCAGCAAGCCACGGAACCAGGTGTGGTCGATATTAAACGGCTTACCACCTTTAATACGGTCGAACTCACAGGCGCGTAGTTCATTGCCACGGTTTTCATCTTCGCCTACCACACCACCGATGCCAGTGAGGGCGCATTCGACAGCTTTATAGGCGCAGCGTTTGATCAGCTCAAGGTCGATGGCATTGGGTGCAGCGGCACGGCTGAAATAGCCACTCTTCTGCACCAGCGTCTTTTCTGCGCGCAGCATATCGCCGAACTGTTTGGCAAACCAGGCTCCGACGTTGACTTTATCGAGCCGCGGGTGGCCAAAAGCGTCGCGCGGGACCTCTTCATTGTTGGCTTCGAGTTCGGCGATAATGGCATCGACACAGGCACCTTCAGAGACGAAGATATTGACGCAGTCGTGTTGATCCATGATTTTACGGAGGCGTTCGGCTTCGGCTTTAACATCAAACGACATTTCGGGCACATAGACAGCGTGGACCTCTTCGCGTTCACGGGTCAGGCCGAATGAGGGGAGGTAGCTGAACGAGCCCATCAGTTTGCGGTAGATGTCGGCGGTGGCGGCGGTCAACCAGCCACAGTTACGCCCCATCACCTCATGGATTATCAACATGCGGGCATTGGCGGTATTCTCCTTAACCACATTGGCAAAAAACTTGGCACCCTCTTCGGCGGCAGTCCAGGCACCGAGGCTTTGACGGATTGGGTAGACGTCGTTATCAATTGTTTTTGGGAGTCCTACAACGGTCAAACCATAATTATTGGCAGCGAGAAAAGCGGCCAGATTGGCGGCGGCGGTATTGGTATCGTCGCCACCTATGGTGTGTAGCACATCTACACCATCTTTGACCAGTTGATCAGCGGCGACCTTCCGTGGGTCTTCACCCTCTTTGACAAGGCCGCGTTTGACACAGTCGTCAACATTGGTCAGTTTAACCCGGCTGTTGCCGATGGGGCTACCGCCGTGCTCGGTAAGTACCCGCGCCAACTGCCGCACCTCCGGAGTCACAGCGATACTCTGACCTTTCAGGAGGCCCATATAGCCATTGACATAGCCGATGATCTCTACATCCGGGGCGATAGCTGTGTAACGCTCGATCAGAAAGCCGATTGACGAACTTAGACAGGGGGCGAGGCCGCCTGCTGTTAAGATACCTACTTTTTTAACTGCCATTTTTAAATATCCAATGTTGTGTGTTATAGTTGTGTATGCGTAATTGCATAAGATGAATCCGGCTTAGCGGATTCACCGGTTTAAATTGCGATTGAGGGGGGAGCCCTCAGAGATCAACCCTCACGTGGCGCAGGTGGGGGTGCGGGTTGTTTGTTTTGCGATCCCTTACCGCCCGGTTTGGTGGCAGGCCGTGGCACCAGAACGCAGCCCAGCATACGCCCCATCAATTTTGGGGATTGCTCGACAGCGGCGACCTCCTCGACCTCTTTGATTACCCGGTTGACAACATCAAAACCGAGCTCTTTATGGGCATTTTCACGTCCGCGATATTGCAGAGTTACTTTGACCTTATGTCCCTCGCCAATGAAATCGCGGATTTGCCGCAGCTTGGTTTGGAGGTCGTTCTCTTCAACATTAACGCCAAATTTGACCTCTTTGAGTTGTGTCCGCGAAGCATTTTTGCGGGCCATTTTCTGTTTGACGCTCTCTTCATAGCGGAACTTGCCGAAGTCCATAACCTTGCAGACAGGTGGCTCGGCATTTGGTGATATCTCCACTAGATCCAGGTTTTGGTTGTCAGCCAGTTTTTGCGCATCCCGTGTTGACATGACCCCCAGCATTTCGCCGTTGGCATCAATCACACGCACATTGGGTACGCGGATCTTGAAGTTGGCTCTGATAAACGAAGCGATAAGTGACCTCCTTGTTGTGACGCGCAGTCTGGTGCACGTCTGATTCAGGCGTTATGTGTATTATTTTCCTTGCGGATCATCTCTATAAAGTCGTCGACCGGAATTACATTCTGGTCACCGCCTTCGCGGCGTCTTACCGCTACGGCACCCGCTTCCGCTTCACGGCCGCCGATTACTGCCATTACCGGTACTTTCTCAACCTGAGCGCGCCTGATCTTGGCACCGACCTTCTCTGAGTGGGTATCAACGGTAACGCGAATATCTGCACTGCGCAGTTTGTCAGCCAGTTCATTCGCAAATGGCAACTGTTTGTCGGTGATAGGGAGCACACGCACCTGTTCCGGTGCCAGCCAGAGTGGAAATGCTCCACCGTAGTGCTCAATCAGGATGCCGAAGAAACGCTCCAGACTGCCAAGCAGAGCGCGGTGCACCATGTAGGGCCGATGTTCCTTGCCATCTTCACCGATGTAAGTCATGTCAAAACGTTCGGGTTCATTGAAATCGAACTGCACGGTACTCAACTGCCAGGGGCGGTTTAGGGCATCGCGGATTTTAAGGTCAATTTTCGGGCCATAAAACGCACCGCCGCCTTCGTCGACTTCATAAGGGATATTCTCGGCCTGTAATGCGGCCTCCAGAGAGCGTGTTGCCTGCTCCCAGCGCTCGGCCGGTCCGACAGCCTTTTCGGGTCGGGTAGAGAGGTAGGCTGAGATATCGTTAAAGCCAAAAGCCCTTAACATCCGCAAAGCAAAGACCACAGTGGCACGGACTTCACCCTCGATCTGGTCGGGAGTACAGAAGATGTGGGCATCGTCCTGTGTAAAGCCGCGTACCCGCAGCAAGCCATGGCGCACCCCCTCCTTCTCATAGCGGTAGACAGTACCCAGTTCGGCCCAGCGCAAGGGGAGATCGCGATAAGAGTAACGGCGCGCCTTATATATCTGTATATGGAAGGGGCAATTCATCGGTTTGACAAAATACTCCTCGGCGGTCTTCTCTTCACCCTCCTCATTAAAGGTCATACTGGGGAACATACCATCACGATAGAATCCCAGGTGTCCGGAGATATCCCACAGCTTGGCGCGCCCGACATGTGGTGTAAAGACCATCTCATAACCACTGCGGAAATGCTCGCGACGCCAGAAATCTTCAATAGCAACCCGCACATAGCCACCCTTAGGGTGCCAGTGAACCAGACCGGCACCAACATCATCACTGATGCTGAAGAGATCCAGCTCACGACCAAGGCGGCGGTGGTCCCGCTTTTTAGCCTCCTCCAGACGGTTGAGCTCGGTATCGATCTCCTCCTGAGTGACGGCGGCCATACCATAAAGCCGTTGCAGCATGGGGTTAGTCTCCAGACCACGATAGTACGAACCGGCGACATTAATGATTTTAAATGCTCCCAGCTCACTGCTACGCGCCAGATGCGGCCCACGGCAAAGGTCGATAAAATCGCCACAGCGGTAGAGCGATATTGTCTCGCCCTCCGGAATATCGGCCAGTCGTTCCAGCTTATAAGATTGCCCGGCCAGCAGAGATGTTGCCTCATCGCGGGTGGTTTCAATACGCTCAAACGGCAAGTCAGCGGCGACAATTTTGGCCATCTCCTTCTCGATAGCCGCAAAGTCATCGGGCGTAAGCCGGTGCGTCATGTCAAAATCGTAATAAAAACCATTATCAGTAGCAGGACCGATATCAAACAGCACAGAGCTGAAGAGCCGATCAACTGCTGCAGCCATTACATGCGCCGTACTATGGCGCAGAGTCTCCATATTTTTCACAAATAAATACTCCTGAAGTTCCGGGAGCCGCACAAATGGCTGCCGGTATCATTAAAAAAAGTGCTAATATAATATGATACATAAAGAGATGCGTCAATAATATGATGGTAGAAGTTTTCGTATGTTTAATGGCAAATACATGGCGGTAGGGCGTGTTTCTCGAAACCGCCGCATACCGTTACAAGGTATAATGCTACTGGGGGTCGTTAATTAACCACAAAGAACACAAAGAGAGCAAAGAACTCATGTTCGGGGAGGATTAACCACAGAATACACACAGAAAACACAGAAAACACAGAACTCAGGCTACTGTGAAGGAGATGGATTCACCTCAGGGAACGCAAAGAGGGGCAAATCTGGGTCTGCACGTCCCCTGCGACATGCGGCGTGAACGCCACTGTCTGATTTCCATTACTCCCCATTACAATTTCAAGAACTTTGTTGTTGGCGGTCTCTAGGAAATAGCCTGTTGAGGCTTTTGCAAGAGCCTCGAAAGTAAAAACTCAAAGCTCTTATAGTGCTCAGGCGCAAAAAACAGTGCTCATGCAACAACAAGGTCAGGTTGGTGTAGTTCTACTGCGACAGCCAGCCCCAGAATGATAAATCAGACCAACCTCTGGCCGGCCGTGAGGGGCGTGCCGGACGCGAGGGATTTGCCGGGCGTGATGGACGTGCCGGGCGTGAAACTCGCGCTGCTCTAGAGGGTGTTGCCGGCCTGGCGCTAGTTCCCGCAACCTTCTCTTTGGGATTCCACGCGACAACACGACCTGTTTTATCCAAGCAGATCAAGCCCGGCACCGGGCCGAGCCAACCACCTGACTCAGCAGACCATGCATGGCCGGCAGAGATGTATGCCACCCACTTCATGTCGGTGTTAAAGATATGCGCCATTGGCTCAATCCATCCGACAAGTTGGCACTCTTTATCGAATAGCGGCTGCAAGTCTGCGGCTCTCCCCATTTGTACTGCTGCCGTCAATAATGCTGATACTATAAGTATCGCGACTCGGTTTTTCATAGTAGTCTCCTTTACTTTAGTTTTCCTTTAAGACTCGAAATGGACATTTTGGGAATGCTTTCAGCACGGTACATGAAATCAAAGTCTGCTGTAACAATCTAAAACTGCTTACAGCCGTAACCAAATGTTGTATAGCATAGAAATCTTGTTCCCTTAATATATCTGGCACTTTCATGGACTCACGCAGTTTTAATAAAAACGCTACGCGTTTGGAAAACAGATT
>JAAYNR010000087.1 GCA_012520735.1 Lentisphaerota bacterium | reverse complement strand
TTGCTGTCGGCGGCGGAGTGTTGTCAACCAACGAGATCGCCGAACAGGTGACCGACAGTAATGGCAATTACAGTTTTAGCGGTTTGCTGCCGGGCGACTATGTGGTGCGTGTCGATGTGCCGTCGGGTGCCACGGCTACCAAGCAATTCAGCGGAGAAGACCGCGCCATCGACAGCGATGGCAACGCTAAAGGGTGGAGCGGGTTGGTAACGGTCGATAGCGGCGATAACGACACCACGGTTGACTTTGGCTTTGTTTGGGCTAATGCTTCGGTCGGCGACCGCTTCTGGTTCGATGCCGATAATAACGGTTTGCAGGATGAAGGCGAGGTGGGGGTAGCGGGTGGACGGGTGCAACTGCTTTACGCCGATGGCACCGCTGTGCGTGACAGCTATGGGCGTACCATTGTCACCAGTAGCGATGCGTCAGGTTTCTACCGCTTGCAGGGGCTGGTGCCCGGCACCTACCGGCTCGCCTTCACGCCGCCTTCAGGGTATCTCCTCACGACGCAGGACGCGGATAGTGAGGGTGTCGGCGGTGCCGCCAACTCCAGCCCAGACCCGACCACCGGCCTGAGCGCGCCCTTCACCTTGGTGGAGGGGCAATACCGCGAGACGCTCGATGCCGGCCTCGTGCGCGGTGCGGCAATCGGTGACCGGGTGTGGGTCGATACCAACGGCAATGGTTTACAGGACGCGGATGAGCCGGGCTATAACGGTGCGGTGGTGCGGCTATTGGACGGCAGCGGCAACCAGTTGTATGACGACAACGGTTACGAGTTGGCTGTCACCACGCGCGACCATCCCGAGACGGGTGCGCCGGGGTACTACCTCTTCAGCGGCTTGCGTGGCGGCAGTTACCGGGTCGCCGTGGATATTCTGGGCGGCGTGGCGGCTTTCACGCTCTATGATGCCGACGGTGCCGGTGTGCGCGGCGGTGCCAACTCCGATCTCGACCCTGTTACGGGAATCACGGCCCCGTTCGAGCTACACGAGTTCGAGCAGTTGCTGGCGGTGGACATCGGCCTGCTCGCCCGTCTCGGTATCACGAAGAACGCCAGCACCGCCGGCCCGGTGCAGCCCGGTGACACCATTACCTACACGGTGGTGGTCACCAACGGCGGCGCCACGGCGCAAAGTCACGTCCAGGTTGTTGACCAGTTGCCCCCCCGGCACCAGCTTTGTGCCCGGCAGTCTGCAGACGACCGTTTATGGTGACAGCAGCGATCCGACCTTCAGTATTTACAACAGTAGCGGCACTTTCACCGTGCCGCCGGAAGTGACATCCATAACTGTCGAGGCCTGGGGCGGCGGCGGCCGCGGCGGCACGCGATCTGGCAGTAATGGCCGTGGTGGCGGTGGTGGTGGCGGCGCTTACTCGCGTTCGACTCTGACAGTCGTACCTGGCACCAGCTACACGGTAGTGGTTGGGAACGGTAGCTCTTCGACTAGCGCCGGTGGCGACTCGCTCTTCTATCTCAGTAGTGCTACTCCGCTGCTGCGTGCCAAGGGCGGTGCATCGGTAGATAACAACACAGCGACCGGCGCGGCGGGCGGCGCGGCGGCGCAGGGCGTCGGCACGGTGCGCTTCAGTGGCGGCAGCGGCGCGTCATCGGGGTCGAACTATGGCGGCGGCGGCGGCTCCTCGGCCGGTTACGCCGCGAACGGTGGCAACGGCAGCAACGGTACGGGCGGTGCCGCGCCTGCGGGTGGGGGTGCCGGCGGTGCCGGTGCCACGTCCAACGGTGCCGGCACGGCTGGCACTGCGCCCGGCGGCGGCGGTGGCGGGGCCTACCGCAGCAGCGGCACACAGAACGGCGGTAGCGGCGCGGATGGTCGCGTGGCGATCTCATATGTGGCACCCAAAGTTGACAATAGCGCCGTTCCGCCGCGCCGGATGGTGCGTATGTTGAATTCCGTGCTTATGATGTGGCTCAGGATGGGAGTGCCACACTCCACCTGCTGGGTGAAAAAGATTCCATTGTCTGGAGCGGTACACAAGCGATCAGCGCAGGGAGTGAGCAGTTGCTCACCTTTGCCGTGCCGTCGATTGAAGCGGGCTGTAACTACGACTTTGCTGTTTTTGATGAGGTTGGCAAAATATGGTTTGCCCGTGGGGTTGAGGTGGCGATCGGCAATAGGGGCGTGACAGAGATGGCGCAGCCGAGCGGTCAGAACGATTCCGGCGCACTCTCTGCCAGTGGTGGAGTAACTGCCCGCGCCGCCGTAAAGATGGCTGCGCCGATGGCAATGGCCGCAGCCTCAGCGACACTGCCACAAACGTGGATTGGAAACGGCCCCAGAATTGGCATCTGGCAGGGAGCGGGAGCGGCGGAGCGTGTGCGCCTGAGCCTGCGTTATCCCGGTCTCTACCGTGTTACGGCCAGTGAGTTGGCGGCAGCGGCAGGTTGGAGTGAGTCACAAGTGGTTGCAGCTATCGGTAATTACAGGGTAGCGTTGAGCTGTCAGGGGGTTCCGGTGGCATGGTTGGCCGACGGCGATGCCATGGTATTTTACGGTGCGGCGGCTACCACGCAATATGCACCGGAGAACGTATACTGGGTAGAGTTTGGCGAGGGCCTGGCAATGGGTAGCATTGAATTGCCGCCACCGGAAGAGGGTGTTGCCAATACCAGCTTTGCCGACAGCGTCACTTTCCAAGGGAGTGATTACCTGGCGCGCGTGACATACGGTACTTTGACCAATGCCCCGTTTGTAGCCTTCAGCGGCGTGATATTATCGGGGGCTAGTGTCAGCCATAGCTTTAATTTGCCATCTTGCGCGGCAGGCGCGTGGAGCGGCAGTGTTACGGTGCGGTTACTTTCGTACCGTGAAAAACGTGACAACGCAGCACACAATGTTGAGATCTCGTTAGGTGGAGAGCTTCTGGGCGAGACCTCATGGCTGGGTGAGCAATACCACGAGGCGACCTTCCCCTTTGACTCGGCGTTATTAAATAACGGCCTGGCGGTGCTGAAACTGCGCAATGCGGCCGCTCGGACAGCCGGTGTGAGCGATGACGACACCCGCTTTATCTGCGTGGCTATCAGTTTTAATTACCAGCGTGAATATCGGCTCGATAATGGCTCGCTGCGGTGTAACGGCGGTGACGGCGATCTAATTGAGGTGAGCGGGGTAGCGAGCGACAAACCCTTTGTTCTGGATGTAACAGCACCGCAGGCACCATTAGTGGTGACTGGAGCTGAATTGGGGCGCAGTGTTGGCAGCGACACCACATTAATACGCTTTGCCAACAGCGACAGCGGTCGGACTTTCCAGATTGTTGACAGTTGGGATGGTCTGTTATTGCCGGCAGTGCGCGGTGCCGGCAAGCCTTTGTGGCTTGAGACTGCTGCGGCTTCGCTACAACATATCACCCTGATTCCGCCAGTGGCGTGGTATGGCGGCTTCAGAGAGGCGTTAGCACCTCTAGCTGCCTACCGCAACAGCCATGGCATGCGTGCGACTGTGATTGACGTAGAAGAGGTTTACAACACTTACAGCCATGGGTTGGTCGATCCGCTGGCGATCCGTTCACTGGCAGCGGCCCTCCAACCGAGCGGTTTGAAATATTTGCTACTGGTAGGGAGCGCAGCCTTTGACTTCAAGCATGAGCGCTTGACAGTCGGCGACTACAGTGCCTGGCTGATGCCGACACTGGTGGTGGGGCAAAGTTTCCTTGAGGGCAACGGCATGGTGGTGCCACTCGATGCGGCATTGGGCGATATTGACAACGACGGCAAACCGGAAGTGGCGGTAGGGCGTATACCGGCGGCCAATCCGGCGGCGGCGGCAGTGGTGGTGAATAAAACAATCGCTTATGAAACCGGACGGCGCTGGCGTAAACCGCTGGCAGTGGTGGCCGACTGGGACAACAGTGACGAAAGATTCTACCGCTTCGGTCGCAGCGCCGGACGCATCGAGCAACCTTTGCGTCGTGCCGGCCGGAGCTACAAACGGTTTGACCTGGGCAACAGCAGTGGTGGGGAGAAGGTTCGCAATAACGACGTGTTGCCGATGTTACGTAGCGGTGCCAGCATCTTCCACTTCTTCGGTCATACCAACGAGCAAAATCTGGGTGACACCCGGCCGCGCTTCCTCTCCAACGCCCATATAAGCGCGGCCAACTGGCAAGACCCGATGATTGCCATAATACCGGCTTGTCGCGCCAACCGCTGGCAGGGATTAACAGCCACGGCCACTTTCATGCCCTATGGTCTCTTTGCCGCCGGTACCGGCTTTGCTGCCGGCATTGGTTCCACCGGCAACATTTTAGGGCGGGAGGGTGAAGAATTAGCAGTTGAGTTTTACGCCGCATTATGTCAAGATGGAACGCGTTTAGGAGAAGCCATGCTGCAGGCGACCCAAGCCACCGCCGATACCATACCGGCAGAGCGACTCCTAAGCGTGAGCCTTGTTGGTGATCCGGCACTTATGGCAGCAATGCCGGTAGCGCAAGGGACTATAATTTTAATCAGATAAGGGAGTTCGAATGAGTGACAATAAGAAAGTGACAACGCTGCGTGTAGCTGGGGGGTATGAGCCACCTCAAGTTACTCGTGAGGCGTTAGACAGCGGTGGCAATTATGTGAGTCCTTCATGGGGAGGGACAAAAAACCCTGATGTCGACGTAGGGACACTAGGTGGAATATCGACACATGGGCTCTCTAATATGGATTAATATTGGTAAAGAGATGAACCGGTTGAGCTTCACATACGTTTAATATATATGAGTGTAGATTATTAATTAAGGAGGTAGAGTCATGAGAAGTAAATTTATGTTATGCAGTGTTTCAATTGTGGCTGTTGCAATGGTCAGCTATGGGGCAGATGCAGTTGCGGTAGAGTCTGAAGCGAAGGCTGCTACAGTTGCAGTTGCGGGAGAGGCTCAGCCTGTGGTAGAGGAGGCAGTTGCGCCGGTTGCGGTATTAGTCAGGCCTGACGATGCGGCAGTAAAAGAGGCGGTTGATAAAGGTGTGGCCTGGTTAAAGAGACATCAGTTGGAGAATGGTTCATGGTCGAACCCCAACTATCCGGGATTAACGGCACTTGGGCTGTGGGCACTGGTCAGTAATAATCGTGAGGATATGGCGGCGGAGTGTCAGAAAGCAGCCGACTTTATTGCCGGTTTTGCGCAGGAAGATGGTGGCATCTACAAGCCGGCAACAGCGGTAAGAGGGTCGGGCGGGTTGTCAACGTACAATACGGCGATCTGTATGACGGCACTGCACGCTTATAAAAAGCAGGCTTATACGCCAATGATTCTAAAAGCACGTACTTTTGTAGCGGGTAGCCAGCTTGAGGGCGATTCAGGTGGTGCCGGCGGCTACGGTTATGAGGGGATCAATGCAACATCTCCCATGGCACGTGATCGGGCAGACCTCAGTAATACCGGCTGGGCCTTAACGGCGATGCGCTTGACACAAGACCTTGAGGATTTGCGCCCGGCGGGTGAGAAAAAGGCTGATGTTGACTGGAAAGCAGCGCTGGCATTTGTTGAAAAATTACAGAATCGTGATGAAGAAGACAGTGCCAACTTTGGTGGCTTTGGTTATGAAGCGGGAGGAAGCAGGAGTGGGGCTTCAGAAGGGTCGGTAAATCCGGTGGCTCTGCGCAGCTTTGGCAGTATGACCTATGCAGGCCTAGAGGCGATGATTTATGCACAGGTTGGGCGTGACGACCCACGGGTGCGTTCGGCAGTGGCTTGGGCGGCACGTCATTGGTCGGTTAATGAAAACCCCGGTATGGGGTCAAAGGGGCTCTTCTATTACTATACGATTATGGCTAAATCGCTCGCCCTGGCGGCTGGTGGCGATACTATTGAGCGTGAAAAGGGTGAACCTATTGCCTGGAAAACCGAATTACTGGTGAAGCTGCTTAAAGAGCAAAAGGGTGATGGCTCATGGGCTAACAGCGACAACGCTTTCTGGGAAGCAGACCCGGCGTTGGTTACTGCTTATGCATTGCTGACGATCGGTTACATTCAGGGTAACTAAAATAGTAGAGAATTGAGCGGGCACTAGCGGTAAAGCAGTGCCCGTTTTTCATTTTCAGTTGGAGCGTGATAGTGGGAGCGGGCGTTTCATACCGTTGCGGGGTAGACTGTTTAGATGGTAATGATGCGGTATTACTGGGACGCCGTGTGGGTTTGATCACGAACCCTTCGGCTGTAACGGCTGATTTCACGCCAACTGTTGAGGTTTTGGCATCAAACTACAAGTTAGCGGCACTTTTTGGCCCAGAGCATGGTGTACGTGGTGATGCACAGGCTGGTGTTGCTGTGGGCGACAATGTGAGTTGCGCTTACGGAGTACCGGAGTATAGTCTTTACGGTGCTACCCGGCGTTTGCAGAGAGAGTGGCTCGATCAGGTAGAGGTGGTAGTTTTTGACATTCAGGATATTGGTTCGCGTTACTACACCTACATCTACACCATGGGTTTGGCACTGGCCGACTGTGCAGCGGCGGGCATACCCTTTGTGGTTTTGGACAGACCCAACCCGCTTGGCGGGTTGAAGGCTGAGGGGGTGTTAATTCGCCCTGAATTCCACTCGTTTGTGGGTAATTACGGGTTGTCGGTGCGTCATCCGCTGACAGTGGGCGAGATGGCGCAACGGATAAACCGCATAGAAGCACACAATTGCGACTTAACAGTGGTGCAGTGCAGTGGCTGGCAGCGACAACCTCTTGGAGATGAGACATCATGGATCAATCCCTCGCCTAACATGCCTTCGTTGACTACGGCATTGGTCTACAACGGAACATGTCTTTTCGAGGCGACCAACATCTCGGAGGGACGCGGCACGACACGTCCTTATGAATTGATTGGTGCACCATTTATAGAACACGAGCATTTGGCAACAACAATGAATAGTCAGGGGTTAGCGGGGGTACATTTTCGTCCCTGCTGCTTCACACCTACATTCGACAAACACATGGGTCAGTTGTGTCGGGGTGTGCAGCTACATGTGACAGACCGTGAGGCTTTTAACGGTTTTGCCGCTGGGGTGAGTCTGTTTCAAGCCATACGAGAGCAGACTCCACAGATGGAGATAACCTCGGCAGGACATTTAAACAACTTATTTGGGAGCGACAGCCTGTTAAAGGGGAGGGAGTCGTTGCAAATGTTGTTGGCGCGTGCTGAGAGAGAGAGTGCAGAGTTTGTGGTAGAGGCGGAGCAAGATCACCTTTATGTAAGAAGTAATAGGTGATAGGTGATTTAACCTCAAAAAACCCAAAGAGGAGCAAAGAGGGAGAGTATGAGGAGGGGGATTAACCACGGAATATACGGAAGATGAAGAGTGAAGGTGGAAGGGTGAAAGAAATGCCTTAATGGGGGGAATGCCTTAGTGGTTTTGTGGTTAGAAAACTTTGTCGTGAGCTTTGTCGTGAGCTTTGTCGGGGCTGGAGAATGGTTTTCTGCGTGTTGGAAACAGGGTTATGTCACGCCCTTACAGGGCTAAATTTATTATGTAAGTATTCCCGGGGCGTTGCCCCGGGCTGGTATGTATAGCCCTTTCAGGGCAGTGGAGGAGGGGCGGACATGCCTTATTTGTGACAGCAAATTAAGAAAGATGTGTACAACGATGAGGGCGTTGCCCTGAGCTGGTATGTTTAGCCCTTTCAGGGCAGGGAGCTTGGCCTTTTTAATCTGCCGTAAGATGGCGGGGAGCCGCCAAAATATCGGATTTACCGGATTTCAAGCCCTTCCAGGGCGGGGGTGGCGGTAGAGAAGTAGTGGAGTGGGCTGGTGGCGGGGGCTGTGGTTTTTGCGACCACGGAGTGGACGCAAAGGAGTGGTTAAAAGGGGGATATTGCTTCTCTGTC
>JAAYNR010000120.1 GCA_012520735.1 Lentisphaerota bacterium | reverse complement strand
GTTTGAATAAAAACGCTGCGCGTTTGGAAAACAGGTTTTGAAAGGTAGAGAGTTGACGATGACTCTCAATGCTGCCTTAGCTGCTTCAGCGCAACAACTTATGAAGATAGCTGCTTGAACTTCTTGTTTTTTTTGACAGTAGCTAACGGGTTAGCTACTAATATAACCAGTACGTCAACTAACCAAATTTCCTTAGCCCGCCAATACATCGCGCACTTGTACCGCCAGATCATATTTACTGAAAGGTTTGTGAATGAACGCTACCCCCGACTCTAATACACCGTGCTGCTCTATCATATTGGCCGTGTAGCCCGACATAAAGAGCCCTTTTATCCCCGGTCTCAACTCTTCAAGCTGGCTTAACATCTCACGGCCATTCATCGACGGCATAATTACATCGGTCAATACCAGACTGATCATACCACCATGTGACTCTACTATCCGCAGTGCCAGCTCCGGTGACTGTGCCGTGAGAACTACGTAGTTGATCGACTCCAACATCAGGGCAGCCAGAGACAGAATTGCCGGATCGTCTTCTACCACCAGTATCGTTTCGCCACGTCCCCGCGGGATTAGAGTTTTGCGCTGGCCATTGGCCTGCTCTTTTTCACCGATTGTCGCCGGCAGGTAAACCTTAATGGTCGTACCGTGATTCTCTTCACTGTAAACTGAGATAAAACCGTTGTTCTGCTTAATTATACCGTGGACTGTTGAGAGCCCCAGACCTGTCCCCACTCCCGTCTCTTTAGTGGTGAAAAATGGCTCAAACAAGTGCGACAACACCTCCGGCGACATACCGCTGCCGTTGTCGCTTACAGAGATCAGCACATATTGCCCCGGTTCACAATCGGCGTGGAGCGTACAGTAATCGGCATCAACATCTGCCACCGACGACTCAATTGTAATTTTACCGACATCCTTAATCGCGTCCCGTGAGTTCAAACACAGATTAGCCAGAATCTGACTCAGTTGTGCCGGATCAATTTTAATAGTAGGCAGTGATTTGGCCGGCAACCACTCAATCTCTACATTCTCTCCCAACAAACTGCGCAACATCTTTAACATCCCCTCAATCGTCTCATTGGGGTTCAATACTTTGGGCGAGATAACCTGCTTGCGTGCAAAGGCCAGCAGTTGTCTGGTAACATCAGCGGCACGTTGCCCCGCCTTCATAATCTCATGCAGCTCAGCACGCACAGGAGCATCGGCTGCCAACATCTCCAGTGCCAATTCGGCATTACCCATTATAACACCCAACATATTGTTAAAGTCGTGCGCCACACCACCAGCCAGGCGCCCCACCGACTCCACTTTCTGCGCCTGTAATAACTGCTCCCACATCTCTTCACGCGCTACCTCAGCACGCCGCTGTTCAGTTACATCCAGATAAACTGCGGCAAACTGTTGCGGCCCGGTACGGAAGGCGCTGATCTCAAAGTTTTTGTCGAAATGGTGCGCATAATCATCAAGCTTGATACTCTCGCCACTCTCAACCACACTGCACAACTTCTCAATCCAAACCAGATCGGTTTCGGGCAATACCTCCAGAATCGTTTTACCAACCACCTGATAGCGCGCCAGCCCGGTCATCATCTCAAAAGCAGGGTTTACATCGAGAAATCTGAAATCAACCGCATGGCCATCATTATTGTAAATCACCTCATGCACCGAAAACCCGTTTAGCATCCGCTGAAACAAAGTGGAGTAGTTGCGTTCCAGGGTTAAATCACGAAACACCAGCACTATGCCGATAATATGCCCTTCATTGTCGCGTACCGGTGCCGCTGAGTCTGAAACCGGTATCTCCTGTCCCAACTTGGAGAGCAGCATTGAGTATGCCCCAAAGGTTATCGTCTTACCACGCTGTAATACTCGCTCTATCGGGCTTGGCAGAGGATCACGGGTCTTCTCATCCACTACATTGAAAACCTCATCTAACATTCGCCCTAAAGCTTCGGCTTCTGTCCAACCGGTCATGGAGACCGCCGAGGCATTAACCATCTCAATCCGCCCGTCGGCATCAGTCACAATCACACCATCACCGATAGCCCGCAGCGTCACATCACTCCGCTCAGCACTCATACGCAAAGCTGTCTCTGTCTCGTAAAGGTCACGGAAATGCCGTTTCTGACTGCTGTACCTAACTGCCGCACCCACCGTTATCACACATACCGCTAAAGATGCCCACAATATCATAATCAGACGGCTCCGCTGCTGCCATTCGGCAAATATTTCGTGCGAGTCCTGTTTGGCCACCATATACCAGTCGCTCTGGTCAATAGGTTGCACATAGGCCTGTACCTGTTCACCACGATAGTCAACCCCCTCTACCACCCCATTCCCCCCCAATATCGCTTGCACCCCCGGTGTGTTGGTGCTGGCCAAAGACACAAACAGATTCAGTTCGGCCTTTTTACGGTACCTCAAAGGACTTATATATAGCGCAGTGTCACCTTCACGGCGCATCAGGATAGTCTCGGCAGTTGCTGTGGGTGCCGGCCAGACTCTTAACTGTGGAAAAAGAAAATTATCGGCGTTGTCAATCAGCACCAGCGCACCAGCCTGCTCCCAGTCTCCACCGTTTTTAGTTGTAAAAGGCGACACCACACTCAGATAGGCAAAACCATCCGGCTTGTCTTTGTGCAGTTCGGTCATTAACGGCCGCCTAATTTCAAAAGCCTCTTCCAAAACTTCGCTGTACCCTTCACGATCCCAAAGCTTCCCCGACAGACTCAACCGGTTTACACCATTTGAGTCTATCAACAGCACATCATAATACCCATTGTTCTCTCTGAAACATTGAAACCGCTTCAGTAATGGTGCCGCATTTTCGGGTGTGGGGTTACTTAAATATCTCTCGGCATTGGCCCGCAGTGAAGCAGAGTCGGCATAAACCGCAGCATCAGCCAGTATATTCAGACGCCATTTGGTTATCTCAGCCGCTTTTAGCTGTCCTATCATACTCAGCTTCTCAACGGCAGTCGCCTTAACGGCACTCTCCTGTTCATTATAAATCCAAATACCACCACCGATAAGGAGCATCAAAGCAATAATTGCCGCTACCACCCCCCTACTCGATACTTTTTTTCTCGCGTATTTCATGGTGCCTCCATCCATTTTATAGGCAAACTATAAAGGTCTCAGGCAAGACGATCCAGCGTCTCGCGCATCGCCCGCTCGCGCGATTCAATCGACTCACAAAGTCTGAATTGCACACGGGCTCTGTTAAGGTTCTGCTCCGGGTAGCGTGTTTTAAAATAAACACTCCCCGCCAGGTAGTCCTGGAAAAAACGTAACCCTAACTCAAACGTTATCAGCCGTACTGAGTCGTACAGATACTCTCTGTCAGCATCTGTCAAAAACTCACGTGCCTCTTTCAGATACCCTCTGCAAAATGAGGCGAAAAGATCGGGATCAAGCACCACTTTGCGCAGGTTAAGCTCCTCTTCGCCGGCAGGATTGCAGATCGAACGTACAGCATCACCAAAGTCATAATGTACCAGACCCGGACTCACGGTGTCGAGATCAATCATAGCTGTCCCTTTACCGGTGAAATCGTCAATCATTATGTTGCTCACTTTGGGGTCACCATGCATTACCCGCAACGACATCTCGCGCCGGCTCAGCGCATCTTGCAGTATCATAGCCAGCTCCCGCCGCTCTTCAATAAATTTTGCCATTCGCCGCGCCTCAGTCGAAGCCGTGAGCCGCTCCCCGGCCTGTGGAGATCCCAATGTTTTGTCGTAAAGATCCAGATATTGTGGTGTCACGTGGAACCCGGGCAAAGGATCGATTAAAGCCTTGGGGTCGAGATCCGATACCAACCATTGAAAATGACCCAGTGCCGCCCCGCACTCCGCCGCATGTTCCGGCCCCTGGGTCGCCTCAAATGCCGTTGCCGACGATATCTTGGTGAGTGCACGCCAGTAGTAGCCCATTTCGTCAACAAAGAAGTCTAGCCCATCGTGAGTATGAACCAGATTGGGCATCTGCCATACACGGTCTGCCGTCTCAGCCCAGGCCTCCAGCTTGGGATGCGCATGGCCTGTCAGTACATGTAGGTTGTTCATAATCCCTTTGGGATCGGGGAAAACCTTGCTGATCCGCTGCAGAATTATCTGGTGTTCCTCAAATGTAGTCCGGAAGATCGCCAGATAGGTATCGTTAACATTACCGTTACCGGTAGGGTTGATCGTCACCAGCCTGCCGGGAATAATAAATCTCTGGATTAAAACTGCTAACTCCATTAAATACCCCTCTTATAAATCGCTACTCACTCTACTCGCTTGATCACTCAAAATCATCGCCGCACTGCGTAACACCACACCACGCCTCTCTTTAACCAGAGCCATACCGCGTTGCCCCAGTTCTCTCCGTGCCGCCGGATCATCTACCAGCCGCATCAGTTCACCGGCCAACGCCTCAGGATCATCCACCTGAATAATCCCACCCGCCGCCAATAGATCAGCCATGGCCGGACGGAAGTTCTCGGTGTGTGGCCCTACCACAACAGCCGCACCATGCAAACACGGCTCAACCATATTCTGGCCGCCGTGCGCATATAGGCTTTTGCCTACAAATACTATATCGGCACGCCCGTAATATCCCACCAATTCACCGGTAGTGTCAATCAAAAGCACCTCGTCACCTCTCCCCACGCACCGACTCAGGTCGCTCGCACTGCCCTCCCCCGCCCCAAGCATGCTGCGCCTGATGCACCTGAACCCCGCCGCACTTATCACCTCTGCCACCTCGGCCGCCCGCTCAAAATGTCGCGGTGCCAGTGCCAGCCGTAAGTTGTCACGACCCTGACGCAACCGCTTGAAAGTCTCCAGCAGGAACAACTCCTCACCCGGCCAGGTCGACCCTCCCAGAATCAGCGTATCATCGCCGCTGACCCCGGAACTCGTCAGAACTTCACCCATCTCTGCCTCGCGTTGTTCATCGCGCTGTGCTACATCAAATTTGGCACTCCCTACCACAACCACCCGCTCCCCGTCAGCTCCGGCAGCCAGCAACCGTTCGCGATCCAACTCTGATTGCGCCAGAATCAACCGCATCCCCCGCAGTACCGGACCAAACCAAAGCCGCAATTTGCGGTACCCCGGTGCCGAACGATCTGAAACCCGCGCATTTACCAAATATACCGGGATGTCACGCCGCGCACAGGCTCGTAGCAGGTTGGGCCAGATCTCCGACTCCGCCAGAATCAGCCGCTGTGGACGTATCGCCGCCAAAGCACGCCTTACACACCAGGGAAAGTCTAACGGATTGTAAATTAATGTGTCGCCCTCCCCTAGCTGTTTCTCCGCTTCTCGCCAACCGGTGGAGCTGGTGGTACTCAAAACAAACCGTATCCCCGGCTGTTGCTGTCGCAAAGCACGCATAAATTGACCCGCCACATAAACCTCGCCCACACTCACCGCATGTATCCATGTGGGGCGCGGCGCACCAGACTCTCCTGCCAGAGCCGTCTCTACCACCTTGCCATAACGCCCGAACCGATCATTAAACCGTGCCCGGTAGCCACCCCGTTTGCGCATACGCAACCAGAAATGCGGCACCATCGCCACATACACTATAGCAAACAACAAATTGTATATTACCCAACGCATAGCTCTACATTAACATGTACTCTCGCCAGCAGTGATGATCTCCATCATCACGACTCAAAAAAACCGTAACCAAACTGAATCAACAAAGTATAGTATTTTATACAAGTTGGTGTCCAACCCCAAATTTTTCTCGATTTTTAAACAATGTCAGCTTGCCAAGCAGTGACGTTTATGGCATAAATTAACCCATGCAGCAGCAACGACAAGCAGAAGTCCTTAATCAGCGTAATGTCTCTTTTGATAACCGCCTGCGACCGACCCATTTCGACGATTTTGTCGGCCAGGGTAGGGTTCGTGAGCGGCTCCTCCTCGCTGTCGAGGCCGCCCGCGGACGCGGCGAAGCCCTCGATCACGTTATCCTCTCCGGTCCCCCGGGGCTCGGCAAAACCACTCTCGCCTATATTCTGGGTGAAGCCATGGGGGTTAATGTAAAAGCTACCTCCGGCCCAGTTATCGATAAACCAGGCGACCTCGCCGGTCTGCTCACCTCGCTCGAACACGGCGATATCCTTTTTATCGACGAAATCCACCGCATGCAACGTACCGTGGAGGAGTACCTCTACTCGGCTATGGAAGATTTTGTTATCGATATTATGATCGACCAGGGCCCTAACGCCCGCTCCGTCCGCC
>JAAYNR010000146.1 GCA_012520735.1 Lentisphaerota bacterium | reverse complement strand
GGTAAAGGGCCCTCCCCACACTCAATCAGCAAACCAACGTCAGTGGGCAACCTTGCAGCATCACTAAGCAGGGTAGCCATGTTTCTCAACACCGCAACCAGGTGGAATGGTCGCGCCCTTAAATCGCTCAACGCCGCCATGGCAGCATGACCATGGAGTTGCAGAGTGGTGAGACCGACCTCTGTGGCAATATGCAGTATAGTTGCGGCATCGCTTTCAGCAAAAACCCCGACACGTGCCACATGTGGTGGTAACACCGCAACAATGTCACGTGCTTCAGCAATGGTGAGGTGGCGCGGACTGGGCGGATGGAAGACCAAGCCAATAGCTGTAGCCCCGGCACTTACGCAGGCTACGGCCTCGTCGAGGTCTGTTAAACCACATATTTTAATCTCTACTGCCATCGAGCCCACTCCAGTGCTGCAGCAGTGCCGCTGGGTCGGCTGCACGCACCAGACTCTCACCTACCAGAAAACGGCTGACTCCAGCGGCCAGTGTCTCTGTAACATCGACATCACTGGCAATGCCGCTTAGTGCCACCACCGTAGCATCGGGTCTGATTGTGGCAGCCAGATTACGGGTGTGGGCTGTATTGGTAGCAAAAGAGGCCAAATCACGATTATTTACCCCAACCAACTCCGCCCCAACACCATTTGCCCGTACGACATCATCTGCATCATAAACTTCAGTCAGAATATCGAGATCGATCTCACAGGCCAGATTGTACAACTCCGCTAACAGCGGATCAGGCAAGATGCGTACAATCAATAACACGGCATCAGCACCCATGAGCTTACTCTCATAGAGTTGCCAAGGGTCAATGATAAAATCTTTACGCAACACCGGCAATGTAGTAGCAGCGCGAGCTCGGCATAAATCATCCGCCGTACCCTTAAAATATTTGCTCTCTGTCAAAACCGATAATGCCGCCGCACCACCTGCCGCATAAGCACGTGCCGTGGCCGCAGCATCCAGCGTGGTATCAATATCGCCTTTTGAAGGGGAGGCTCGCTTGATCTCGGCTATAATACGAATGCCTGGTTTACACACTGAAGCAGTAAAGGGGCGCTTAATCCACATACAAGCCTTGGTCGCACAACTTATTTCAGTCAGACTCACCTCCGCCTTGGCTGCCTCAACCTCACGCCGTTTTTCAGCCACGATCTGATCAAGTATAGTCATGAGAAAATCACATTGGGCCAACATCTGCCGGGTCAGGCTCTACGCCATCATCGGAACGCGGCTGGTCAAAAGCACGGTCGTAAAATCTGGTCAGTGAATCTTCAAAATTAAGGTTTACTTCCCCAGTAGGGCCATTACGATGTTTTGCGATGTCAACAATTGCCAGTCGTTTATCGTCTGCCCCATCAGAGCCAGGGTATTTACAAGGGCGCCGCAGCAACAACACTACGTCGGCATCCTGTTCAATCGCGCCGGAGTCGCGCAGATCAGAGAGTTTAGGTTTGGCACTCTTATCACCGCGCTGCTCAGGGTTACGGCTAAGCTGCGACAACACCAACACTGGCACTTTGAGCTCTTTGGCCATCGCCTTAATGTTTGAGGAGATCGCCGACGTCTCCTGCTGTCTCCCCTGCCTGGCCGCTTCGCGGCAATTAACGATTTGTAGATAGTCAATTACAATCAGCTCAATGTTGTACTTTTTCTTCATGCGTCGGGCGCGGGCACGCATCTCCATCACATCAATGCCACCGGTATCGTCAACATAAAGCGGAGCCTTGTGCAGCTTGGAGGCGGCACGGGTAATCAGGTCGCCCACAGTTTTTGTCCCCACCAGACCACGCTCAATCCGAAACGCCGACACCTCTGCCAGACCACACAACATCCGCAATGCCAGTGCCTCCTGCGACATCTCCAGACTGAATACTGCTACCGCATGGGGTCGGTTATGACCACCCTCCATGGGCTGACCGTTCATCTGCTGCCCCAAAGCCAGACACTCCGCGATGTTCATCGCCAGTGAAGTCTTGCCCATTGAGGGGCGCGCCGCCAGCACAATCATCTCACCGGAACGCAAACCACGTGTGATATTGTCTAAATTCTTTAATCCTGTCGGGAGCCCCGATATCCCACCCGGCCCCAGATCGAGCAGACGGAAAACATGGCTGACCGTATCATTAACCGCCTCTGACCATGTCCCTATAAAACCACGCTGCCGTTCTGCGATATTCAGGAACGCCTGCTCTGCCGTACTGAGCACCAGGTCGGCACTCTGTCCGCTGTCATAACAGGAGGTTTCTGTCTCACGAGAACAATCTATGATACAGCGCAACAGATGCTTTTGCGAAACAAGCTCAATATAATACTCCGCATGAGCGGATGTTGGGGTTTGATCGATCAACTGCTCAATAAAAGCCGCACCGCCAACATTCTCCAACAGCCCCGAGGTTCGCAGGCGCTCACTCACCGTAATCATGTCGATGGCGATGTTATCCTGATGCATCAACTTGAGTATATTAAACAGAGCACGATTCTGCGGCACATAAAAAGCTTCTGTTGTGAGCCCTTGTGCCAGACACAAATCCATCACGCGGGAGGCATCGAGTAGAATCGAGCCCAATACTCCCCGCTCTGCCTCAGCATTATGCGGCGGCACCCGTAGAAGAGGTGCCGCCGCAGTTGTACTGATAGCCTTTGCCATCATCAGCCCTCAACAACATCAACAGAGATGTCGACGCTGACTTCGGCATGAAGTTTAATCGCAACTTTCGCACTGCCAACCTCTTTAAACGGCTCGGCCAGCACCACCTGCGACAAGTCAAGTTCAATACCCAGCTCCCCGATTTTAGCGAGGACATCGGCTGCTGTAACAGAGCCGTAGAGCTTATGCCCATCAGTCGTGCGGGCGGCGATAGTAATAGTGACACCCTTAAGCTTGGCAGCTTTAGCGTTGGCTTCAGCCTTCTGAATCCGTGCCAGCTCTTCGCGCTCTTTACGCAGTTTGTCAAGACGCCGCAACGAAGCGGTAGTAACAGGTGCCGCCAGCTCTTTGGGGAGCAGATAGTTGCGGGCATAACCCGGTGCTACCTTAACCACATCGCCAGCCTTACCCAGATTGTCGACATCCGACATCAACAACACTTCAATAGCCATTTTAAACCATCCTTCCCGGCTTACGCCAACAAGCCCATATTGCGGGCACGGCGCACGCCGCGCTTGATTTCACGCTGCTGCATCATCGTTACGCCGGTAATTCTGGCAGGAATGATCTTGCCATACTCGGTAACAAAACGGCGCAACAGTTCAATATCATTACTGTCTACCACAGTTGTGGGATCGAGATAACGGGTACGTTTCCGGATAGTCTGATCCATGCCGCGGTCACTGCGCTCTCTGCGCTCTCTTTTGCCACTGTTTTTCTTGAAAGCCATAACTTGACTCCTTAGTCTCCAATTTTGCGGTTGTTCTGATTAAAAGGGGAGGTCCTCATCGTCGGTGCTGTCATCAGATTCATCGTTGAATCCTGCTACGGGCGGTGCGATAGGTGCTGATATTGCAGCGCCTGTTGTACCACTGATAGCTACCCCGGCAGACGGCCTGCTCTCCACTTCGGAAGGAGTCCCCTCCCGTGCACCCTGAGCTGACCCCAGGAAGCGGATGATATCGGCCCGGACACGCAACTTGCTACGTGTCTCCCCCTCTTTATTTTTCCACTCATCATACTGCAGTCGCCCCTCCACCAGGATAGGACGCCCTTTTGAGAGGTACTGTGAGCATAGCTCAGCCAGCCGGCTCCAGGCGGTTACATCGACAAAACAGGTGACCTCTTTGGTCTCACCTGTCTGCTTGTCGCGGTACTGCTCGGAAACAGCCAACCGCAAATCGACAACCGGGGTCCCCGACGGAGCCTGCTTTAATTCAGGATCACGGGTTAAATTGCCCATCAAGATCACTCGGTTGTAACATGCCATCTCAGATACCTCCCATCTCCCCTTGCGGGGACTGCATGGTTAAACTTCATCAGCAGCATAGTCATCTGAGTCCGACTCTACTGCATCATCATAATCATTTTCCTCTGCGGCCTCTGCTGCTGCTTCAGCTGCAGCCTGACGCGCCTCTTCACGTGCCTTGAACTTTACAGCCTGTTCAGCAAGGGTTGCCTCGCGCCGCTCATCAACCACCTGCAACTGCACACGGAACATATCCTCCATAATGAGGTAACGATCACGCAAGGCGTTAACCTTGGCCGGATCCATCTCAAAACGGATGCGTGCGTAGACACCGCTCTCTTTTTTGTTCATCGGCCTGGCAAAAGTCCGTTTACCAAGAACTTCTGTATTTACCACCACACCATTCAGGCGGGTAATTTCACTTTGCGCTTTATCCAGCAATGCGTCAACATTATCATCTTTCGCCAGCCCGACGAAGATATAAGTTCCATCATACTTTCTCATTTTACAATCCTTTTTGCTCACTGCCTGTCAGGGTTGTTTCTGCCAACTCCCGACCATTAAACCGGTTCATCGCCTCTGCCACCCCATGGGCCAGCAGACACTCAATTGCTTCTGCGGCACTGAGAGTCATGACACGCGCCTGTTTCCAGCTTTCAGTGTCAAACGCTCGTAGCACGTGTCCCACCAGGTCGTGATTGGCATTGCGCCCTACGCCCAGACGAACCCGGGCAAAAGCCCCGTCACCTGCCGCCTCAATAATTGAGGCCAACCCACGGTGCCCGCCGCTGCCGCCATCGGGTTTAACCCGTATCCTGCCCAAAGGGAGGTCGGCATCGTCAAGCACAACCACCAAGTCATTGAGAGTTCCGCCATGATAGCGCAATAATGATGCCACACTGGCCCCACTCAGATTCATAAAAGTGAGCGGCTGAACCAGCAACACCTGCTCTCCAGCAAGTGTTGTCTTGGCAACTCGTGCTTTAAACCGCCGACTGGTGCTCCACTCGGCAGCGTGCTGCAAGCGCAACTCCTCAACAACATCAAAACCGATATTGTGTGGTGTCCGCTCATATTCACGCCCGGGGTTACCCAAACCTGCGATTACCTTCACATCTCCCCTCAATGACAGCCAGGTTTACCGGCCCATTGTTTAGCCACCCTGTTACTAAGCGGTGGCTTCGTCCTTACCCTTGGCAATTACCTCAGGTTCGCCATCTTCTGCACCCTCTTCATCCGTCTCTTTTTCATCTTCAGCGGCCGGTGCAACGATGGTAACAACTGGAGCACTCTTATCCGTCAGGACTGTATAAGCGCTACCAAGTTTCAAATCGCCCACAGTGAGCAACTCACCCAAATGCAATGACGATACATCAACATCGAGCGAAGCGATAATATCGGTAGGCAGGCATTCAACCTCAATGTGGCGCAACACCTGATCCATAATACCACCACCGGCTGTGACACCCACAGGCTCGCCAACCAGCGTAATGTCTACCGCTGTGCGGATCTTCTCGGTGAGCGAAACCTCGCCAAAATCGGCGTGGATCGGCACACTGGTGATTACATTGTTTTGTACTTCGCGCAACAGTGCCGACACCTCCGTGCCGTCAATGTCAAGTGTCACCAGAGGGTTACTGGCCTGGCCTCGCATGGCAAGCTCATACTCGTGTGCGTCGATTGATATCGCCTCACAAGTACCCGAAAGCCGCTTGACCACCGCAGGTAAAACCCCATCACGGCGTAACCGGCGCGCCGCTGCGGACCCATTTCCTGTCCGTGGTGCCGCCTTTAATTTAATTGTCTTAGCCATCTCTGTTCCTTAATGAACTCCTTGGTCCTGTTTAAGTTAACACTCCCCGCCTAAAGGCGGAACAGTGTGCTGACGGACTGGTCATTATGGATGCGCATAATAGCCTCGGCGAGGAGCTCGGCCACAGAGAGCACCGTTATCGGAAAGCCGTCGCTCCCGATCATCGGTACTGTGTCTGTCACCACCAGTTCCTCAATGCACGAGTCTTTAAGCCGACACACCCCCTGCTCCGTCAGCGTGGCGTGTGTCACCGCAGCACGTATCGTGGCTGCACCATGCTCTTTCAGTATCCGCGCCGCCGCACAGAGCGTGCCGCAAGTCGTGGTCAAATCATCAACCATGATTACGTCACTCCCCTCAACGTTGCCGACAACACTGAAGGCATCCACCTCCGCTGGACCCAGACGCTGCTTCGCAACAATTGCCAGGCCTGTTCCCAGCATTTGCGAATAGGCATAAGCCGCTTTCACCCCTCCGGTATCGGGGCTCACGACAAGCGGTTTATTCAGCCGTTTCTCGCGCAGGTATTTCACCATTACCGGCGCGGCGTACAGGTGGTCCACCGGAATATCAAAAAATCCTTGTATCTGCTGGGCGTGCAGATCTACAGTAAGCACGCGGTTGCACCCAGCGGCCACCAGCAGGTTGGCCACTAATTTAGCCGTGATGGGAACACGGGGTTGGTCTTTGCGGTCTTGCCGGGCATACCCGAAGTATGGCAATACCGCTGTAATCCGTTCGGCCGAGGCGCGCCGCATGGCATCAACCATAATAAGCAGCTCCATCAACATCTCGTTGGGTGGCTTACAGGTAGACTGCACAATAAACACATCCTTGCCACGGATATTATCGTGAATCTTTACAAACGTCTCACCGTCAGGGAAACGTCGTATATCGAGCGCGCCTAGCTCTGTATTTAAACAAACAGCTATCCGCTCGGCTAATGCCATGTTAGAAGTGCCGGCAAATACCCGCAGCTCTTTTTTCCAGGCGCTCAAATTATCACATCCATTCGTCACGGTTCTTGCTCCATGTACTTGGTTGCCCGATCTGGGTTCGAACCAGAACTCAAGGCTCCAAAGGCCCATGTGCTACCATTACACCATCGGGCAGTGTTGTTGTTTTCACGCTCCAATATTCGCTTCCAAGACGTCTGACTACATTGTCAGCATGCTGCTCATCCCGTACCAGCGCAAAAACTGATGCGCCGCTACCAGAGAGCAACACCCCCAATGCCCCGGCATCTTCCAGCCTCTCAGCCAGCCGACGCGTCTCCGGGTAATTGTCAAACACCACGGGCTGCAAACCGTTAAATAAATACCGGGCTGCAGCGAAAACATCGCCCATCCCGATGGAAAGAAGCATATTATGGTAAAAAACCGGGCTAATAGTCAAGCCCCCATTGTGACGATTGTAAATTTCTTTTGTATGACAGGTCACACCGGGGTTGGCAACTACCAGCCAGAACCGCCGCGCAGCCCCAACTTTGGCCGGTTTTATCGCCTCCAGACGCTCTCCACGCCCCCCTACCACAACAGCCCCACCATGTGCCAGACCCGGGATATCACAGCCCAGATGCCCACCAAGTTCGGCTAACTCCACTTTGGTCAGCCCCAGATGCCATAACCGGTTTAATCCCACTAGCACCGCTGCAGCATCGGTGCTGCCTCCACCCAAACCTCCGCCAATGGGGATCTGTTTGCGTACGGTGATGGTTGCCCCATAATCAACTCCGCACTCTTCCTGTAGCAGGCGCGCAGCACGGATAGCCAAATTTTTATCGGGGGGACATAATGCCTCCAGCGAAACACCATTAACCGGCTCGACTTTTAAGTCGAGCCTCCCCGCTACCGCTGGTTGCAAAGTAATCTCATCACACACCCCAATCGGCATTAAGATACTGCGAACCTCGTGGTAACCGTCAGCCCGACGTCCAAGAATCTCTAAAGTGAGATTTATCTTGGCCGGAGCTCTGACAACCAAACTCTGCTGTTGCGCCTCCATAAGACGGCAAACTATGCCTTAAAACTCTCTGGCAGGTCAAGTCAGTAATATCATAAAAAATGACCTGAAAATGTCTAGCTAAAGCACACGCTGTCACTCACGCAAACTCTCAGCCGCAGTTATTGCCGCTTCTACCAGTATTCGCCCCGCCTCAGCGGTGAACATGCTGCAGGCTGCTTCGTAGCCACCTGCGGCGTCGGCCTCGGGTGTCACTATGTAACCCTGCAGTTCGCCATTGGCAAGGGAGAAGACTACCGTCTGGCCTGAGAGCCGCCGCTTTACCTCTAAACCATACTCTACAAATAGCTCGCCCGGTAAAGCCACTACGTTTGTCTCGCCAATCCGCAAAGCCTGTACCTCTGCCGGTAGTGCCCGTGCCAGCCATGGAGCCAGTCCCCCTTCATCTTGTGTCCGCGATAGCACAACCCGCTCTTCAGCACCAAAGACCACGCACTCGGCCGTTCTCACCGGACCATGCGCCGCGCCTTCACGCTTCAGCCGTTCAAAGGTCTCTACCGCCGCCGTCAACAGCCGCTCTGACTCCCCTACCGCCGGGAATTTCCGCACCGGCAGGTCAACCAGCTTACTGGCAGCACCCAGTACCGGAGCCGACTCAAAGGCAGCGGCCTCTAATTTACTCAGGGCCTCGCAAACAATCTCGCCTAATCGCGCCCCTAACCGCTCTGCCTCTGCAAAGGTCTGCCCTTTTACATGGTAACGTGGACTCAAATTGCCGCCCGGTGCCGTGTGGTACAGTACTGTCGCCCCGGGGAAGTTTTTCTTAATAACGGCTCTTGTAAAGTGGGGGAAGTCTGAAGAGACCAGCAGTGAGTCTTCATGCAGTACTGTCGGGTGCATCGCATAGGCCATTAACACCGCCAACGGCTTGCGCTCTGCTGCATCAACTACATAAAGTATCCCAGCAGCGGGGTCGCGTACCGCTTCAGGACTCAACCGGTTGCAGCCTACCCCCTCTACGTATGCCGTAGTAGTAGCCAGTAGTGCCGCTTTAGTATCACGCCAGGCAGTCGTAGCCGCTACCGTAATCCCCGCTTCAAATTGAGTCATGTACTCAGGGTCCGGCTTAGGTAATACCGGATCAGCCGACATACTCAGATACTCAAAGGTGACCGGCCCTGAGTGGGTGTGTGTCGCCGTAATCACAATATTCTCCACCGGAACACCGGTAGCTTCGCTGATCGCCGCTCGGCACCGCGCTGCTGTCGATTTCTCGATAAACAGGATATCCACCGAGACCAGAATCAAACTTGTACCACCCGACTTCAAACACAACGCCGTTGCGTAAAGCGGATCATGTGCCCCTTGCGAGATCCTATCCACGTGCGGATACCCCACCAGAAACATCGGTTTTAGCGGTGTAATATCTACAACACCTGTGCCTGCCTGTAATGTCATCTCTTTACCCCTCCTCTATTACCTCGTACTTTACCCCTTCAGTCTCTTCTAAGACCCACCCCTTGCTGACACCGCCAGCCACAATCATCAGTGCCGCCGCCGTGTTTATAGACCATACCGGCACCTGATAGCCTGCAAAATTAGGCCGGGCGTGAGTTAAAACAGCACGTAAATGTGCTTGAGGATAGTGATCAAACATCTTGCCAGGCGGAATTGGTGACAATGCGCTCCTGCGAGCCCAAATACCGCTGCTGAAACAGGTAACCGGAACAGTGGGTGAGCCCCACAGACTCGTCTTGGGGTTCTGGATGCGTAAAAGCTCATCGGCGATCTTGCGCCACTGTGGTGTCAGCCCCCCTTCCGTACGCTCACCACTCAGCCGTGCACTGCTGAACAGCAGTGCCAAAGTCTCCAACCTACTGCAATTACGACTGAGAACCACCTCGTTTTTGAGCGGTGCCAACGGCTTGGCAGCCTCCTCAACCATATTGGCGAAAACCTCGTTCTCAAAGGGTAGAGGCACCAGCTTCATGTTCTGAAAAAAATTAACGCTGTTATGAGCCACTAGCCCACGTAATGACGAAACCGCACTTACTGTGTTGCCCAATTGCGGCAACCCTCCCTTTACCTGTGGTATCGACTCCAACCAGGCAAAAGAGCTGATAGCCTGCTGTCTGTTCACTTCACCCCAGCTCCCATTAACCTGCCTTGCACGTAGCACCGCCTGTGCCCCCAACCGGATCACCTCCGGTGCGCTGCGCGGTGCCGGGATATCGCCCGGTTTGGCAATGCTGCGCCCTTCAACCAACAATTGCGGTCGCCACGTCTTTTGTGGTAACCGCTTGTTCTCCATCGCCACGCGCAAAGCAAACAGAGACAGTGCTGTCGACTCCATATCTACCAGCGTCTGGTTATAGAAAAGATAGGGATGCCCCACCACATGGGCCACCTGTCCACTAAAAGCCTTGATCGTTACAGAGCCCATCGCTTCAAACATCCTCAGCCCACACTGACTCGCACGGTTGGCCTCTCTCTGTATATCCATTAACGCCACCTCAAGGCGCGCCGCATCCTCTTCTGCCCGATTGGCCTGCCGCTGCACTTTCCTGTTAGCGTTGGGTGTTGCCTGTGCCGCTCGTGTCGCCATTGCCCGATGATCCGACAACTGACTCGCTGCCCTTAATAGCACCGATACCACTCCATGATTAACCGATATCGGCCCCCACATACCGGCACACTCACCCGATGTAATCTGTCCATCCATCAGCTTTGAAGCGCACCGTTCCGTCAACGCCGCAAAGTTGTCGCCCGGCATCATGGCAAAAGCCGCCGTCAGCCAGGCCAAATCCCACGTACCGTCAGGCATCTCAAACGAACCCACAAAATCGGCCAATCCTTGTGCTGTCGGCTCCAGCAACCCATCGTCACCCGGCACACCTGCCGTACGCAAAGCATATAACAACATCGCATTGGCTCCAATCCTCCCCCAATGCCATACGGTCTCATCACCTTTCTCGTAAATTGGTATCCGGTGTGTCACCGTCTTAGTCTCAGTGATCGGGCCATTTTTGTCCTGAACCTTCCGCTCTACCTCTGTATACCCTTTTATCCCTTTGACGCGTTGTTTCTTCCGTTTCACCAACTGCCCCACACTCGGCCCCGGCTCCATCACCTCGTATGTCTCATACTCATAAACAGGCACTTTTACCGTAGCCATCCGGTAACGGGTGGTGTGAGTTCTGGTCACCTTGCGCCAATCCACCACCACTCGCTTCCCCTGTGGCGGCAAAAACCAGCAATCAAGGTCTTTCGCCGCAACGCTGCAAATCCCCTCAACAGCTAGCGTAATAGCCGTCTCATACGGAAAGCTCGTGGCTGGCTCATTTTGTGGCTCCTCCTCTACGCCTTTAATTATTGTCGCACTCTCTGTCGCCTCTCTGGCAACCACCTTTTCGCCCCCTTTTACGGTATTCGGTTTTTTCTCCTCAACACTCCCCGAGAGCTTCATGTTAAATACGCTGTCCATGCCGCCCCACTCGCCATCGGCATGCCCCATTAAGACCACCCCGGTACAAAGCACTATTACCAGAAATCTATTCATGTAATCGGCCATCTCATCCACCTCCAAAAAGTGTACATACCGGCCGATGTGCACTATAGCTTATCCCGGTGTAAGTGAGCTTGCCCGTGGTGCAGTCAAAGGCGTAAACCCCCACACTCCCCGATTTCTCGTGACCCACCATAATAAACTTCTCACCGGGAAAAAAGGCGAAGTCGCGCGGGAACGACCCCGCCAGCGGTGAGATCGCCATCAACTCCAGCGCCCCGCTCGCCGGGTCTACCCCAAAGGTGGCTATTGAGTCGTGGCCTCGATTAGATGCCAGCAGTCTCGTTCCGTCATCACTGAATTTCAACGCTGCCGCCTTGCTGAAATCGCCAAAACCTACCGGCACTGTCGACACTCTCTGCAGCTCTTCAAATCCACTCGCCGTGTATCTCAAGGCAAGCAGTGTGTTGTCGAGCTCGTTTATCAAAAAGGCCAACTCACCATTGGGGTGGAATACCAGATGCCGCGGTCCGGCCCCCGGAGCACTGGAGATCGCTAAAGCCTCAACCTCTTTGAGCCCCCCACCCCACCCCTCCATATTATAGGCTACTACCCGGTCTATACCCAGGTCAGCCACGCAGAGATACCGCCCGTCAGGGGTAAAAGTAGCACAATGAGCGTGAGCCGCCTCTTGCCGCTCTCTGTCAGGCCCGCTCCCATGGTGTTGTACCACTACCGGCTCTTCAGCCACAAAAAGACCGTTATCGTCCAGTTTAAACACCCCAGCCGTGGCGTTGGTATATTCGGCAAAGGCCAGCACACTCTCCCCCAACCCCAGTGCTATATGACACGGTACCGTCACCCCGACCGGCCGCCGCCCCAGTAGTCGCGGCTCGCCACTATCTATCCCATATACCGAAACCGCACCAAAACAGTCGCGCGCGCCATATTCCGGCACCCCCTGTACCGCATATAGCAACGGTCTGTTAGCCGATAATGCCAGATAAGTGGGGTTTTCAACTCCCCGCACCACTGCCACCGGGTTTATTGCGCCGGTGGCTGAGTTAGCCTCCACAATGTGGATACCCTCAAGTTTTTCATCTGTGTAGGTGCCAATGTAGGCTCGTGTCCAAATATCTGTTTTCATAACTGCCGAGGAATAGTAGCACAATTATCAGCTCTCTATCAATTAACAATTGCCTCCCGCGCCTAAAGTATATACACTGGTGACATCATGAAGTACAAGCACCGCTTATTCACTAATTTTCTGGCTGTCGCTGCCTTAGGCCTGTCGACCGCCGGGTGCCACTCAGTAGGATCGCCGTTTGCCCCTAAACCCGATAATACTATGGCCCGCCTTAACTACTCTGTACAGCAGAGTGAACGTGACCTCGCTCGCCTCAAGGCACAAGTGGAGGCACTGGAACGACACTCTGAGCGTCTCGAAGCACGCCTCGCTACTGCCGAAGGCCAGGCTCGCGAAATCGGCCGCCTCCGTGGTGAGCTACTCGAGTACCGCGAAGATGTTAAACGCCTGCAAGTGGAGATGCCACAAAAAATGGGCGCTACCGTGCAGAAGATGCTGACCGACAGCCAAACTAAAACCATCGCTCAAGTGGAGAAGGCCATCGCATCCCGCCCGGCGCAGGCTCTTAAGCAGTCGGGGTATAATCACGAGGTCGCCAGTGGCCAGACTCTCTCGCTCATCGCCCGTGAATATAAAACCACTGTTAATGCCATTATGAAGGCCAATAACCTCCAAAGTGCCAATAATATCAGGGTGGGGCAAACCCTCTTTATCCCCGCCGATTAATTACTGACAGGTGAATATGATCTCAGCCGACGCCGTATTATCGCAAATGCTCCGCAAGACCGGTCTAGTCAATGACGACCAGCTAGCCGTTGCTTTGGCCAGTGACCGCTCCGACGGCTCGACCCTAATAGAAGCTCTGGTAAAAACCGGTGCCGCACGTGAGGATGACCTCTTGAAAAAGCTGGCACCTCTGCTGGGGGTCACTTATACCGACCTCTCTACCACCGCTGCTGAGATAGAAGCCCTCAAGCTCCTCCCCGCACGTGCCGTCTATCAGTATGCCGTGTTGCCGCTCAAGCTCGAGGGCAATACCATGCTTGTAGCCGTCTCCGACCCTTTTAATGCCGGTATGGTCGACGGCCTGCGCCTCGCTACTGGCAAACAGATCCGTCTCACCCTCGCCACCGCCGAAGAGATCCGTAAAGCTAACCGTAAACATTATGGTGTCGGTGCTGAGGCTGTCGAGAAGATGATCGAGGATGGCCGCTATGAAGTAGATACCGACACCTCTACCTCTAAAATTGATGTCAGTGAGATGGGCCAGGAGGCCTCAATCGTCCGCTTTGTTAACCAGATTATCGCCGAAGCCGACCGTCAGGGTGCCACCGATATCCACCTCGAACCGATGGAGGAGGAGCTCCGTATCCGCTATCGTATCGATGGCATCCTCCACCGCGTCGATGTCCCCCTGCAACTCAATCGCCTGAAGTCAGCCGTTATCTCCCGTATCAAAGTCATGGCCAATCTCGACATCGCCGAAAAGCGGATGCCTATGGATGGCCGTATCGGTATCAGAGTCGGGGGCGAAGATATCGACATCCGTGTCTCCACTATGCCCACCGTCTATGGCGAGAGCATCAGCCTGCGTCTCCTCCAGAAAAGCGGCAGTATGGTCAAACTTCAGGATCTCGGTCTGAATCAGCGCGACTTCGGAGCCGTCGAAAAAATCATCAATCGCCCTAACGGTATCTTTCTTGTCACCGGCCCTACCGGCTCCGGTAAAACCACCTCGCTCTACGCCTTTCTCCACGAAATTAATAAAATCGATGTCCGTATCCTCACCGCTGAAGACCCTATCGAGTACGAGATGGCCGGTATAAATCAAGTCCTCGTGCGTCAGGATATCGGCCTCACCTTTGCCCGCGTCCTCCGCTCTTTCCTCCGTCAGGATCCCGACATCATCATGGTCGGGGAGATCCGCGATGGCGAAACCGCCGAAATCGCTATCAACGCTTCGCTTACCGGTCACCTCGTCTTCAGTACCCTCCACACCAATGATGCCGCCGGTGCTTTTGCCCGCCTTACCGATATGGGCGCCGAGCCGTTTCTTATCGCCTCAGCCGTCGCCGCTGTCATGGCCCAACGCCTCGTCCGCCGCGTCTGCCCCGACTGCCACCGCCTTGAGCCTCTCGACCTCTCACTCTGGGACTTCCCCGAACCTCCCCCCTCGCTCGAAGTTCCCGTCGCCGTCGGCTGTGAAAAATGTGTCAAAACCGGCTATCGCAGCCGCCGCGGTATCTTTGAACTGCTACAGGTCACCGAAGCTGTCGAATCTATGATCATTAACCGTCGCCCCTCAGGCGAGATCAAACAACAGGCCATCGAACAAGGTATGCTCACTCTGCGCCGTGACGGCTGGGAGAAAATTTTCGGACGCATCACCACTGTCGAAGAAGTCCTGCGTGTCACCGAGGATAACGACTAATGCCACAGTTCAGTTATAAAGCTCTGCGTAAAGATGGCCAACGTACCACAGGCACTGTCGATGCCCCCGACCGCATGGCTGCCATGGCTGCCGTCGAGCGCATGGGGCTTGTACCTATCTCTGTCACCGAAGGCTCCACCCCCACCCGTAGCGGCGGCATCAAACGCTTCCGCCTCGCCACCTCCGACCGTATGAACTCTCGCCAAGTCCTCTTCTTCTCTGAAGAATTGAGCGACCTCCTCGCCGCCGGCATGCCGCTGGGCTCAGCCCTTAACTGCCTCGCGTCACACGGAAAAGAGGGCCCCTCTGGTAAAATCGCCGCCGAACTGCGTGACCGTATCATCCGCGGTGAATCTTTCTCCGATGCCCTCGCTGCCCACAATGACAGCTTTCCTCCTCTATATAGTAATATGATCCGCGCCGGTGAGGCCAGTGGCGCTCTCCCCCAAGTTCTGCTGCGACTAGTCGAACACTACGAACGCCTCCTCTCCATGCGTGAGAAGATCATCGCCGCTCTGGTCTACCCCGTTATTGTCCTCGTCTTCGGCCTTATCACCGTAATCTTCTCCATGGTGAAAATCATCCCACAATTCACCAAAATGTTCGAACAAATGGGCCAATCTCTCCCCGCCTCCACCAAATTACTGCTGAATATGAGCGACTTCATGGTTCGCTACGGGCTTTTTGTCGCTATCGGTCTATTTTTTGTTGCCGTCCTCTTCACACGCCATATCCACACCCCAAAAGGACGCCTCTGGTGGGATGGTGTCAAACTGCACACCCCCCTTATTAAAGGGATTATCGCCAGTGGTGTCTTTGCTAACTTCGCCTACACCCTGCAAACCCTACTCGCCAATGGTGTCCACATTTTACAGGCTCTCCGTATCACCGAACAAACCGTCGGCAACTCCCTGATCGCCCGCGAACTCGCTCACGCCCGCGAACGCGTCACCGACGGCACCACCATCTCCGGCCCCCTCGCTGCCGGTAAAATTTTCCCCGAAGTAATGACCGACATGCTCTCCGTCGGCGAACAAACCGGCGATATGCCCACCGCCCTCGGCCACATTGGCCGACGCTTTGAGACCGAGCTCGACCGTAATATCAAAATTCTCACCAACGCCCTCGAACCCATCATGATAGTTATGGTCGCTGTCGGTGTCGGTTTTGTCGCCGTCAGTATCCTCTCTGCCGTCTTCCAGGCTACAGGCTCACTCGGAATCAGCTAATGCCCGCAAAATGTACCGCCATATCACTCCACAGCCCTTTCGATAAAGGGCAAATCCTCCCCCTCAAAGCTGGCGATGCCGTCACCATAAATGGCACCATCTTCACCGGTCGCGACCGCCTCCACGCCGCACTCTGTCAAGGCACCCCCTCTCCCGTCCCCCTCCTCCACGCAGCCATCTACCACTGCGGCCCCATCATGGTGCCACAAGCCGACACCTGGCACGTTGTCGCTGCCGGCCCCACCACCTCCAGCCGCGAAGACCCCTACATGCCCACTATTATCGCCCGTCACGGACTCAGCCTTATCATCGGCAAAGGCGGCATGGGTCCCGAGACCATGGTTGCCTGCCGCGAATATGGCTGCGTCTACCTTCAAGCCACCGGCGGTGCCGCCGCCTCTCTGGCACGCCGTATCACCGCCGTACGCCAAGTCTTCTTCCTCGACGATTTCGGCACTACTGAAGCCATGTGGCAATTCGAAGTTAAAAACCTCGAAGCCTTTGTCGGTATCGATGCCCACGGCAACAGCCTCTACCGGCAGGTACGCCACTCCTCACACCTCAAACTCAAGACACTTCTAAACTCATAAATACAGGAGCCCCCATGGAGTTTGCCCCTCTCCTCTCCAAACTTATCGCCCGCACCGACCTCACCGAAACCGAAGCCGCCGATCTCTTCGACTCTATCCTCGCCGGCGACCTCAATGAAGCACAAATCGCCGCCATCCTCACCGCTATGGCCACCAAAGGTGAAGCCATCTCCGAAGTCACCGGTGCTGCCCGTGCCATGCGTCGCCGCGCCACACGCATCCAACCCCTCGTCGCCAATACCCTCGACACCGTCGGTACCGGCGGCGACGGCGGCATCACCTTCAATATCTCCACTACCGTCGCCTTTGTCGCTGCCGGTGCCGGTGCCATTGTCGCCAAACACGGCAACCGCGCCAGCTCCGGACGCAGTGGCAGTGCCGACTGCCTCGAACACCTCGGCTTTAACCTCAATGTCGAAGCCGACATCATGGAACAAGCCCTCAACGAAATCGGCATATGCTTTCTCTTCGCCCCCACCTTCCACCGTGCCATGAAGCACGCCGGCCCGGTCCGTAAAAGTCTCGGGGTTCGCACCATCTTCAATATGCTCGGCCCTCTCACTAACCCCGCTGGCGCATCATGCCAGCTCATCGGTGTCTTCAAACCAGACCTCACCGAGATGTTTGCCCACACTCTGCAAGCTCTCGGCTCCCGCCGTGTCCTCGTTGTCCACGGCTGCGACGGCATGGACGAAATCACCCTCACCGGCCCCAGCCGCTGCAGTGAACTCAAAGACGGCACCATCCGCACCTACGATATCGACCCCCTTAACTACTTCCCCGACACCTGCACCCCCGACGACCTCGCTGGCGGCGACCCCACCGAAAACGCCCTCATCACTCGCGGTATCCTCGACGGCTCCATCCATGGCCATAAACGCAACATCACCCTGCTTAACGCCGCCGCCTCACTACTCGCCGTCAACAAAGCCGACTCCATAGCCGACGGCATCACCAAAGCCGCCAACGCCATCGACTCCGGAGCCGCCCTCGAAAAACTCAACTCCCTCATCGCCTTCTCCAATTACTGCGCAATACGTTAAATAGAAAAGATACCGAGGCTTTTTAGTAGCTAACCTGTTAGCTACTATCAAAAAAAACAAGAAGTTCAAGCAGCTATCTTCATAAGTTGTTGCGTTGAAGCAGCTAAGGCAGCATTGAGAGTCATCGTCACCTCTATTCCTTTTAAAT
>JAAYNR010000210.1 GCA_012520735.1 Lentisphaerota bacterium | reverse complement strand
CCCCTCCTTGCCAAACCACTCATCTACGCCAGCCTCCTACTCACCCTCATCTGCGGTGCCAGCTCCGCTGTCACCCTCCTCCAGGAATACCACGACACCCGCACCTGGTCTACCCGCCACCCCATCCCCCCACACCCTTAATCAAAATCACTCTTAGTCGCCACCCTTAAACGAAATGAGAAGAGTGAAAAGTGAAATGTGAAGAGTGAAGGGTGAAAACTGTTTACAGGACTCTATTCTTTATCGTGGGCTTTGTCGTAAGCTTTGCCGACTCTATCATTAAGTGTTTACCGGGGACAGAGAAGCAATATCCCCTATAGGTCATGAGCCCCCCTGGGAACACCGAGCACCTGCTCGGTTCGAGCCTGCGGTGCGCCTTTGCGCACCGCTGCGGTAGGGCGTGTCTCTCCGAGACCGCCGTGTAAGCAGCCGCGCTCACGCGGCTGCGTAAATGACAAGAGGTAAACTGTGAACAGTAGGCACAGGCACGAGTGCACTCACCTCGCCCACTGTAGGCTAGGCATTCATGAATGTCCCCGCGAAATGAGCGTCAAGGCTTTCCCTTACGCCCCCTCGCTAAACCTTGCGGAAAATTGGTCGTGCCGTCCATGTATTCATGGGTGAGGCACACCTGATTTTCCGCAAAATCTGCGCACTTTGCGTGTAATCACAGCCCCGGCATCAAGCCTTGTCCCAGTGCGGCATAACCGCACCGGAACGCGGCGGTTTCGGAGAAACACGCCCTACCGCCATGTGCTTGCATTAAGGCATTCCCGCATTCTCCGCATTAAGGCATTCCTGCCTGCCACTCCAATGTACGGTAGGCATTCCTGCCTGCCACTCGTGCCCATTTTTGCTCTCTTTGCGGTCTTTGTGGTTAATTCCCTCCTCTGGGTCTGAGTTTCCGTGTTTTCCGTCTATTCTGTGGTTAACAATCGTTTAAGTCTCTCGTTTAAGTGTATTTCACCTTTCACATCTGTACGCCCAGAGCGCACAGCCCCCAAACTCGAATCACCCGAATCATTCGATTTAATCGACTCACTCCATCTCCAGACAAAAAACTTTATTACACATTTCTAATATTTATCCTTGCGCTCTTTAAGCCCATCTGCTACAGTACCCCTCGTTTTATGCACCTCTAGCTCAATTGGATAGAGCATCTGACTACGGATCAGAAGGTTGCAGGTTCGACTCCTGCGAGGTGCGCCATAATATACCATTGCGGGGTGGAGCAGTCCGGCAGCTCGTCAGGCTCATAACCTGAAGGTCGTAGGTTCAAATCCTACCCCCGCTACCATTTTCAGGTCGGAACCGCCGTTCCGGCCTTTTTTTATTTTATGATAGCCAAAGTCAAAGAGACCTTTTTCGGGACCTTCCGACCCAAATCCGGAGCCGCCCCTTTCTTTACCAGTGTTATTATCTGGGGTATCGGTATCGGCTGTTTTATGGCCGCTGTCAATAACTACCTCGTTGATGTCCATAATATCAACGAATTCCAGCGCGGTATGCTCGAATTTTTCCGCGAAATGCCCGGCCTTCTCCTCGTCTTTATCCTCGCCATTCTCCACCGCGTCAGCGACTGGCAGATTCTCCGCCTCGGCACTCTCATCTCAATGGTCGGTGCTATAGCTCTCTGCGTCCCCACCAATATGGTAGCCGCTACTGTCGTCATCATGATCTGGAGCACCGGCGAACACCTCGCCATGCCGGTGCGCAGTTCTATCGCCATGCAGATTGCTCATAAAGACCGCGCCGGTGCCTCGCTCGGTTATGTCAGCGCCGCTATGCATGCCGGCCTGGTCTTTGGCAATCTGGTCGTTGCGGCTGTCTTTATGATCGGACTCCACCTCTTTAAGGTCGCCGACCGCAACAGTCTCTATAATGTAGTCTGGATCATCATCTTTGTCCTTATGATCGCCAGTGTCGGCTGTACTATGTCGCGCTATGCGCCGCGTCATCAATCTAAACGCCCACGCCTCCTGGTGCGCCGTAAGTTCACTCTCTTCTATCTGCTAGAGCTCTTCTACGGTGCCCGTAAGCAGATCTTTATGACCTTTGCCCCTTTTGTACTTATCACTATTTATGGCCTCCACACCAGCCATATGGCGCTACTGATGGGACTCAGTGCCCTTATTAATATGGTCGCTGGGCCATGGGTCGGTATGCTTACCGACCGCCTCGGCTATCGCACCATCATGGTCTATGATACCGTCATCCTCGTCTTCGTCTGCCTCCTCTATGGCTATGCCGGCGACTGGTTTCCCCAACATATCGCCTTCTGGATAGTGATCATCAACTACCTCCTCGATGCCCTCCTCAGCACCACCTCCATCGCCACCAATATCTACGTCCGAGATGTCTCCAGTGACCGCGACGAAGTCACCGCCACCCTCTCCACCGGCATCTCCATCAACCACCTCATCTCCATACTCGCAGCCCCCCTCGGTGGCTATGTCTGGATGCGCTGGGGTGTCGGCACCCTCTTCAGTTTCTCTGCCCTCATGGGGATCGCCAACTCCCTCTGCGCCATGCAGATACCAATTAGAAAAAAATCTGCCTAAAGACTCCCCACCATTGGCGTTGGTAATGACATAACCCTCTCTCCCATTTTTACGTCCTTTTTACCGCCTCAATCATCGCCTGTAAATTAGCCTCGGGAGTCTCACGCCCTACCTGATCACCTGTCCCTACAATTACCCGCGCCGTACCCTTAAACACACTCAAAATCTCCGCTACCTCCCGCCTTACATCATCGGGCGTACCCCGTATCAGTGTCTCCACGGTGTGCACATTGCCGTTCATTGTCGTTTTTCCGGCCAAGGCATCTGCTACCGCCCGTAAGCCTGCTTCACCGGATATATCTCCCCCGGGAGGACGCTCAAACGGGCAGACGCAATCGATCTCCATCTCGGCAAAATCGGCCACTGTATCCATGGATTTACCATGGAAGTGGATGTGCAGCAATCGACCATAACGGTGCACCTCGCGTGCTACCGCCGCTATCCCCGGTTTGTCCCAGCGTCGCCACAACTCCGGCCCCAGCAGTGAGTTGCAACTCCACGAACACCCGATGCACAAACTCTCAAATGAAGTATGCTCACACACTGCACGTGCCAGCCGCACCATCGCCGCGGTATGGCGCTCACGCAAGCGTTCCAATATCGGCTCAAGCTCCTCCGACATCAAGTCGTATATCCCTGTCTCAAAGCCGCCTTCACGCGCACCGGCCCAGGTATCAAAAAATGGCATCCCTAACCAATACTCCAGCAGATACGACTCCCCTACCTCGCGCCACTGTTTCACGCTTCTGCTGAAATCCAGAGCCTCAGCATCACCACCAAAAACATAGTGCTCCCAGGCTGCCAGATCTTTGTCGAGGTCTTTCAGCGGTCTCTCCGTCACCCACGACGGCTCATCACGACTCCCCTGACTGGCACTGCTCAACACCCCATATGGTGTCTCAATTCTATTACGTACCTCAAGCGTCGTCTCATTGAGCCAGTGCTCACTCTCTCTGACACTTACATCAGCCGCCTGCGGCCACCCGAAAGCTGCTCCCCATCCCTCACACTCAAAATATTCAAAAGTCTCTTTTAAAGCCAGATGAAACGGGACACTCCGCTCAAAGGTTATCATGTCGTAACCCAGCATTTTTGCCGGGTAGTAATACCAGAACTCCGGAGCCACAGCCGGACGGTCATTGTTAATACCGCGATAGGCATTCAGCATCCGTTGTTTTGGTGTCATTGCGCCCCTTAGATCCCCGGCATCACATTGCCACCACTCACCAGGATGTAGGCACCAGTAACCAACCCCGTTTTACCGCTGAGATCAAGCTTCAGCATACTCTACACCGCCCTTCTCAAGAGGCCGGCAGCAATACTGCCCTTATCCGCCGCACACCAGCCGACGACGCCTCTTCTTTTTGAATCTTGAACACACCCAGTTCTCCTGTCCGCGCCACATGCGGCCCTCCGCAAACTTCCTTGGAGAAATCACCCGCCGAGTAGACCTTCACCTCTTCATCATACTTGCCATCAAACAGCGCAATCGCACCCGCGCCCTTAGCCTTTTCAAACGGCATGGTCTCGCAGGTAATCGGCAAATCACGCTTGATAGCCTCATTAACCACCCGCTCTATCTCAGCCAACTGCTCCGGCAAAACCTTCTCCGGATGGGCAAAGTCGAAACGCAAACGCTCCGGCGTGATATTCGAGCCCCTCTGCAGTGCGTGTTCACCCAGCACTATATGCAATGCATGGTGCAGCAGATGCGTCGCAGTATGGAGCCGTGTCGTCGCCTCGGTGTTGTCGGCCAGTCCACCCTTAAACGATCCAACCGCCTGCTTCGACAACTCCTGGTGTTTTTTAAAAGCCGCTTCGTAACCTTCACGGTCAACACTCAGCCCCAGCTCGGCTGCCAACTCTTCGGTAAACTCGAGCGGAAAACCGTATGTGTCATACAGCTTAAAAGCCGTCCGCCCCGAAAGCACAGTCTGGTTGTGCTTCTTCAAAGCCTCCGACACCTTGTCAAACTCCCGCTGCCCCGCGTTGAGCGTCTTCTCAAACCGCTCCTCTTCATTAACCAGCTCGCTGATGCAGTTATTGCGCCCCTTCTCCAGCTCAGGGTACGCCACTGCGTATTTCTCAATCACCGTATCAGCCAGTATACGGGTGTAACCGGTCGCTATCCCCAGCAACTTAGCATAACGTACCGACCTTCTAATCAACCGCCGCAACACATAATTGGCCCCCACATTACCCGGCTTGACGCCCCCTTTAGGGTCGCACAAAATAAATACCGCTGTCCGTATATGATCCGCAATAATCCGCTCAGCCCGTACCGCCTGCTCCTCGTCCTCCGGACGCGCCGTAGAGAGTTCCCTTATCTTCATCATTATCGGCGCAAACAACTCCGTCTCATATACCGTGGCGCAGCCGTTCATCATACAGATTGTCCGCTCCACCCCCATCCCGGTATCTACATTATGCTGCTTCAACGGCTCATATTTCCCCTCAGCCGTCTTGTTATACTGCATAAAAACATCATTCCAGATCTCAACAAACTTACCGCAATGGCACCCTGGCCGACACTCCGCCCCGCAAAGCTCTTTACCAGTATCAATAAACATCTCAGTATCAGGACCGCACGGTCCGGTCACTCCTGCCGGTCCCCACCAGTTATCCTCTTTCGGCAGGGCAAAAATACGCTCCCGAGGAATCCCCAACGACTCCCATATCGCCATCGACTCCTCGTCCTGCGGTACCCCTTCACCACCCTCAAAAACCGTGACATAAAGCTGTTCCGGTGCAAACCCCAGCCACTGCGGCGAGGTCAAAAACTCATACGACCACTCAATCGCCTCACGCTTAAAATAATCGCCCAGCGACCAATTACCCAACATCTCAAAAAACGTCAGATGCGAGGCATCACCCACCGCCTCAATATCACCCGTCCGCACACACTTCTGCACATTCGTCAAACGTCGTCCTGCCGGATGCGGCTCACCCAGCAGATACGGCACCAGCGGATGCATCCCCGCCGTAGTAAACAAAACCGTCGGGTCATTCTCAGGGATCAACGATGCCCCCGAAACAACCGCATGCCCCTTAGATGCAAAAAACTCAAGATACTTTTTACGCAACAGCTCAGCAGTAATCATAACCAGCCAACACCTCTATTATTTTAAAACACATGTACCAGATAAAAAAAAGGATATTACCATATCCCCCTCACCTTGCAAAGTACTGTAATTACTCACCACACCTTGCGCTTACGCTTGGAGACCGCCGTCCCCGGCGGGAATACCCACCTCGCCTACTGTAGGATCGGCACTCCTGCCTCTCCCAGCGGCGTTCACGCCGCTATACTTAAACGCCACACTTAGTCGCCACCCTTAGTCGAACCACACTTAAACGCTTACCCTTAAACGAGCCACTTAAACGAAATGCGAAGAGTGAAAAGTGAAAAGTGAAGAGTCAAACCCCCTGCCCTGAAAGGGCTAAACATACCAGCCCGTGGCAACGCCACGGGTTTATATTACATAATAAACTCCACCCTGTAAGGGTGGTACATACCCCGGTTTCCGACACGCAGAAAATCATTCACCAACCTCGACAAAGCTTACGACAAAGCTCACGACAAAGTTTTCTAACCACAAAACCATTAAGGCATTCTCCACCACAAAACCACTAAGGCATTCTCCACCATTAAGGCACTAAGGCATTCTCCACCATTAAGGCACTCCCTCCCCCCTTCCCCCCTTCCCCCCCCCATTACGCGCTTTACGTGGCCTCCACAATTCACAACTTACCATTTACCACTTACATTCTCCCCTCCTTCCCCTTTCCAGCAGCTTGAGCTTCCGTATATTCTGCGTATTCCGTGGTTAATAATCCCACTTATTACCTATTACTTCCTCCTTCACCCTTCTCCCTTAATTCCACGTCCTGCTGCCTTAACCACGTCTCAATATTCAACCGCTGTTCCATATCGTCAGCCGCCGCTTGTACCGCCGCTTGACGACCATCTGCCGGCATCAAATCGCGACGCCTGCGTCGTATCAGGTCAACCCCTCTGGCCAGATATCCCCCCACCAATCCGCCCCACCGCACCGCCTGTGGAAAATCGTGCCGTATCTTCGCCGGTGCTGCAAGCAGTGCCCGTAGCACTAGCCCACCACGCTGCCACCAGGCCGCTTTGTGATATTGCCCCAGTAAACGCGACAACACCACTTCACGGTGAGGCATCTGCAGTGCCATCGCCACCAGTTTATCCATATGCCCCTCGCCTGCACTCTCCTCCACAGCAGCTATCACCTCAGGTGTTTTCACGCCACAAACCCCATGCGACACCCACCAGCTAAAGGGGATACTGTAATTGAGTCCCCAGCGCCGTGCCTCGGCATTGACCACCTCGCCCTCTAGTTCCCCGGCGTAACGGCGTAAAAATAAGACAACATCGAGGTGTGAGCGGATCGGAACACGCCATTGATGCGCCATGATATGGTAGGCCAGATAAGCTAAATGAACACTTAGCGGCAAGGCAAACGCCTCCACTCCGGCCACTACCGTCGGCTCAATACACTCCCACAAAGAGTCAAACCGCTGTTGTGGCAAGTGGTGGCTCTCGTGCCACAACGACCACTGTAGCTCAAGGCCGTGAAGCCATTGCCGGTGTTTTAATACCACACCCTTCGACCACCCCCCCGGCTCGCTGTTATCAGTCGTTTCATAGCCGATCTCCCTTAACGCCACCACGGCCCGCTGTGCATCTGCAGGACGGATCATAAGGTCGTGATCGCTCATCGGACGCTGTGTTATATCGCCATAAACGTGCTCTGCCAGCCAGGCACCCTTTAAAGTAACTGTCGGCACCCCCGCTCTCTTGAGTGCTTCCAAAATTTGCGCCAGTTGTTCATCCCGACGCACCGCCGTAACTACCCGCTGCCGCTGTTGTCTCTCCCAATGCTCGCGGTCAACAGCATCAGGTTGCAGATGCAACGGCCATTTAATGATCGCATCAAAAAGAAAAGGGTCTAGTTGCTGCTGAATAGCCAATGGCAAAAGTGTGCTCCAATCGGGGCGTTGCTCCACTACACTGTCCGTTATCGCCGCTGCCAGTACATGCTGTAACTCACAGGCACATTTACCGCATACCGCTCTATTATCTGCCGCACCTGTCATGACGTTTTTCCGTCGTTAACTCTCTCCGGCTGACCACAAAACAGTCGGGCAAATTCACCACCACGTGCCACCAGGTTAGCGGCTGTATCACTCTCAACCATCTCACCATCGGCCAGAACCACAATACGGTCGGCCCAGGTCACCAGCTCCATACGGTGGCTCACCACCAGCGCCATCCTACCATCTGTCAATGCCGACAGCCTCTCCACCAGATCCCGCCGCCCCGCCGCATCCATCGCACTGGCCGGCTCATCGAGCAGCAGTAGGTCAGCATTGCGAACCAGCGCACGCGCCAGAGCAATCCTCTGCCACTGCCCTACACTCGGCTCGCTCCCTTTGTGTAGCCACCGCCCCAACAGCGTCTCCAAACCTTGCGGCCAGGCTGCGACCGCCTCTCCCAGTCCGGCAGTCTCAACCGCCTCTTCAATAACCGCCGGTGACGTATCCTCACAGGGGTGACCTATATATATATTATCTCTCACCGTAAGCTGGTAACGCCCAAAGTCCTGAAACATAACACCCAGTCTTTGGCGCCATGCCAGCGGGTCGAACTCCCGCAAATCCCTGCCATCTATCAGAATACGTCCCCCGACAGGATCATACAGCCGCGCCAACAGCTTCACTACCGTACTCTTACCCGAGCCATTACTCCCCACCAACGCCAATCGTTCACCGGGTCGCAGACTGAAAGAGAGGTTGCGCAATACCAGTCGCTCCGTTCCCGGATAGGCAAAGCTGACATCTTCAAAAACTACCCCCTCTCTCAGCTTCACCGGCAAAGGTGCGCATACTTGCGGTGCGGCAATGGTCACCGGCAACTCCAGCAACTCTTCGTAAGAGCGGAAAAACAGAGCCGACTGATAGATATCTGCCACCGTTGCCGCCAAAGCACCCACCTGTCCCTGACCACGCTGCACCGCCTGCACCGCCATCACCAGACCACCCAGTGTCAGGAGCCCAGTCAACAGCCGTCCCGTCAGCCACAACATCACCAAAGCCAGAATCATCAGTGTCAGCGCCTGCACCAGTAGCTCACGGGTGAGGAGATAACGCCGCCACCAGAGACGGGCATTACGCAATTTGCTCCGTATCAGTTCAAAACGCCCCCGCAGATAAGCCCCATGCCCATAGAGACGCAACTCACGCGCATAGCCGCCATCGGTAAGCAGATGGTGAAAATATCCGGCCTCCCGCTCCATCGGCGCTTGTGTCTGCCGCCACACAAAAAGACGCCGCCCGCGGCGTAGCCTTACATAGAGCAACGGCATGCCGCTCAAAGCCACCACCAGCGGCACCAGCGGATGCACTGTGGCCAGCAGTATCAGAACCCCCACAAGGGCCACCACCGAATAGACCACCTGCACCAGACTCCCCAGCGCCCGCACCGGCTGTGTCATAGCCTCACCCTGAATAAGATGGAGCCGATCCTGCGCCGAACTGTCCTCAAAAAAGGCGAGGTCGATCTCCAGCAATTTGTGGTGTAATTGCCTGTAAACCTGATCACTCACCGCCATGGCGTGCTGCTCGGCAATCCACGATGCTAACGCCCGCAACACAGCCTGCGCTGCAAGGGCACAGGCCCCTGCTACCAGCCAGAAAACCACCTCTCGCGCCTCGCTGGTCTCCATTATGGCTCGTAAACCACGCTCGCTGCTCGCTCCCCCCGCCGCCACCACCGCTGTCGCAGCATCAACCGCCCGTTTAACGGCATAGAGCGACAACAGCGGCAGCAACGCCTGTAAAGTCGCCAGCACCCCCTGGTAAACGGTGTACCTTGGTGCACTCTGCCAGACAAGACTCAGTGCTCGGCCAACTGTCTGCAGCAATTTTCTGATACGAGTGGTTTTCATCTCTCATAGACACTAAAAGCCGAGGTAATAGGCTGTCAGGCCAACAATAAGGGCTACAATAGTGTTAATCACTGTACACCAGAAAGCCGCTCTGCGGTCAAGAGCGATAAGTGGAAACAGGGCATCGCCATCTTGCGAGATCACATTAGCCAACAGTGCGGAAAAGGGGAACATCCCTTTAAGATAGAGCGAGACAAAGACCACCTGCGGCCCGCAACCTGGAATTACCCCAACCGCCACACCGATCAACACCGAGGCTAGACCGGTCGAGGTGAGTAACCGCGTAATAGTCGCCTCGCCCCCGACAAGGTGCTCTGTAACACCAAATATCAGATATGCCGCAAAAACCCACGTCCCCACAAATGCCGTCTCTTTGGCATTGTGAATAAAAGTCTCACGCAGTGAAAACATCTTATGCTCCACGTCTTCGTGCGACTGCGCCTTGGCCAGTCGTTTCGAAGCCGCCATATAGGTCACTGTGGCTATACTGCCCAAAACGCCGATTATCATACCTGCATTAGGTATCCCCGGGATAGTATTGACATCAACCATAAACAGATTCACCACTCCAAGCACCAGACCTGCCGTCAATATCACCCAGAAGACAATGTAGGAGTGGTGAGTAATTTTATACCCCCACTTACTGGTGTCGAGCGGCTCATCGTGGTGGAGAATCATATCTATCTCATCGCCCTCTTCGTGACCAAAGTGTTTAAGAGAGCAGGATCGACACGGTGCCGGGTGTTCATCATATGCATGATCGAGCATCGCCTCAGCCTGTTTGTGTTTCTCCGCCAACAGAGACTTAGGTGTCAACTGTTTAAACTTACGGTTTACCCACTCGCCTACTTTAAAGTAGTCAGTTATATACCCCGACACAGCCCCCATCACAAAACAGATTGGTGTAACTATCACAAACTCACGCGGTGCCTGAGTTAAAATCAGAAAAGAGGAGTCGCCCGTTGTGGCGATAGTCGTGGCAATGATCGTGCCGAAGGTGACACTCCCCTTAACATAGAGCGGCATCAGCAAAACCGAACCGCCACACCCCGGCATAATACCCAACAACGCCCCAATTATGGGTTGCAGATGTTTGGCCCTGACAATAGCCGCAATAAAGGCACCCTGCTGCCAATAGTCGATAACACCAAAAATAAGCAACACCGCACCGACAAAAGCCGTAACTTCAACAAATGACCCCTCGGCACTGGTTGCAAAAATATCCCAGATCGTCTTTAACACCGTGACATTCTCCTACTCAGCTCAAAGCATTACGTAAAAGAGCACACGCATTTTTCAGGTTCAATGCCGGATTGTCGCCGGCATTCCCCTCAATGCTCAATCTGCCACTGTAGCCACTCGCCTTGACCGCAGCGTAAAAGCTATCCAGCTCCGGGCACTGCTCCAGCCCAGGCGCAAAACGCCCCATTTTGGTCGCCACATGCATGTGAGCAATCAGCGGAGTCTCGTTGGTGATAATCTCTGCCGGCTCCTCCTCACGCATCAGATGGTATGCATCCACCAGCAACCGGAAACCAGGTCGGTCAACCCGTTTCACCCACTCTCCCCCCTCGCCAGCAGTATTGAAGATATTGGTCTCACCCTTATTGAGCGGCTCTAAAGCGATCACCACCCCCGCGATAGCCGCATAATACCCCAGCAACCGCATAAACCAGAACAGTTGATCGCCGGCCTTTTCACGGTCAAAACCATCAGGAATCCGCCGTGCATCACCCGAACCAAAAACTATCACCGCAATACCCGCCTGCGCTGCCCGGCGCGTCATCACCGCCACATAGTGCTCCAAAGCTGCGGTATCTACCTCCGGCCCCACAATTTTCAGCGCTCCGGGAACCATTCCGTTAAGAGCCTGACACGGTATCGACAGCCGCTGCAACGCCGCCAGCCGCTCAGTAAATAGTGCATCGCTCTCCAGTGGACACAAAACCTCGCTCACGCCACCTTCAAAGTAATCAAAACCAGCCGCTTTAATCGTCTCTGCCATCGCAATTGGTCCACACACTCCCAACTTTACCATCTCTACCTCCCTTTTACCTTTAATCACTTTATAACGCTCTTTATGCCGCCGCCGCCGCACTGAAATATCACCCTACGGGTTTACAACCTTATCCTGCTCAGTCAATAATTGTTGACTGTGAACTGTGCACAAAACCTTATCGGAATTATCGACATCACTCCACTGATATGTCCCCCCTGCCGGACACATTGGCAACCTGCTACCCTGAATAAAAAGGGCGATATCGGCTGTGCCCGGCTGATCAGCTCCATCACGATCTCTGGCCAATGCCCACTGGTCAATGGCATCGCTGATTACCCGTCGGTTACGTAAACAAGCCGTAGCTTGCGACTTTTTCCGTGCTTGTATAAAATTAGGTACCGCTATGGCCGCTATTACACCAATGATAGCCACAACTATCATTATCTCGACCAACGTAAACCCCATCGCACATTTTTTTTTCATAGTTTTGGCCTTACTCTGCGGCAGGCTCATCTTCTGGCAGTTTACGATAGAGCGTAGCCAGACTTATCTTTAAAGCCTTGGCTGCCTTCTCCTTATCACCGTTAGCCTGCTCGAGCACCTTCTCCAGGTACTCCTTCTCTTTCTCCCGCAAAAATGCCCGCAACGACTGGTTGCGCAGGGAGTCACTGCCGGCATCGTGCTCTGCTGTAGTGGCAGACGGAGCAGGATTACTCGCCGCGGCAGAGACAATCCGCGGTGGCAACAAGCGTGCTGTAATCTCGTTACCCTCGGCAAAAGTAACTGCATGACGGATAGCATTTTCCAACTCGCGGACGTTGCCGGGCCAATTATAACGGATCAATGTATCGGCCGCCTCACGTGTCAAACTCAACTCAGAACCGTGACGCGACGCCTGCAAACCTAGAAAATGATGCGCCAGAGGGATAATATCCTGCACTCTGTCGCGCAGAGGCGGCAGGTCAATAGTGATCACAGCCAGCCGATAATAGAGATCCTGTCGGAAAGTGTTGTCGCGGGTCTTCTCTTCAATATTGGCATTTGATGCCGCCACTACCCGCACATTAACCTTCACCGAATCAGTAGCCCCGACGCGCCGTATCTCCTGCTCCTGCAACACCCGCAACAGTTTACCCTGCAATGTCAAAGGCAATGAAGTGATCTCATCCAGAAAGAGCGTGCCGCCGTCAGCCGCCTCAAACAGCCCCTCTTTATCGGCAGTAGCCCCTGTAAACGAGCCACGCACATGACCAAACATCTCCGACTCCACCAGATTTTCAGGAATAGCCGCGCAGTTAACCGCAATAAAAGGCTTATCTTTACGCAGGCTGTTCTCATGCAACGCCCGCGCCACCACCTCTTTACCGGTGCCGCTCTCACCCTCAATCAGAACTGTCGCATCAGTCGGGGCAACACGCTTAATCACCCTACACGCCTTCTTCATCCCTTCACTCTCAGCTATGATATGGGTAGATTGCATATCCGAGTCCGCCATCAGGCTCCCAGACCCTCTGTCACGCTCCCCCTCCACCTTCTTAAAAGAGATAGCGCGCTGGATCACCGTAATAAAATCGTCGATCTTAAAAGGCTTGTTCAAATAGTCAAAAGCCCCAAGGCGCATCGCTTCCAAGGCCGTCTCTACCGTACCATAGGCTGTCAGCAAAATAAAGGGCACCTCTGGGTGAGAGACCCGTACCCGTCGGAACAGCTCCATACCATCCATAGGTGCCATGCGAATATCAGAGACAATACAATCAAAAGAGTTGGCAGCCAATATCTCCAGCGCCTGTGTCCCGTCACGAGCAGAGGTCGACTCAATGCCATTGGTCTTCAGAAGACTACTCAGCAATGTCAGGATTCTCGGCTCGTCATCAACTATTAAAACTGAAGGCATTTTTTCTCCACACTGGTTAGCTGTACATCAAGGCGGTGCACAAAACACCCCTCTAAGTGCAATTTGCAATTTTGAGAATACGACGACACGCCGCAAAAGGCAAGCCTAAGTTTATTATTTCTGATAAATTGCTCCCTTACTGGTTGATAACCGAGGAGAGTTGGAAGATCGGCAGGAAGAGACTAATCACAATACCACCAATCATAACACCCAGCACTACGATGATCACCGGCTCCAGTAATGATGTCAACGCCCCGACGATAGTCTCAACTTCATCATCGTAAGCATCGGCGATATTGGTACACATCGTATCAATCTGTCCCGACTTCTCACCTGCCGCCAGCATACGTACCATCAGCGTAGGGATACCAGGTTTTTTATCAAGCCCCTGCGCCAGCGGGTTACCCTGCTCCACAGTAGAACGGGCATCTAATATCGAGTTGCTGATAATCAGATTGCCACTGGTCTTAGCCACAATCTCCAGCGCATCGAGGATCGGCACACCGCTCTTCATCATCAGTGCCAATATGCGACTCACCCGGGCGATACAGCTTTTCTGAATCAAATTACCGAAAATAGGGAGACGCAACTTAAACGCATCAAGTGCCTTAGCACCGGCATCTGTACCTTTCCATTTTCTGAAGGCAAACACAGTCACACTGATAGCACCGATAATCCAAGCATAATAGCCACGGAAAAACCCGCTCAAATCGAGCAGAAATTGCGTCGGTGCCGGCAATGAACCACCAAAGTCCTCAAACATCTCAGCAAATATCGGCACTACAAAGGTTATCAGAGCTATGGAGATCAGAATTGCCAGCGAGAAAATCGCTATCGGATAGGGCAATGCCGATTTGATCCGTCGTTGCAGTCGCGCCGATGCATCCAGCAAATCTCCAAGTTGCCTCATGGTAATGGCAAACTCACCGCTGCGTTCACCCGCCCGCACAATACTAACGTAAAGGTCATCAAAAACACTCGGATAAACCTCCAGCGATTCCGAAAAAGGTGCCCCGCTCTCTACCCCCATGCGGATATCCTTGAGCAGCTTCCTGAACGGCGCAAAAATAGTCTGCTCTTCAAGGGTCGATAAACTAACAATCAGCGACATACCCGCATTGAGCAGTGCCGCCAACTGACGTGAAAATGGAGCCAGTTCACGGTTAATGATACGCTTGGCACCCTGTACCCGCTGTGGTTTAGACGCTGCAGCCACCTCTTTAGCCGGCTTCTTGGCTGGCGGTTCCTTCTTCTTGCTCATTCGTGTAGCCGATGCCACATAACTCTGCGCCTGCGATTTAGGAACAAACAAACCCATCTCTCACTCCCTTACCTTATTCACCACCCGTCACCTCAAGTGCCGTGCTCAGTGATGTAATCCCGGCACGCACTTTTCTGAGACCAGCCTCTTTGAGCGATACCATACCGTTTTTAAGTGCCATATCCTGAATTTCACTAACCGGCAGGTTGCGGGCAATGGCATCACGAATCGTCGACTCTACCGACATCACCTCCATAATGGCACCACGCCCTTTGTAACCGAGATTATTGCACTTGGCACAACCAACCGGGCCGTAAATCGTGTGCCCCTCAAAAAAGTCCTGCGGTATCTTGTTAATACTTAAAATTTCCGGATCAGGCTCTACCTCAGTACGACACACCGTGCACAACTTACGGAACAGACGTTGCGCCTGAGCCAGAATCAGTGTCGATGCCAGCAGAAATGGCGGCACCTCCATATCGCGCAAGCGGGAGATCGCCCCGGCGGCATTATTGGTGTGCAAAGTACTTAAAACCAAGTGACCCGTTAAAGCCGCCTTAATGGCTATGTCAGCCGTCTCGTTATCACGAATTTCACCAACCAGAATAATATCGGGGTCCTGACGCAATACCGAGCGCAACACCGAACTGAAAGAGAGCCCCACAGCCGCATTAACGTGTACCTGATTTATACCCGGCAACTGATACTCCACCGGATCCTCGGCCGTCACCACATTAACATCCGGCTTGTTAAGATCCTGCAAACACGAATATAGTGTGGTGGTCTTACCACTACCCGTCGGGCCTGTCACCAATATAATACCGTGCGGCTGCTCAATGGCGTATGCCATCGCCTTATAGGCAAAATCATCCAACCCCAGTTGCGCCAGACCAGGTGCCAGCGACGACTTATCGAGTGTACGCATAACCACTTTTTCGCCATGAGCTGTAGGTAGAATACTCACACGTATATCGATCTCACGTCCCAATGCCCTGATCTTAAAACGACCATCCTGAGGTATACGCCGCTCAGAGATATCGAGATCCGACATGATTTTAATACGTGAAATCACCGCATTGTGCAACGTTTTTGGCGGGGCCGGACGCTCAACCAACGCTCCGTCAATACGGTAACGCAATCTTGTAGTCCGCTCCTGCGGCTCAATATGAATATCACTGGCTCTGGTACGCATCGCCTCGATAAGGATCATATTCACCATGCGGATGACCGGTGCCCCCTCGGCACTCTCAATCGTCTCCTCCAGGTTCTCATCATCCTCGTCGCGCCCAATCTCCACATCCGCCGAGCCATCAACCTGCATCACCTCGGCCATATCCAGATCTTGCGTACTCCCCGCCACCAGCCGCGCCAAATGCTCACTGATATCTTTTTCAGTCGCAACCAGCGGCATAATGACCAACCCCGAGAGGGCACGCAGATCATCAATCACCTGCATATCAAAAGGGTCAGCCATCGCCACTGTCAGCGTCTGATGACACTTCGACACCGGAATCGACTTACATCGTGCCCAGGTTTCAATAGTGATCATCTCCACCAGAGTCTCATCAGGCGAAAAATGTGCCAGAGTGATCGGAGTCAAATGCAAATACTCAGCAATAGCCAGCGCCACATCCTCATGCGACACAATACCGTTTTGTGTCAGGTATTTTTCAACCGGAATATCACCACACTCCCCCAGCGCTGCTGCCAACTTTTCATCCGTTACAGCATTACGCTTTAGAAGTATTTCACCTATTTTTGATGTCTGTGTTGTTGCCATGGCATACCTGAATCAACTTTTGTTTACCGGCAACTATACCAAACCCCCACCACATTTTACCAGTACAAGTTTACAAAACTCCTCGCCTCTCCCCGGCGACACTCACGCCGCACATTTAAACGAATGAAGAAGAGTGAAGAGTGAAATCACCGCCGCTTACTGGGGACAGAGAAGCAATATTCCCCTTTTAACCACTCATTTGCGTCCACTCCGTGGTCGCAAACCCATAGCCCCCGCCACCAGCCCGCTCCACTACTTCTCTACCGCCACCCCCTGCCCTGTAAGGGCGTGACATAACCCTGTTTCCGACACGCAGAAAACCATTCTCCAGCCCCACGGCAGATCAAAAAGGCCAAGCTCCCTGCCCTGAAAGGGCTAAACATACCAGCTCAGGGCAACGCCCTGAGAACAGCCCCAAAACATATTTCAGCCCTGTAAGGGCGTGACATAACCCGGCCTCCACTTAGCCGCACTGTACCACCCCTACAGGGTGGAAATATCCCTCAACACCAGACCCAGGGTTTCACCCTGGGCTGGTATGTCTAGCGCCTTCAGCGCATTTTCAGCCCCCCTCCGTGCCCATTTGCGTTAATTCCCTTCTCCCTCCCCCGGGCCTTCTCTCT
>JAAYNR010000034.1 GCA_012520735.1 Lentisphaerota bacterium | reverse complement strand
CGGTCGTAAATAGTACCGCGCATGGCGACCAGTTCCTGTTCAAAATTTCGAGATTCTATCCTCCCTGCGTAGTTTCCAAGGTGTAGTTGACATAACCTGAAGGCGATCCAGAGGATAAAAACCGATAACAGCGATACGGCAATGGCAATGCGTATTCTATCGGCTTTGTTCATTCCGGCGCATCTCCTGTTACCTCCTTAACGTTTTAAGGCGGTTTGCTCACGCTCTTTATAGGTACCTCCATCGGCAATGTAGGTGTCGAGGGTAGGCAAACGTACCACCTGTTCGGGGCGGGCATAAACCATATTTATGCCATGTTGCAGAAGTCGGCGTTCAAGCTCGTCAGGTGTTTTCATGGCGTTCCATTTAGCCTCTTCACGGAGTCTCTCCTCTTCGAGTGAGTCGAGCCGTTTTTCGAGGTCGCGGATAAGTTGGCCACATGAGTGACAGCGGTTGTCGATTCCCATATAGCCACAGAATAGAATAAGGGCAGTGACTGCCAGGCCGACAATTGGTACGGATACCAGACGGCCATGAACCTGATGTTTACGGTTTTTTCTCATTAGTACCTCTCTATGTAGGCGTTAAGTGACAGTTAAAAATTGCTCTCAGCGGGTGGGAGTCTGCGTACGGCGCGGACTTTGGCTGAGCGTGAACGTGGGTTGTGTGTCACCTCTTCGGCAGTAGCGACCAAGGGACGGCGAGTAAGTTGTTCAATCTGCGGAGGTTTCCCCTCCCAGGTGCTGCCTCCCTGATAGAGGGAGATTTCACGTCCGGCGTGAGCGGCAAAGCTCTGCTTGACGGTGCGGTCGGTGAGGCTCTCAAAGGTGATGATCACCATGCGGCCATTGGGTGCCAGCAGCTCGATGCCAGCTTCGAGGGCTCGCTCAAGGGCTCTGAGCTCATCGTTCACAGCCATGCGCAGAGCCTGAAAAACTCTGGTGGCAGGGTGGCGACCGGTGCGACGCCCACCCAATGCGGTTGAGACAACATCGGCCAGGCGTGAGGTAGTGGAGATAGGGCTGTCGCTACGGGCGCGGATAATAGCACGGGCGGCACGTGAAGCTTGTGGCTCTTCACCGAGATTGTGGAAGATCGCTATCAGGGCCGGCTCATCAACCCGTGCCAGCAGCTCGGCAGCAGTTTCACCGCGGGTGGTATCCATCCGCATATCGAGCGGGCCGTCGGCCTGAAAGCTGAATCCCCGTTGCGGGGTGTCGAGCTGATCCGACGACACACCGAGATCGAGCAGGATACCATCGACGCCGACAAAGCCGGCTTCGCGGGCGATGCTGTCGATGTCGCCATGGTCACCATGGCGCAAGGTGGCTGTGCCAGAGAGATCTTTCAGGTTTTCAGCGGCCCGCTTCAAGGCGTCAGGGTCGCGGTCGATCCCGAGGAGTGAGCCAGCGGCACCGGCGGCGGTGAGGATAGCGGCAGCATGCCCGGCAGAGCCGAGAGTGCCGTCGATATAACGCCCACCCGGCTTTACAGCCAGTAGCGTTAGCACCTCATTAGCCATGACCGGGATATGCACGAAAACGAACTCCTTAAAAAACTACTTGTTTGACGGCATCGGCCAGTTTTGTCTGGTCGACTTGCGACATTTCCGGACGTAATTCCGGTGACCAAAGTTGTACCCTATTAACGGCACCGATCATCACAACCTGTGCCGAAAGCTTGGCGAAAGCGAGTAGGCGGTCGCGAATACGGATGCGCCCCTGAACATCCCACTGCAACTGCTCAGAGTTTTCGCCGATGACTCGCAGGGCCTCACTGGAGTCGGGGTTAAAAAGAGCTTGCTGGCGAAGTTTCTCCAGTCGAACCTCCATTTCTGATACAGAGAGGAGGTTGAGGCAGCACTGGAAGGGGTCGGGGATAACATAGACATACCCTGACGACCCCATAATCTCGCGCCACGTAGCAGGGATAGTGATGCGCCTTTTAGGATCGAGATTATGGTCAAAACGCCCGACGAATAGTCCGCGGGCTTCAGCAGCAGATGTTTTGACGCCTGTTTCCATACTTTGACCTTTTGTGACACCATTCAACACTTTATGACACCAACCTGTCAACCCTAAAAATAAAAAAAGTTAAAATATTTGCGATTGCGGTTATTTGCGGGGTTGTCTATACTGGTTTTAAAGAGACTTTTGTTGATATGAGACGTTTAAATGTGAAAAAATCGGTTGTAGAGGTAGCAATACTCATGGGGTTCGTTATACTCCTTGGGGTTAATCTTCTATTTGCCGATGGCAGTGGTGCGGTTAAAGAGGTTCCGGCTCCGCGGTTTCCTGCAGAACGGCTCCATCTGTCGCTTCAAAACGAGGTCGATGCCGCACTGGCCAGAGGGTCTCACTGGTTGGCCTTGCAGCAGCAACCCGGTGGCTATTGGGGGGCGAGTAATCGTATTGCCACGGCTTATGCGGTTTTGGCGTTGCAACATTACGGGCCAGTTGAAGTGGTGAGTGCTGGGCGAGAGTGGTTAAAAAAGAGCAGCAGTGGCACTACAAATGACTTCTGGACAGCTATGGCAATAGGGGAAGACCTGCAGCCGCCGCCATTATCGAGCCAACTGACCAGTGATAAGCCGTATGAGATAGATATGGGGCGTTTCGATTATTTTACGGCTGCTGGTACCTTCTTGTTGGCAGAGATAAACCGGGCTATCCCCGGTGGTCTGATTGTGTTGCCACTGGGGTGGCGGGTAGAGTTGGCGACAAAAGCGGTCTCTAGTCAAAAATTTGCCCCGGAAGTGCCGGGCGGGGGGTATTGGCCGCGTGTTGATGATGCTGGTGATGGCTGCGCCGAAGCCCAGACGGCATTGGCACTGCTGGTGTTACAACAACTCTGAGGATGGTTGTGAAGTGAGGATTTTACTCCATATTTGTTGTGCGCCATGTGGAACGAGTGCTGTCGAACGGCTGCTCGATCAGGGACATGGAGTGACCCTTTTTTTTAGCAACCACAATATTGATACGCGGCAGGAACACGATTTGCGTTTATTGCAGGTTGAGAAATTGGCCGATCATTTTAATACGACTTTACTGGTTGATCCTCCCGATAACGAGGCTTGGCTGAAGGGCGTTGCCGGACTGGAAAACGAACCGGAGCGTGGCAGACGCTGTGCCGTTTGTTTTCGCTATGCTCTGGGGCGTACTGCGGCTAAGATGGAGCAGGACGGTTATGACGGTTTTTGTACTACCCTTACTACAAGTCCGCACAAAGTGGCACCGATAATTTTTCAGATTGGGCGGGAATTGGGTGGTGAGCGATTTTTACCGTTTGATTTTAAAAAGAGTGAAGGCTTTAAACGCTCACTGGTGTTGAGCAATGAGTTGGGGCTCTACAGGCAGTCTTATTGTGGGTGTCTGTTTTCGCGAAGGGTGACAAACTGATCTAAAACTGCTTTCAGCCGTAACCAAATGTTCTACAGCATAGAAATCTTATACCCTTAATATATCTGGTACTTGCATGGACTCCCGCAGTTTTAATAAAACGCTATGCGTTTGGAAAGCAGATTTTTAAAGGAAGAGAGTTGACGATGACTCTCAATGCTGCCTTAGCTGCTTCAACGCAACAACTTATGAAGATAGCTGCTTGAACTTCTTGTTTTTTTTGACAGTAGCTAACGGGTTAGCTACTAAATTGAAAACGTAAATTAAGTCACCGCAGACCATTCGACAAGCGGCGTGAACGCCGCCGCTCGGGGCAGGGATCGCAAAGATAACAAAGCGAGATGGATGCCGGGAAAGTGGTTAACCACAGAATAGACTGAACACACGGAACTCATGCCCGGGGGAGGAAGGATCTCACGGAGGCATAGAGGGAGGGGAAGGTTGAAGGTTAAATGGTAAGTGTTGGCAGATGGGGCATTAAACGTGTTTTTCCATGTGGAAGTCGTCCATCACAAAGCCATTACCGATATCACTGACTACTGCCGCAGTGCGTATGAAACCACGCCGCTCGTACCAGGAGAGGGTGGGGTTGAGCTTGTTTACGGTGAGCCAGAGGGTGTTCAGCCTTGCATGGCGGGCAGTGGTTTCAATGTGGTCGAGCATGGCACGACCTACACCAGTGCCGCGAAATTGCGCGGTAGCATATAATTTGCTGATAAAGAGGCGGTTTTTATCAGGTTCCGGCAGGGTGGCAAAATAGCCGGCATCGGTTTCTGCAACTGTAACCAGAAAGTAGCTGTAGCCCTCTTTGATCTGCGCTGCGACGGCAGCAGTACTTTGGAACTGCTCTAACATATAGTCAATTTGGAGACTGCTGATGAGTGATGCATAACACTCATGCCAGATTGCAGAGGCGAGGTTTGCCGTGCGGGTGATCTCGTTGTCGGTCGATACGGTATGGATGGTGATATCGTGGTTGCTCATAGAGGCTTTTGGAGGTTACTCATCATTGAGGAGTCCCTGCTCCCGGTAGGTATTGAGTTTACGGATAAGTGTGCGGCGGCTGATGCCGAGTTCGGCGGCGGCTTGGGTACGGTTTTGGTTGTGTTGTCGCAGTGTGGCCAAGATGTTTTCCCGCTCAGCATCGGCCAGTGAGCCCTCATCGCTGGGTAGGGGAGTGGCAGAGGTGTTGCGGATTTGCGGGGGGATGTCTCGGGTGCCGAGGCGTTCAGAGCCGGCCAGAACTACCATGCGTTCAATGGTGTTACGCAGTTCACGGACATTGCCGGGCCAGTGGTATGCAGCGAGCATGGCGGCAGCTTCTGGGGTGATACCGCTGACATTGCGACCGTGGCGGGTGGCAAACTCGCGGATAAAGGAGTCGCAAAGCAGTGGGATATCGCCGGAACGCTCGGCGAGGGTGGGTAAATTGATATCTACCACATTGAGGCGGTAGTAGAGGTCTTCACGGAAATTACCCTCTTTGACCCACTCTTCAAGGTTGCGGTTGGTGGCGGCTACGAGACGGATATCGACCGATATCTGCTCTTCCCCACCAACGCGTTCAAAGGTGCGGGTTTCGAGTACACGGAGGAGTTTTACCTGCAGGCTGGCATCGATCTCAGAGATTTCATCGAGAAAGAGAGTGCCGCCATCGGCTTGTTCAAAGCGCCCTTTGCGTCGGGAAACAGCACCGGTGAAGGCACCTCGTTCATGGCCAAAGAGTTCACTCTCCAGTAGATTAGTGGAGAGAGCAGCGCAGTGGACGGCAACAAAAGGGCCACGTGAACGTTCACTGAGGCGGTGGAGTGCCTGGGCCACGAGCTCTTTGCCGGTACCGCTGGCACCGCGGATTAATACCGTAGCTTGAGTCGGGGCGGCTTGTCGGATAAGGTCGAAAACTTGTCGCATCGCAGGTGACTGGCCAATAATCTGCTCCATACCATATTTGGCATCGAGCTGCCCCTGCAGTTCTTCAACCTTAGACTCCATGGCACGGGAGTGGAAGGCGCGATCGAGGATCATTTCGAGGTAATTTAGATTAACCGGTTTGGTGAGGAAGTCGTAAGCGCCGTGTTTCATGGCATCAACGGCTGATTCAACAGAGCCGTAGGCTGTCAGGAGGATACAGACTACTTGCGGGTAACGCGTCTTGACGCGGCGCAGCAGCTCCAGACCGTCCATACCGGGCATACGCATATCGGTGAGCATGATGTCGACATCACCGTGTGCTAACTCTTCCATAGCGCGGGGGGCACTTTCGGCCTGACGTATGGTGTATTTGTCTCGCAAGGCACGGTCAAGACCTTCGCGAGTGTTTTTGTCGTCATCAACCACGAGTATTACTGGAAGCGGTCTGCTTTTACTGGGTGTCAATTTGGGTCATCTCCTTGGTTTCTGTATGGGTGGTGGCCATGTTCAGCATTCTGATACGGCGCGAGGCGCGTGGTAACAGGATGCGGAAGCAACTCCCCTCACCGGGGCGGCTAGAGACTTCAATCTCGCCGCCATGATCCTGGATAATCCGATGGACAATCATCAGGCCCAGGCCATGACCGCCATCTTTGGTAGTTTGGTAGGCCTGAAAAAGGCGGCTCATTTGGGCAGCTTCAATCCCGGTGCCGGAGTCGAGAAATGCGATCTCTATCCAGACATCACCAGAACGCAGCGTGATTTTAAGGGTGCCGCCATCGGGCATAGCTTCAAGGGCATTTTTGATGAGATTAAAGAAGACCTGTTTGATCTGCTGCCCATCGGCTTGGACTTGTGGAATTTCGCCGGCGTATTCAACTGAAACAGTGATACGGCGGTTTTCGATCTCAGTGCGGATAAGGCGGAGCGTCTCCTGCAGCAGCTCGGTGAGATCACAAGGGGCAAAGTTCGGCTTTTGCGGTCGCACTGCCTGCAGAAATTGCGAGATAGTGGCATCGAGTCGGTTCACCTCGATGCGGGCGATATCGGTAAGCTCACTCAGTTCGGTCCGTTGCGCGGCGGGGAGTTTGTCGATGGCACGGGAGAGGAGTTGAAGGTGGATATTGAGAGCGTTGAGCGGATTGCCGATCTCATGGGCGACGCCGGCGGCGAGGAGCTTTATGGCGTTGATACGTTCGCTCTCGAGGGTTGAGGCCTCTTCGGCACGGTCGCGGGTGACATCACGTAAGATGATCAGGATGGCTGGGGTGGTGTCGTCACTCCCCTGATCCGGGAGCGGTACGGCATAGAGGTTAAGGTGGCGCTGTTCGGGGTAGGCTACCTCAACATCACGGGTGACCATACGCGACCACTCCTGAGCGTCGGTCACCTGGAGGAGGCGGTCCCAATCGAGGTCGCGCAACAGCGGCATGACTGAACGACCGCGCATTTTGCCGTATTCAAAACCGAGCAGTTGTTCGGTAGCGCGGTTGGCATAGATCAACCGCCCCTGGTTGTCGATGGCCAGCACACCCTCTTGGATCGACTGAAAGATAGCGTCGAGGAAACCGCGTTCATTGGCCAGGCGCATAAAGTGGGTTTGCAAGCTCCCCGGATCGATCAGATCGAGTCGCTCTACAAGTTTGTCCAGAAAACTGCCCGATTTCACTTTTGCACCTTAGATTTGGTCTGGTTTTACCCCAGATTTAATGGTTTAGGGAGGATTACCCAGAAAAAGATGGCAATAAATTGGGTGATACTGCCGGCCAGAACAAAAGTGTGCCAGATAACGTGGTGAAAACGGACCTTGCGCCACAGGTAGAAGATCGTCCCTAAGGTGTAGAGTGCCCCGCCGAGAATCAGCCAGAAAATACCTTGCCCCGGCATCGCTTCCCAGAGCGGTTTGATAAAGAAGATCACCAGCCACCCCATGCCGATATAGGCGAGGGTTGAGGCGACACGGAACCGGTTGGTAAAGAAAGCCTTAAAGACAATCCCGACAACAGTAATGCCCCAGACAATGCCGAAGATAGTCCAGGCGCGCGCGGGATAACCGGCGTCACGTAGGGTCACAAGGGTGAAAGGGGTGTAAGAGCCGGCAATCAGGATATAGATTGCCATGTGGTCAAAACGCTCAAGTATCTCCTTGGCACGGAGGTTGACAATAGCGTGGTAGATGGTGGAGGCCAAATAGAGGATGATGATGGAAGAGCCGTAGATGGCGCCGCTGACCACCTGGCTGGGTGAGCCGTTGCGGGTTCCGTAAACACACATCAGCACCAGGGCGGCGATACCCAGCAGGGCTCCGAGGCCGTGGGTTATGCTATGGGCGATCTCTTCGCCTATGGTGTATTCCGAGCATTCAGGGACAATCTCAGTTTTTAGTGTTTTCATTTAGAGTAGAACTCCTTTTGGTGATTTTTCGTCATCCTGCCACCAGCGTGGTTTGGTGGTGGCCAGGCGCGCGATGCCTTTGGTGGTCATGCGCTGGCCCCTGGCCGCAACTCCCTTGACGAGTGCTTCGGCCAACGTAAAAGCCTGCTGATGAATCTTCTGCCCTTTTGACGGCTTGTACTTGATGTACGCTGTCTCTGGCGTCCCTTCACTAAGCAACAATACTTTACTCTTTTCCGGTGTCAGTTGGTAGTCTTTGTTTTGGATGGCTCCGCCAAAAGTGAAGCGTTTGATATAGGTGATGCCAAAGTGCGACTCAGTGTAGATGCAGGTCATTTCACGGTCTCGATCAAAAATGGCACAGTAGATCATCGATTTATCGACAAAAAACTTATCGGGCGGTGGCATTATGCGGTAACGACCATCGTCCCAGGCGACGATTATTTTGTCGAGCGAGGAGCACTCCATCAACGTGTCCCCGGTGCGGATATCGGTGCCGATGTAACCGTTTTCAGCGTCATACTTGAGAGTCAGCTCAGTGGCGGTGAGGGCACGCAGCTCGATCTGTCCGAATGTTTTGATCTGTGTCAGGCGCGGATATTGATCCTTATAGGTTTTGATCAACCCTTTGAGGTAGTTGACAGCATAACGCTTTAGTGATTTGAGGTGCCCTTCAACAATACCGAGTTCTTTGAGGATGTTGGCGATATCTTCGCGGTTTTTATTGATGTCGAATAGCGAGATACGGCGAATCCTGATCTGTAGCAGTCGCTCGACATCTTCCTGCGAGATGTCACGTCTTACTTCATCACGAAACGGTTTCAGGCCATCAAAAACCGCCTGCAGCACCTGCTCGTAGGTCGGCATCTCTTCAATCTGCTTATAGATCCGCTCTTCAATAAATATCCGCTCCAGCGTGCGGTTATGAAAATCTTCGTTAAGCTCGTCACGCTGCAACTCCAACTCACGTTGCAGTTGTGCCAAAAGCTGCTCGACGTTTAGTTTTAGTATCTCCGAAACTGTGGCTTCGCGCGGTTTGTTATCGTGCAGCAGAACCGGGCGCGAGGTGGTTGAAGTTTCACAGGCGGTGAAGGCGTAGAGGGCTTTGATCGCTTTATCCTGCGCAGTGCCGGCAGTGAGGACAAGCTCAATCTCGACCTTTGCAGCGGTGAAATCGTTAATCTGCCGCACCGGCACTTTTTTCTTTTTGATGGCATCTTCAATGGTTCTGATCAGCGATTCGGTGGTTTGCCCATAAGGGAGCTCTCTTATAACAACTTTGCCGCTGCCGCTGGCTTCGATGTGCGAGCGGAGTTTAACGCGACCTACACCGTCCTGATATTCGCTGACATCGATCATGCCGCCGGTTTGGAAGTCGGGGAACACCTGAAACGGTTTATTCTGAATAATAGCTATCTCTGCCTCGAGTAACTCAATGAAGTTGTGCGGCAGGATGTTGGTTGATAGCCCTACGGCAATACCTTCAGCACCGAGCATCAGCAACAGCGGCAACTTGGCGGGGAGGAGTACCGGCTCTTTATTACGACCGTCATAAGAGGGGGTGTAGTCGGTGGTTTTCGGACTGAAAACTTCCCGCCGCGCCAACTCGGTAAGTCGGCACTCAATATAGCGCGGCGCGGCGGCGGGGTCACCGGTATGGAGGTTGCCGTAGTTGCCCTGGCCTTCGATCAGATAACGTTTATTAACCAAATTCACCAGCGCATCGCCGATAGAGGCATCGCCATGAGGGTGGTATTTCATGGTATTGCCGACCACATTGGCAACTTTGATGAAACGGCCGTCGTCCATCTCCCATAATGAGTGCAGAATGCGCCGTTGCACCGGTTTGAGACCGTCTTCAATAGTGGGGATGGCGCGCGAGCAGATGGTGTAAGAGGCGAACTGGATAAAGTTAAAGTCCATCAGACGAGCCAGTGGGCCGCGGTTGATGGGGATGGTCTTGGCTTTATCGCCCGGCTTGACCGAGCGCTGCGCCGGCAGCCCGATAGCACTGGTGCTAGTGGCGGGCACCGTCGCTGCGGTAGCGGCGGCTGCGGGAACGGCAGTGGTGACGGCTGTCGCAGTCTCTTTTTGCGTCGGGGTGGCACTGGAGATCGCGTCGATATCAAAGAGGAGGTCTTCGGTAACCTGAATTGGAGGTGCCTGGTCAGAGGCGACAGGTTTTTTAGTGGAGCGGTTTTTTTTAGGTTGGGTCATAGGGCAAACTTGCGGTAAAATTAGGCTTCGTCAGGGATGACAAGATTGTTCATGATATAGTTTCGGCGTTCGGCGGTGTTGTCACCCATATAAAACTCCATGGTGTCGCCCAGGCCGTGGTCTTGCGTAGCATCAACAGGTGTTAAACGCATACCGGAACCGATAAAGGCTTTAAATTCACTGGGAGATATCTCCCCCAAACCTTTAAAGCGGGTGATCTCGGCTGTCTTGCCGAGTTCTTTGATAGCCGCCAGACGCTCAGCATCGCTATAGCAGTAGTGGGTAACTTTTTTATTCCGGACCCGGAAGAGCGGAGTCTCCAGAATATAGAGGTGGCCCTCGCGCAGAATGCGGTCAAAAAAACGGAGGAAAAAGGTGATCATCAAGTTGCGGATATGGAGCCCGTCAACATCGGCATCAGTGGCCAGAATCACCTTCTGGTAACGGAGTGATTCGATCGACTGCTCCACATTGAGCGTCTGCATCAGGTTGTAGAGTTCCACGTTCTTATAGAGCTCATCACGTTTGCGCCCGCAAGTGTTGAGCGGTTTGCCCTTGAGGGTGAAAATCGCCTGATTGGTTACATTGCGGCAGGAGACGAGTGAACCGGCGGCAGAGTCACCCTCACAGATAAAGATCATAGTATCGAGGCCAGTCCCTTTGGCTAAATTGAGGTGGCTCTTACAATCTTTCAGTTGCGGTACACGCACCGAGACCGATTTTGACCGTTCACGCGCCAGTTTGCGCACGGCGTTGAGCTCGGCACGGAGCTTTGCCGTCTCCTCAATTTTAGTGATCAGCTTCTGCGCTTCATCCGGCTCACGGTGAAACATCTCCTCGACCACCCGTTTTACCTCGGCTACAAGGTCGGAACGGATATCCTGATTGCCGAGCTTATTTTTGGTCTGTGACTCAAAAATAGGGTCTTTCAGTCTCAGCGCAATGGCACCGATAATCCCTTCACGGACCTCATCGCCATCGAACCTTTTTTTGGCAAACTCATTGACCGCCTTGAGAAAACCTTCACGGAAAGCTGAGAGGTGTACGCCGCCGTCGTTCGTATACTGGCCATTGACAAAAGAGAAATACTCCTCGCCCAGTCGATTTGTGTGGGTAAAGGCGATCTCCAGTGTTTTGGTACGGTGGTGAAACGGCTGGTAGATCTTTTCGTACTGCGCCTCGTCATGAATCAGATCGAGTAAGCCGTGGTCAGAGCGATACTCTGTGCCATTACAATATAGCGAGAGACCGGCATTGAGGTAGGCATACATGCTGAGTCGACGCGCCACATGTTCGATACGGAAGCTATACTTTTTAAAAATCGAGTCGTCCGGGGTAAACTCCACCAGCGTGCCGTCGCGTTCATTGGTTTTACCCTTGGTTTCGCTCTTCAATGTGCCGGTAGAGAAAGTGGCTTCCGCATATTGGCCGTTGCGGTGTGAGCGGACTCTGAAATCGGTAGAGAGGGCGTTAACTGCTTTGGTGCCCACGCCATTCATGCCGACCGAGAACTGAAAGGCATCGCTGTTAAACTTGCCGCCGGTGTTGATCTCCGAGACACACGCCACGATCTTCCCCAGAGGAATACCACGGCCATAGTCACGGATGCTACAGGCACCGGTAGTCTCATTAACGGTGATATCGACCCGCTTACCGTGGCCCATGATATACTCATCAACGGCGTTATCGAGCACCTCCTTAAGGAGGATATAGATGCCGTCTTCATACTGCGAGCCATCGCCGGTGCGGCCGATATACATACCGGTGCGGAGACGGATATGTTCGACCGACGAGAGTGTTTTAATATTACTTTCGTCGTATGTGGTAGTTGTTTCTTTCGCCATACTAAGGTAAATCTGCTTAAAAATTGGTCTATTTGCGGCTCAAGCCGCGGCTATCTCTCTGTTTTGTCAGAGGGGTGTCATTGTGGCCGATTGGTGGCTTAAAGTCAACAAATTTGCTGAATTTTTCAAAATCAGGGTTGCCCCATTCTGAGATTTGTGCAAAACTATTGTACAAAAGGAGAGGGAGGGGGAGGTATGGAGAGCATCAGTATTTCTAAAACTGCTTACAGCCGTAACCAAATGTTGTACAGCATAGAAATCTTATTCCCTTAACATATTCGGCACTTGCATGGACTGTCCCGTCCTGTTATACATTGACACGGGCGAATTGTTTTTTTACAATATTGTTGACTGTTAGTGTGATTTGTGGGATGTTTAACCACTAAAGATGATTTTAATTATGTAACTTCAAAAGAATTACCACTAACCTTTCCTAACGGATATAATGCTTTCTATTGCATGAAGTATGAGGTGACTCAGGGGCAGTATGTTGACTTTTTGAACTCCCTGACACGGCCACAGCAGGAGAATCGCTGTCGGGTAACTACAGTGGGTAATTATATGTCGGGCACTGCCGGTGGTCATGATACACCACAAAGTCGTAATACGGTACAATTGGTTGAAGATCAAGATGATCTATTACCACGGGTTTTTGCCACGGTTACACCTGATTGTGCCTGCAATTGGATATTGTGGCCTGATTTAGCGGCATTTGCAGATTGGTCAGGGTTGCGGCCGATGACTGAGCTGGAGTTTGAAAAGGCGTGTCGTGGACCATTGAAACCAGTTCCCAATGAATACGCCTGGGGTACATCAGTATCTACTAAAATAAGTGATTTAATAGGTGAAGACGGTAGTGGAAGTGAGACCTACACCACCGGAAACGGTCACTGGAGTGGTAACGGTGGTCCTAGTGGTCCTATACGCGTAGGGATTTTTGCTGTTCCAGATGCTACCCGTGAGCAGGCTGGAGCCTCTTATTGGGGGATTTTGGAGATGAGCGGTAATGTATGGGAGCGTGCGATTTCTGTAGGCAATGCTACCGCACGCAAATTTACTGGCTTGCATGGTGGAGGTGTGCTTCTCGCTGATGGTATGTCAAGTGTGACTGACTGGCCACAATCTTCTGGGGTTGGGTATCGCGGTGGCATTTGGCAATACGCTGCCTCTTATGCACGTTTGTCGTCTCGGTTAGCTGCCACCCATCTATATTCTGTGGTAGTCAGTAATAGTGGCGGGCGCGCTGTGCGCTCGGCGCCTTAGGCGGTTGCGCCTGTGGCCAACCGCCAAGTAATAGGTAATAAGCGTTAAGTAATAAGTTCCGAGTCCCGAGTCCGAAGTCCGGAGTCAAATTAGCTGGGATTAACCACAGAATATACGGACTACACGGAAACTCAGGCCCAGGGGAGGGAATTAACCTCAGAGACCGAAAAGAGAGCACAAATGTGCACGAGTGGCAGGCAGGAATGCCTACCGTACATTGGGCGAGTGGCATAGAGTAGGATAGGCATTCTTGCCTGTCCCGAGGAGGTGGATGGGAGTGGCAGGCAGGAATGCCTACCGTACATTGGGCG
>JAAYNR010000114.1 GCA_012520735.1 Lentisphaerota bacterium | reverse complement strand
CCATGCCGCCCGAGCTCTCCAAGGCCCACCTCCGCCTCGACACCCTGGTCGACAAACTCTACGGCCGCGCCTTCAACCACGACGCCGACCGCGTCGCCCACCTCTTCACCCTCTACGCCGCCCAGCGCGCCTAAGCGCGCTGGGCAAGCTTCTGGAGATTTTGAACCGCGGATGACGCCAAGGACGCAGAGAGGGAAGGGGGAGAGTGTTCAGTATTCAGTATTCAGAAAATCCCGCCGCCGCAGGGCGTGTCTCTCCGGGACCGACCCTATCTGACACGACTCTGCTCGATAACGATGCCTATAGCGATAGCGATAACGATAACGATAACGATAGCGATAACTATGAATACTGAATCCTGTACACCATCTTCCTCTGTCATCTCACCATGATGACCGCGCCGTCGGTCAGGGAGCGACCCGCCACCGCCGCGTCCGCGGTGCCCGCCCCGCACGTGGTCAGGCGCACGGTGTCCCAATCCACACTGTTCGACGGCGTGGCATGGAGCGCGAGCGATAGGCGGAAGCGGTTGGCCGCGTCAATATCTGAGCCGCTGAACACGCTCATAACGGACACCTCACCGTCATCATAAGCAGGCGGCGGCAATTGCGGCAAACTAAAGTCCGCTGCCGCCGCGCCAGCCAGCGACGCGCACAACGCCGCCAGTATCACGCGCTCACTCTTTGTCTTTCTCATTTCCGCCTCTTTCTGTACATCCAGACACCCGCTGTGGCCATTGACAGGACAACCACACCGCCAATTGCATATAGCCAAAAGCCTCTGAGTGGCGTTGCGGCAGGCGCGTGAGGAGGCAAGTGAGAGGCGGGCGACGCATCCGCCGCCACCGCATCCCCACCGGGCGGCGGTTGGCTGAAATCGCGTGAGTTGAGCGCCGTCAGATTTGTGGTGATATTAGTTATTGGCGTAAATTTTTGCAACTGAGTCAATCTGGCCTTTAAATCTGGCAACGCCAGTTCATCCGCCAAACACGTCGGCGTGGCGTTGATAAGCCTTTTCAATATGTCGCGCCTTTGCCGTGAGTCGGCGTACTGCTGGCTTAGCCGTGACAAGATGTTGTCATAAACGCGGAACAGCCATTTGGCATCTTCGTTGGCCAAGGTCACATGGAGTGATTCGATGATGGCGCGTTTTTTCTCTAGATCGGCCTCAATGTATACTGTATGAGCGTGCCTAAGAATTGAAGATCTGGAATCAGAATCCATTTTATCATTACCAACAAGAAAACGGGTCAATATTTCTTTTGCTTCCTGCGCGTCGGCAATATGTAAATAAGATGACACCGCAATCGTACGAAGGAAGTCATCCTTAGTAGCATCCGCTGCTACGTCAAGCAGAAACCCTTTCGTTTCAGCATCAGCGCAAACACCTAGTTCATAAATGGCATTCTCACGGCGCAAAGTGCTCACCATGCGTTCGTACTGGTCCTTTGCCTGTTCATGCGCTGCTTCGGCTTCGGCGTAAACCGACACCAGCACGCGGCGTAATTGCTCGTCGGTGACGCCGCCGTCTTTGAGCCGGCGGGTGATGGCACGGTCATAGCCCTCGAACGCAATAAACTCCCCCATAAGGTAGGCTTTTAACTGGTTGTCGTCGGGAGGCCACGCTGCCTGCCCGCATGCCGACAGTGCTGTAATTGCCAAGAGAATGCCTGTTATGTAAGGTAGAATTAAATAATTGGTGTTGCCTATCATGATGCCCCCTCGTTGTTAATGGCAGGGATTGCGCCCCATATCGTCCATATAGTCCAGCCCGCAGATTACGGCGTTGGTCTTGGGGCTTCCGCCCCCCTCACTCACATACGTTCCGGCCACATCCCCGAGTGGAATGTCGGTAATTGTCGGTTCGGCCTGATGGTACATCAGGATACGTTTGACCAGATCCTGATGCTTCAGTCCGGGGGCGTGGTACCCTGTGCCAGCTCCGCCGCTCCAGTTCGGAATGCCCACCAGCACCTCGTCAACAGAATTATCGAGTTCGTATTTCAGATCGTTAAGTTTGCAGGCGTGGCCGATCTCATGCGCGAGGGCACTTGCAATCGCATTCGCCCTGACGGCTATACCACAACGCTCATCAGTAGGCATAAGCCGCATATCCGAGTGTAGTCCTACAGATTTCATTTCCCTAACACAATATAATTCCAATCCTTCATTGACATTAGCGTAAGAACACAGCTCGTCAAATTCATTTTCATCATCAATCTTAACCCAGTCATTACTGACCACATGCTCCACTCCCGCCACGTAAAAGCTCATGGCGGTCTGGCGGTAGATGCGGTTGGCCTCGGCGACCCAGGCGTTGACGGTGTCAGTGCTGACGGCGGGTGTGCCGTCAGCGTCGCAGATGATATAGACGTGGATCGGCGTGACCGTCGGCGTCAAAACCCTGCCGTGGATGTGGGGGCGGTAATCGGTCGGCATATTGTCGATGGTCACCTCTAATGTGAAGTCGCCTGCCGCGAGGCCGCGCACGTGAGCCTCGCGACCCCAGTTCTTGCCGCCGTAGAAGGTGACGTTGCTGTTGTTCTTGGACCAGTGGATGTCGCTGTCGGGGATGATCCCCTCCGGCACGACCGCCACGCGGTAAACCGCCACGCCGTTGAGCGGCACGCCGGCGGGGTTGACGATCGTCCCGGCGGCGTTGGTGGCCACCGTTACCGGCTCCAGCCGCACGGGGGCGTCGTTGAGATCGATGGATGTCCATACTGTGCGCACCGTGAAATTGGTATCTACCAGCTCTCCAGTCGCTGTTTTGGTTAAACCGTAGTATTTCCAGTCTATCCAATCGGCAGCGTTGCTTACACTAGAGACCGCTCCCTCGACGTACACGGTCTGTCCGCTGCCGATCAGGGGGTAGCCCGGCCTGATGACTGTACTTTTATTGGTGGTGGCATAGAGACGCATGTTATCCGACATTCCCTCAACCTCACATGTCCAGTTGGTAATGTTATGATCGGCGCAACTACAGCAAATCGGCACGCTGAAGGGGATCACGGGAAGAAGGTCGTCTTCGTTAGAGACATAGTAGTCGTCGTAGTCTTTTTTGCTATCACCATCATCGTCGTCAGTATTGGCATAGACTATATTTGTTAGTGAAAGGTTGCAGTGCAGCGCTTCATAAAATCCTTCACAGTGTTTTATTTGCGGTGTCATTGCTTTAACAGCAGCTTGTGCTCCAACAGCAGTGAAATAAACAGAGAGCTGACTGCTATCATGTCCAATTGCCACCCGGTTTGTTCCCATGGCTACCATTGTAGTATCATCTACCCATAGAAAGGTGCCGGGTTGGGGAGGCATCACATATGCTGTAAAGTTAGCACAGGTCATTTCCGTGTAGTGGCAACACCACCCTTCAGACGGTTCTACAGTCAACAGTGGGAGAAATGACGCACCATAACCAAAGCCGGTTGTAGTTG
>JAAYNR010000065.1 GCA_012520735.1 Lentisphaerota bacterium | reverse complement strand
ATCTGGCTGTGCTACAGAAGGCCGCCGATTCGGTAAGTCAGGGAGCGCGTGGCATTATTTTTGGGCGTAATATCTTTATGGCTGACAACCCACCGGCATTGATCAGCGCACTTAATGCTGTGATTAATGATGGAGTTGAACCACAGCAGGCGGTAGCGATGTTGGGGAGTTAATTGGTGTGAGTTTGCGATTATCGTAACAGTATGACCGACCCTGGGGCAGGAGGTGCTTCATAGGCACCGATATCAACTATGTTGACTGCCCGTCGGTTACCGTCTAAGTCGCGTGCATTTGTCATCCAGGGAAGGTTAATGCCAGCTTCAAAGGCTGGACTGAGTGGTCCTGGAGCTGTCTTGCGGCCTGTGGCTGGTCGGTAGTTGCCAATGGCTGGATCTACGAAGTGGGGATCTTGCGACAGGCAACCGTTTACCCACTCCATCCCTTCTGGTGTAGCAAATAGAGAGTGACTGACCGTGGTAAGAAGGCTTGAGCCATTGTTTGGGAATCCGGCTAAGTCTGTGGTATGACCCCAGACAATGCTATTGGTAAGTGCAATCATACCACTTTCACAGAGTATTCCCACGCCGTTATTGTTGTCCGCAATTGTACTGCTTTCAATTGTGCTGACAGTTGCGGAGCCCCCTGACCAGATACCGTCACTATATTGATTCTTTGTCAGATTGTTGTACAGCAATGAACTGCGCAAATGCATAACACCGTTATTGGCAATAGCACCGCCACAACCAGAGTTGCTGGAGTGGTTATCCCAGGCGCTGTTTTCGCACATGATGACAGCATCAATATCTAACCGTCCACCAACAGCCACATAAAAGCCACCGCCGCGGCCTATACCACTGTGTCCCTCAGTACGGTTGCGTTTTAAGCGTGAGTTGGAAACAGATAAGCTACTAGTTCCATCTACATAAACTCCGCCGCCATGGGCCTCTTTGCCACCAGGCGATGCTGCCTGAGTAAGATTATCAATTATCAGCGTATCAGTCAGTGTGACGGTGCTGTCAGCCAGGTAAAGACCGCTCCCAGAAGGTGTTACAGAGTAGACTGCGGCACGGACTGTATTGCCGATGAAGCGGCAATTTTGGAATGCAACATCGCGGCAATTATTAAGATACGCTCCTGCGCCGCGATAGGGCGCAATATTATAGTAGCCATCGGTAATTGTCACTGTGTCGATGATACAATTTGAAGCTGATAGAAAAGAAAAAATTCGTGCTACGCCGCCGGTTTTGGTTAAAACCGTGGGCCATAAATCGGCATCCCGGGGCCCAGGATGTCCAGTTGGTGCGAGCGCAGGTGAGGCTTGATAGCCACCACGGAGAACAACATCTTTACCATTTTTCCAGATAAATACGGCATCGTCAGCCTGAGCGGGATTTTGCGCTCCGCCAGCAAAAGTTTGTCCTGCCAGCAGGATTGTATCTCCTGGTTCGGCGATCTCCCAGACGGTCGGTAAATTAGAATAGGCTGTGGCCCAGTCTTTACCTGCAGTATGAGTCCCGCTCTGAGATACATACAAGGTGGCATTGGAGCCATGGGTGTTGAAATCAGTTGTAGTCGAGTATATTACAGCGGCTGCGTTAGACAGAACGATTTGATAAGTATAGGATGTGTTTGGCATTAAGCCGGATAGTTTAGCACTGAATTCCCCTGATTGATACCCCATAGACAGCGTATTGGTTGTGTCGCTGCCTGTTAGCCAATAATCAAAGCGGGTTATGGGCGTATCGCCGCCGATATCGAGTACTTCGCCATGTAAAATCGCTGAACTGTGTCCCCAGGCAGTGGCTCCCGAATTTGTGACTGCTGGAGGATAGACGACAAAAACAGTAACCGTGCATAGCTTGGATGTGGCAATATTGCCGGCATCGTTTACGACTACCAGTTCCAAGGTGTAATCTCCGGGCTGCGCCACTGTCACTTCCGGGGTGTCTGGTGTGGTGTTTTCCCCAGGGCCGCTGACAAGATTCAGATGCTTGGTATAAATAGGGATAGATTCACCGCCTGTGATGCCGCCAGTTGAACCAGCATTAATTTCATCGGGACTAATTACCACTGGCATACCAGGGTAAAGGGTGCGGTCATATGTCTTTAATGCCAGTGGGACAGGTTTTTCCGTAGTATAACGGATAATTGCCTCAGAGCGGCGCAATGTCACGGCAACAGATCTATTGGTGAACCAGGCATAAAAGTGTATATTCGTATCGGCTGTAGGGCACTCAAACGATAGCGGGGATGGCCAGATGGTAGTGTCAACCCATTCATTATCATTCACCGCAGCACGATTTGCCGATGGTGTTATTTGGTAGTGGTCAGTGTCAGCCGGTAATGGTAGTGCGATGACTTCTACTCCATTGGAATTTGTGAAGCGTGTGCTTCCGGTAAAAGGGTTAACGAGTGTGAATGGCTGAGTGTAGAGGAGTGGCGGAGCTTTTGATGCTGTTTCTGTATTCCCGTAGGCTCCTATATTGATCCGTTTGCCATTAGGCTCAGGTTGCCGCATAAAGTCAGAGACCGGATCACCCAAGGCGATTAACGGGCTGTCGGTTTCAGAGAAGGTCCATGAGCCATTGCTAAAAGTGCCACCGCTGTAATTTCCGGCTGTTGATTTCAGGTGAAAAGTTTGCCTGTCAGCGAAAGTTTGCCGATATTGGCGATAGCTCCGCCAAGGCCATCAAGTGCACCTCCATTACGAGTGGCCTGATTATTGGATAGGACTGTTTCAAAAATAGAGGCATTGGCACCAGTTGTCACATACACGCCACCACCAGCACCGGTTCCGAAATGAGCCTCTGCCTTGTTGCCGGAGATGAGTGATTTATTTACGGTTAACCTGCTGGTGCCATCAACGTATATTGCCCCACCCTGAGCTGATTTGACACCAGGAGAAAAAGCCGCTGCCTGATTATTGTTTATTTCGCATTCTGATATAGTTAATGTGCTGCTCTCGAGATAAAGACCTCCGCCTTGAGGTGGTCCAATACGCGTTGCATCGCTGATTATGTTGTCATAGTTTGTTTTTTCGCTATAAACTCGTCATTGCTAAATACAATGGATGTTGAATGTTTAAAATAAGATATACACCAGCTAATACAGCAAATTAAAATTAAACACAAATTATACTAAAACT
>JAAYNR010000078.1 GCA_012520735.1 Lentisphaerota bacterium | reverse complement strand
CGCCCAATGTACGGTAGGCATTCCTGCCTGCCACTCCCATCCACCTCCTCGGGACAGGCAAGAATGCCTATCCTACTCTATGCCACTCGCCCAATGTACGGTAGGCATTCCTGCCTGCCACTCGTGCCCATTTGTGCTCTCTTTGCGGCCCTTGTGGTTAATTCCCCTCCCCCTCAACAGCATTTTATCTTGTCCCAGTGCGGCAAGCCGCACTGGGACTACGGCGGTTTCGGAGAAACACGCCCTACCCAGTAATTATAATTTTGAGCATTTGTGCTCTCTTTGCGTTCTATGAGGTTAATTCACTCTTCCCCGGGCATGAGCTTCCGTCTATTCAGTGTATTCTGTGGTTAATCCCTCCCCATTTGACTTCGGACTCGGAACTTATTAAATATTACCTATTACTTAATTCCACCCTTCCATCTTCACCCTTCTCTTCACCACTTATCACCTGTTACTTGCACCTACGGCACTTTGCGCAGGTGTCTATGTCGTTCTTCTTGCCTGTTTTACCCCATTTATTGTAAGATAACTCCTTTTAATCCATACAATGGATTGCTGCAGGTGTAATCGCCACGACAGATTTGCTGTGTAGGTGTGTTGTGTATTTAAAATCGATTGAAATTATAGGATTTAAGAGTTTTGCCGACCGAACCCGTATGACGTTTGAGCCGGGGATGATCGCTATTGTTGGCCCTAACGGCTGTGGCAAAAGTAATGTCTCTGATGCTATTAGATGGGTTTTGGGTGAACAACGCCCTACTGCTCTGCGCTGTACCAAGCTGGGTGATGTTATCTTTAATGGTACCGATAAACGCAAAGCCCTCGGCATGGCTGAAGTCTCCATCACCTTCTCTGATTGCGAAGGGGTTCTGGAGACTGAGTTTAATGAAGTGACGATAACCCGCCGTGTCTATCGCTCTGGAGAAGGACAATATTTTCTCAATAAAACCCCCTGCCGCCTACGTGACATCCAACGCCTGTTGATGGGTACAGGGATCGGCACCACCTCATATTCTGTCATGGCTCAAGGCCAAATTGACGTTATTCTCTCATCACGCCCTGAAGACCGCCGCCTCGTTTTTGAGGAGGCTGCCGGTATCACTAAATTTAAAGCCGACCGTAAGGAGGCACTCCGTAAACTTGACCAGACCGAGGCCAACCTCCTACGTCTAACCGATGTTATCCGTGAGGTAAGACGCCAAATCGGCACCCTACAACGCCAGGCCGGCAAAGCGCAGAAGTATAAAGAGTTGCGCGATGAGTTGCGCGGCCTCGATATCTTTGTTACGCGCCGCCGTATGGCCGTGCTGGAGAAACGTATTGCCGAACTCGACACCCTCGCCGCTGACCTTGCGGCACGTCTCGACCAGCAAGGTGGCCCTCTGGCCGCTGCTGAAGCTGAAGCCGCCCGTATTCGTGAAGAGGTCTTGCAGACCGAACAGCAGATCGGCATTCTGGCCGAATCTGCTGCTCAAGCCGATAGTCGTCTCCTCCGGGCGCAAGAGGTGATCCGGGTCAATGAGCAACGTATTGCCGAATACCGTACCTGGGCCGAACGTGATAATAATGAGATCAATCAAACTCAGGCGCAGATCGAAGCAGTCACTATCCAGCAAACCGAGCTGGAACGCCATATCGAATCGCTTAACGCCTCTTGTGAACAGTCACAGCGTGAGGTCGCTGCCGCACAGCAGCAGTATGATGAACAGAAGATGGCTATCGACAGCGCACGTCGTGAGCTGCAACTCATGCGCGATAGCTCTGTAGCACGTGAGCGGCGTATCGCCCAGATTCAGAATGAGATCGCGGAGATCGAATCCAGCCAACGCGCCCTCCTCTTGCAGCATGAACGTTTGTCTTCAGAGTATAACCAACTGGAGCAACATGCGGCTGCTACCACCAAAACACGCGATGCACTGCGGCTTGAGCGCGACTCGCTGCAAGCTATTGCCGATGAGAGCACCGCCGCACTTGACGACCTCCAGCAGCAGATAGCAATTACCGAAGCCGACCAGAAGAGCAGTGCCGAAATCACAAACCGCCTCCTCTCTCAGCTTGCTGCACGTCAGGCGCAACTCGAAGTCCTCTCCGATCCCGGTGCCGCTGACGACGAACTCCCCCCTGGCACGCAGATGTTACTCGACCCTGCAAACCCGCTCAAACTCCCCGCAGATGCGATCATCGGCCCCATGGCTGAGCAGTTCTCTGCACCGGCCGACCTCCGTCTGGCACTTGAAGCCGCTTTGCGGGCTTGGCTAGATGCCGTCGTTGTCCGTGATGATGCCAGCGCCCGTGCTGTTATTGAGGCTTTACTGAATCAAGGTCGACCCGCCGCCGCCCGGCTCATTCTGGCCAATAGTGACCACCCTCTCATCACCGTTAAACCGCCTGCCGGTCTCACCCCGCTGATCTCGTTGATTAAACCGTCACCGCAGTTTGCCGCCGCAGCGCAAACTCTCCTCAGTAATGTCTTCCTGGCCGAAACCATCGCCGATATACCCTCTCCTCTCCCTTCACAGTGCACTGTTGTCACACGCAACGGCATAGTTTTTCACGCTAATGGGACAATTGAGGCCTGGATGCCGGAAGGGCAGATATCGAGCCCTCTGGCTCGGCAGATGCTCATCAGTGAGGCCGTCAGACAAGTCGACGCTCTTGAACTGGAAGTCGCCGCGGCTCGTAAAACACAAGAACAAGCTACTGCCCGTTGCGCTGAGTTGCGTGAGGCTGAAATTGTCACGCGCCGCCAACGCGATGATGCACGTCAGCATGTAGCGCAAAAGGATGGTGAGTATCATAGTGTCGCCCGTGAAACCGAACGCCTCAATCAACGTTTCAGCGCCGTCTCCACCGAATTAGCCGAAATTAAAGCACAAACCAGTGGCACTACTGACCAGCAACACTCTTTGACCAACGAGCTGAAGAAACTGGCCGATGAACGCGAACAGGGTATTGAACGCTCCGCCGCCATAGCTGCCGCACTTGACGACTCCGAGAGCCGTCAAACCGAAATCAGCGACCACCTGACCGACTCCCGCCTTAAACACCAGGCACTCACTCAGCAACTGCAGCACGCCGCACAGCAAAGTGCCAACTACGACACTCGTATTGAAGAGCTCGAACGCTTGCTGCAGGGACGCAGTCAGGGTGTTCGCTCTTACGACGACGGCATTGCCCGCCTCACGGCTGAAAACGAAGATCTCACCAGTCGTCTCGACGAGATGGCCAATGAGGCCAAACACATCCACGATTGTGTCGATGAGGGGCGTAGCGTCAGAGCTCAAAAAGGTGAAGAGCTTACCCGCGCTGACGCTGCATTAGCCGAGGTTCGCCGCGTTCATGAGGCCAACCGTGACCTGAAAGGACGCGCCGATCTGGAGCTGGCCGAGTCTCGCATGTATCGGCAAAACCACTTGGAGCGTATCTATAATGAATACGGCCTCAATCAAGAGGAACTCATTGCGGCTCCGGATCCCAAATGGCCTAATGGTGTCACCCCTGAAGTAACAGCAGTTGAACCGCGTGTTACTGACCTCCAAAACCAGATCAAAGCCATGGGGCCGGTCAACCTGGTCGCCATTGAAGAGTATAAAGAGCTGGAGGAGCGCTACACCTTCCTCAAGGCGCAGGAGACAGACCTTGTTGAGTCGAAAAAACAACTCTTCGACCTCATCGATATGATAAACGTAAAAACCTCCGAGATGTTCAAATCTACCTTTGAACAAGCTAACGCTAACTTTGAGGTGATGTTCACCAAGCTCTTTAACGGTGGCACAGCCCGACTCTCTCTCATTGAAAATGCAGAAGACCCACTCGAGTGCGGTATCGATATCATCGCCCACCCACCCGGCAAACGGCCGCAATCGATCACCCTCCTCTCCGGCGGTGAACGAACCATGACGGCAGTTAGCCTTCTATTCGCTATTTTCATGATCAAGCCCTCACCGTTTGCCCTGCTTGATGAGATCGACGCCGCCCTGGATGACTCCAATATCGGCCGCTTTGTTCAGGCCTTGCAGGGGTTCCTCAACCAATCACAGTTCTTGATTATTACCCATAACCAACACACTATCGCCAGCGCCGATATCGTCTATGGTGTTACCCAGCAGGAGCAGGGTGTCTCAAAAATTATCTCTATGAAACTGCACGATATCGGCACACGTGAGTTGGAGGTAGGTGAAGCCACCCCGGAACCGCCACCAACTATCCCCATTCCACCGCGACGCACCCGTGCCAAGTCGAAACCAACCGCCACCGATAAGGTAACCGAAACAGAAGAGACCACAGAAGCCGACGACACTGACGTATGACCTCTACACCCGATCCGCGCCAAGTCCTCACTGCCCTCGGCATCCCTGATGCCTTCCAGGGTGATCCGCAGTTGTGGGCCGAGGCCATGGCTGCCCTACCCCCCACTGCCGACATCCCTTTCCTTAACCCCACCACACTCCCCCGGTATCTCGCCAAAGTCGGTCTCCCCCCCCAACGCCTCTCCCCCCTCCAGAGTGTCATTAACCTCATAGTAGCCGACCCCAACCTCACCGCCTACGCCTGGTACCTCTATTGGCGTGTTTTTCTCACCCCCGAGCAGGGTGCTCCCTGGGGCGCTCCCGATCTAACAACCCGCCTCGCTGACCTCTCCGGTGCCCTCTATTTGCTGGTAGCTCTCGAATTTATCCCTGCGCTTACCGCCTGGCATCGTAAGTTAGGTTACTCCGCATCGGTCACCGACGAAACCCTCCGGCAACTGAGCTGTTTTGAGTGGTACCACCTTAACGGCACCGGCCTGCCGGGTCTCTACCCGCGCCACCTTATGTGGCTCAATTGCTACCTAACAGCACCATATGTCCGCCTGGGTCGTTTTGAATACCAGATGCAGCCATACAGCGGGCAAACCGAGGTGTGGCACCGTGCCGCCGACAATCAACTTGTCGCCCTTGCACCGCCCGATCTCCACGTCACCCCACAAGGACTGATCACCGCCGCCCCATCACCCGACCACACCACATGGCTCACCAGCCGCCACACCACAGCCTCACAGGCCAGCGGCTACCCCATCCATCCGTCCGGCCACATCATCAACCATCTGATACACCTCAACCGCCCCGAGTGGTCGCCTCTACTCCGCAAAGAATCTACTATCCTCAATATGCACATACCCGCCGGTGGCAGTATGAACTGGGATGCTGTCAGTGATAGTTTCCGCCGTGCTGAAGCTTTCTTTACCCGTCACCACCCCGACAAACCTCTAATCGGCTCCGTTATGGGGACTTGGTTTCTCGACCCTCAACTAAACCGGCTCCTCCCTGCTACCGCCAACCCACTCCAATTTCAACGTGCCTGCTACCTCTTCCCCACACCACCGGCGCCGGGCGGACTCTGGTTTATCTTTCAGCGGGATATCGCAACCACACCACCTCACCAACTACCGCAAAAAACCTCCATCCAGCGCACCCTTGCCAATTTCCTCGCTAAAGGTGGCCAATGGCACGGTGGTGCCATGTTTATCCCCTTCTTTGAGATGAAACAACTGCAGGAAAACCGCTATACCAGCCGTTTTAATTCCCTATATCCCGATTTCAGCAACTATTTATAATTTCCTGTTTGACCTTTCACCTTATCGTTGCTATCTTATCACCCATTCGCATCTATTGTCGGGGCGTAGCGCAGACTGGTAGCGCGTTTG
>JAAYNR010000299.1 GCA_012520735.1 Lentisphaerota bacterium | reverse complement strand
CGCTACGCGTTTGGAAAACAGATTTTAAAAGAGAGAGAGTTGACGATGACTCTCAATGCTGCCTTAGCTGCTTCAACGCAACAACTTATCAAGATAGCTGCTTGAACTTCTTGTTTTTTTTGACAGTAGCTAACGGGTTAGCTACTAAAGGTCTCTAAAAAACACTGAAAAACAAATAGCTTCATTCTCACACTTTACGAAGTGTGAGAATGAAAAAGGAGCCACAATTCGTCAAACAGAGGGCAATGAAGATTAGGCATTCTTACCTGTCACCAGCGGCGTTCACGCCGCTACACTTAACCGCCACTCTTAAACGCCACGCTTAAACGAAAACCACCTCGTTTCTTTCCCCTGCCCTGAAAGGGCTAATTCAGGGTTAAGGCACGGGACGCCATTATAACCGCCTGAAATCCGGCAAATCCGGACATTTGTGCGGCTCGCGGCCGCCCCACGGCAGATCAAAAAGGCCAAACTCCCCTGCCCTGAAAGGGCTATACATACCAGCCCGTGGCAACGCCACGGGTTTACGTCACATAATAAATTTAGCCCTGTAAGGGCGTGACATAACCCATATTCCCCTTCGACTGAGGAACTCGATTAAGTGTATTTGCCTTCTCCCTATCTTCCAGCACTCACCTCGCCAAGCTGCGGTGCGCTTTGCGCCACCGCGGATAGGGCGTGTCTCTCCGAGACCGCCGCCGTCAGCAGCGGCGTAACGCCGCTACGTAAGTGGCAAGTATCAAACTGCCAGCAATACGCCCCACCGGGAACGCAGGGCTCCGTACCTGCCACAGTACAGCGGGAGCCGCGGCACCCGCTGCTCAAGCAGGCTCACAGATCCTGCTGTACTTCCCCCGTGCCTGAGCTTCCGTGTATTCCGTCTATTCTGTGGTTAATCCACCTCTTCGACTTGTCGCGTTCTCATAAATTTTGCTACACTTCACTTAAAAGTCGCTCTTGCGACTAATCTTAAAGTTACAGCAAAATGGAGTTATTATGAAACTATCCAGCCTGAGTTTTTACAGTCGCGCTATGCTGCCTGCAACATTTTTAGTTGCCCTTGGCTTAACCTCCGTAATGGCGCAAACCCCACGTGTTACCGGTTTTGCCGCCCCTGCATCTATCATTATCGACCATAAATGTACCGATGTCACACGTATCCCTGAACAGTATATCAACGCCGCTCAGGCCAACTTTAAGGTCGCCTACGGCCACACCTCGCATGGCAGCCAACTAGTCTCCGGCATGCATGCTCTGTGGGCACGTAACCCCAAGCTCTTCACCTACAGCCACATTGATGGCACGCCTACCATCGACTTGCGAGATTCCACCCCTGGCGGCGATTTAGGCAACCCTGATCGCCGCACCTGGGCCGAACGTACCCGCACTTATCTGCAAGGCGCCGGTAAAGACCGTAACCTGATAATGTGGTCGTGGTGCGGACAGGTCAGCAGTGCCACTGAAGAAGATATCAACACCTACCTCGCGTTAATGAATGAATTGGAGCGTGACTTCCCAAAAGTCCGCTTTGTCTATATGACTGGCCACCTAGATGGCGGCGGCCGTAATGGCAATCTCAATATCCGCAATGAGCAAATCCGTAAATTCTGCCGCCAGAATGGTAAAGTACTGTTCGATTTTGCCGATATCGAGAGCTTTGACCCCGACGGTAAAACCAATTATATGGAGCTCAATGCCCGTGACACTTGTGACTATAGGAGCGGCCACACCCGTGGTAACTGGGCTGATGACTGGATCGCCGCCAACCCTGATCACAAATACGCCTTGCCAGAATCAGCTGCCCATACCAGACCACTCAACGGTGCTCTTAAAGGTAACGCCTTCTGGTGGATGATGGCCCGTCTCGCCGGCTGGAGTGGCCAGTAAAATATCGTTGCAATAAACTCTGACTCACCTGTCTTCACCTCAGCCCACCACTGTGACATTATGCCCAGCGCACACGAAAGTGCGACATAATGTCACATAGGTTGTACAGTACTAATCTACTTAACATACTCTGCCACAAGCTGTTATATCACTGTTAAACTTTGGCACACTACTTGCAACTACTATTAATAGCAAGTGAGGGATCGACTGCAGGCTCACCCATAGCCTACCGCATCCCTCAAAAAAAAGGAGTTTAACATGTTTGATATTAATAAAATGACACAACGGGCTCAGCAAGCTCTGCAGGGTGCCCGTGAAACAGCTATACGGCTGGGCCATCAGCAGCTCGATATAGAGCACCTGCTGCTGGAATTACTGGTGCAGGAGGATGGTCTGGTACCACGCTTGCTGCAACATATAGGGGTAGCAATCTCTGAGCTGCGGGCTCACGTGGAAGAGTCCCTGACACGCCGCCCACGGGTTAGCGGTGACAGTGAAGCCGGTAAAATCTACATCACTCAGGCATTTAATGAGTTATTGGTGCGGGCCTCAGACCAGGCCAAGCGCCTTAAAGACGACTACGTCTCTGTGGAACACCTCCTGCTGGCAATGCTCGAAGGACGCAGCGATGCCCGCCGGCTGCTCAATGCTGCCGGAGTCGATAACCACCGCCTGCTGGAGGCTCTTAAAACTGTCCGCGGCAATCAACGCGTCACCTCCGATAACCCCGAAGGACAATATGAAGCCCTGAAAAAGTATGGCACCGACCTTGTTGAAATGGCACGCAACGGTAAGCTCGACCCAGTCATCGGTCGGGATACCGAGATTCGTCATGTAATCCGTATCCTCTCGCGCAAAACTAAAAACAACCCGGTACTTATCGGAGAGCCGGGTGTCGGCAAAACAGCCATCGTCGAAGGCCTCGCCCAGCGCATTTTGCGCGGCGATGTCCCCGACGGACTTAAAGGGCGGACAATCTTCGCCCTCGATATGACCGCCCTGATGGCCGGTGCTAAATACCGCGGCGATTTTGAAGAACGCCTGAAAGCCGTCCTAACCGAAATTAAAGCCGCCGAAGGCCGCATCCTCCTCTTTATCGACGAGATCCACACCATTGTTGGAGCCGGTAAGACTGAAGGCTCTACCGATGCCGGCAATATGCTTAAACCTATGCTGGCCCGAGGGGAACTATACTGTATCGGTGCAACCACACTCGATGAATACCGCAAACATATGGAGAAAGATGCCGCCCTCGAACGCCGCTTCCAGCCGGTGCAGATCGACGCCCCCGGCGTTGAAGACTCTATCTCGATATTACGCGGCCTTAAAGAGCGTTTTGAAAAGTTCCACAATGTCGAAATCCAGGATGCCGCACTGGTCGGTGCCGCAGTCATGAGCGACCGCTATATTCAGGATCGTTTCCTCCCCGATAAAGCGATCGACCTACTGGACGAAGCCTGCGCCTCTATCCGTACCGAGATGGACTCCATGCCCGCTGAACTCGATGAGATCACCCGCAAAGTGATGCGTTTAGAGATCGAAGAGACCGCCCTCAAAAAAGAGCGCGATAACGCCAGTAAAACCCGTCTGGCCGAGCTGTGCCGTGAGTTGGCCGATCTCCGTGCACAGGGCGATGCTATGAAAGCCCAGTGGCAACGCGAAAAGAGCGTTATTGAAGAGATAAAATCATTACGTGAAAATCTCGAAGCCGCCCGTCACGCCTATGATGAGGCCGAGCGCGACTATAACCATGAAAAAGCCGCCGAGCTCCGCTACGGTGAGATACCCGCCTTGGAGAAAAAAATAAAAGAGGCCCAGGAACGACTCCACACCGATGCCGCCGGTGGTCAGGTACTGCTGCGGGAACAGGTGACCGAAGAGGAGATCGCCGAGGTCGTCGCACGCTGGTCCGGTATCCCCGTCACCCGCCTCCTGGCTGGTGAACGCGAGCGACTCCTCAAACTCGATAACACCATCCGTACACGCGTAATCGGGCAGGACGAAGCAGTCTCTGTCATCGCCGATGCCGTCCTCCGTGCCCGCGCCGGTATTAAAAGCCGCCAGCGTCCTGTCGGTGCGTTTCTCTTTCTTGGACCCACCGGAGTTGGTAAAACCGAACTGGCGCGTGTCCTCGCAAGTGAACTCTTCGACTCCGACACCAGCATGGTCAGAATCGACATGAGTGAGTATATGGAAAAACACACCGTATCACGTCTCGTTGGTGCGCCTCCCGGCTACATCGGCTACGACGAAGGCGGCCAGCTCACCGAAGCTGTACGCCGTAAGCCATACAGCGTGGTACTGCTGGATGAGATCGAAAAAGCCCACCCCGACGTCTTTAATGTCTTGCTGCAGGTCTTCGACGACGGTCGCCTCACCGACGGCCACGGACGTACCGTCAGCTTTAAAAACACTATCATCATCATGACCAGCAACATCGGCTCACCCGTACTGATGGATGGTGTCGATGCCAATGGCGAAATCAGCGAAAACGCCCGCCGTGTCGTGATGGACGAACTTAAGCGTGCCTTCCGCCCCGAATTCCTAAACCGCGTGGATGAAACCGTCCTTTTCCGTCCACTCGGCTTAAAAGAGATTACCGCTATTGTCCGCCTGCAACTGGCCGATCTGCAAAACCGACTCAATGAGCAGGAGATCAAACTGATCGCCGACGATAGCGCAATCGAGTGGCTGGCTGAGAACGGCTTCGACTCCGTCTACGGTGCCCGCCCTATCAAACGAGCCATCCAGCGCGAGGTCGAAACCCCACTGGCGCGTCGTATCGTATCCGGCGACTTCAAAAGCGGTGCCGAGGTTCACCTCACCGTAGAAAATGGTGAATTGAAAATTAATGCTTAATGTACTACACTGCCCCTTTAACCACTAAATTCCAACACTCGGGGGTTAGCCATGGGTATAGCCAGCATGACCGGTTTCGGACGTGGCGAGGCATCAGTCAACGGTGTCATCGCTACGGTCGAAATAAGCTCAGTAAATCGTAAACAGCTAGATTGCAATGTTACGCTGCCACCGCACCTTAACAGTCTGGAACCACAAATCCAGAGTGCTGTGCGCTCTCGGCTAAGTCGTGGCTATGTACGCGTCACCACTACCCTCAATCAGGAAGCCAGCTCCGTTGACAGCACCAACATCGATCTCTGGCAACAGCAGATCACTACCCTCCGTCAGGCCGCCGCCAAACTTAACCTCCCCGACGACCTCACCGCCTCAACCCTCCTCCGTCTCGATGCCGCCAATATCCATAACATACCACTCGATGCCGCCTGGGAGGCTATCGAACCCGCCCTCACCGCGGCTTTAAATGAACTATCCGCCATGCGTCATCAGGAAGGCACAACCATCTCTACCGACCTGATCCAACGCCTCGAAACCCTGCAGCAGATAAAAGCCGCTATCGCCCAACGTGCTCCTACTGTACCACTACTATGGCGTGACACCCTCCAAACCCGCCTGACCTCGCTCCTTGAAGGCCAGGCTACCGTCCCCGACCCAGACTCCCTTGCCCGTGAGGTAGCCCTCTTTGCCGATCGCTGCGACATCAGCGAAGAGCTCACCCGCCTCGCCAGCCACTTCGACCAAACCCTCACCATGCTTAACGGTTCAGACCCGTGTGGCCGACCACTCGATTTCATCTGCCAGGAGCTCTTCCGCGAAATAAACACTATCGGCTCCAAAGCCAACGACGCCACCATCACCCGTCACGTCATCGCTTTTAAAACAGCCCTCGAAACACTCCGCGAACAAGTGCAAAATCTCGAATAATCACATTTGGTTACGGTTGTAAGCAGTTTTAGAGCTCACGGAACGGCTTGCCACTCTCATACAGCTTAAGGCGCGCCATCAGCGGGTCGGTCGACATCCCCGAACTCTCCGCCTTTTTAATAGCCTTGCGCACAGCATCAGCGGCTCGTTTCATATTACCTGACGCAGCATAGGCGGCTCCCAGCGTATCGAGCACCGAGTAATTATCACCTCTGGTCAAACGCTCTGCCCGCTCAGCCAGCTTCAAAGCCTCACGTGGATCTGCCACACCCTCCACAGGGCAAGTCGCCAGAAGCCATGCCAGGTCATTAAGCATACCGGGATCATCAGGATTCGCCTCCAGGGCCTGCCGCAACGGCTGCGCCCGCTCCAGGAACATCTGCCGCCGTGACTCTGCCTCCTGCTCCTCCATTGCATCGAGGAAGCTCAGCGAAATACCGGCATTCTTCATCGCCACCATCACCTCTTCCTTATCAATGGCTTTGATGTAGGCCTCTTCCGCTGTTACCAGACCGGCCGCCACCAACTTGGTCAACGCATCACTGAAGGTCTGCATCCCCAGTGCTCTGCTCGTCTGCATGACCGACGGAATCATAAACACCTTACCGTCGCGGATATGGTTGGCTACCGGGACATTCACTACCATCACCTCAAATGCCGCAATACGCCCCCCGCCTATTTTACGGCATAGAGTCTGCGCCACTACACCTTGCAGTGTATCGCTCAACATCGAACGGATCTGATTTTGACGTTCCGAAGGGAACTTATCGATAATACGGTCAACCGCAGTAGCCGCGGTATTGGTATGGAGTGTACCGAAAACAAGGTGACCGGTCTCCGCCGTCTCAATAGCTATCTCAATAGTCTCAAGGTCACGCATCTCACCCACAAGCACGATATCAGGGTCTTCACGTAGAGCCGCACGTAACGCCCTTGCGAAACTCTTGGTATCGCGGTGGATTTCACGCTGATTTATCAGACACTTAAGCGGCTTATGAACAAACTCCACCGGATCTTCAATCGTAATAATATGCTCGGCTCGATTCCGGTTAATATGGTCAATCATCGCCGCCAGTGTGGTCGACTTACCACTACCGGTCGGCCCCGTAACCAGAACCAGACCCTTGGAGAGGTAGCAGAAGTCGCGCAAAGAGCGCGGCAGATTCAACTGCTCAATGGTCGGCACCTTATCGGGGATCAAACGGAACACCGCACCCACCCCGTTCATATCTTTAAAACCATTTACACGAAACCGACCCAACCCATCGATCTTATAGGCAAAGTCTGTATCCCACTCTTCAACCAACTGCGACCGGTTATGCTCCGGCATAATCTGATCAAGCATCGCCTGAACCGCAGCGTTGGTAAGCACCGGTTCATCCTCTAAAGAGGTGATCGTACCGTGTATTCTGAGTATCGGGCGTTCACCGGTAGACAAGTGAAGATCACTCGCCTCCCGTTTAACCATCAATTCCAACAACCTGTCTACAATTATCGCCATCCTCTACTCCTCCACTCGCTTTCCGCCTCCCAGTGAAACCACCGCTGCCGGGGCAAAAGTCACCAAAAAACCGATAATCTTCTTCCGTGCATCATACTCCGGAGCCAGACTCAAATTCATCTGCAAACGGGTACCGGCCGAGTTCCGCACCTGAACCGTCTCCTTAACCTGCTCCCCACCCAACACTCGCTTAATCACCTCTTCAGAGCCAGGTTCGTTCCACAACAGTGCAAACGGCTTGCCATGCAGCTCATCAGCATAGTTATACCCCAACAACCGCCCCAGAGCAGTGTTGGCAACTTTAATCTTCGACTCCACATCACACGCCGCCGAGGCCGAAACAGCATGATTTAACAGACTCTGACAACTCTTCAGCCGCTGCAACTGCATATGACGACGGTCAATATTGCGGATACAAAAAACCAGATCGTTGTCGTTCATCAAGCTGATTGAGCTGATCGCGATCTCTGCCGCAAAGGTTGAACGATCCTTCCGCACACAACGCCCGTCAAGCAACACAAAACGCTCACCTGCCAACCCCTTGTGAATACGGGTAATCAATGTAGCATTAATACCCGGCACCAACTCACTGATCGGCATATCCCACGCCTCTTCCAGCGTAAAACCGAAAAACTCAGTAACCCGCGCGTTCATATCAATAATATGCCCCTTGGGGTCGGCAATCAGAACTGCATCATACAATCCTGCCAGCAATTGCTTGTAGAGCGAACGATGATCACTCTTGTAAGCTACATCACCCTTGCCAATCAAAGAAGAGGTCTTACCATCACCAGCAGCAACACCCGAATCTTTGACCGATTCAGCCTCGCCTTTACCATCACTCACCGCTACAGGATCCTCAGAGACCGGCTTGGCTATCACACTCTCTCTGGGCTCTGACGGTGGAGCTTCCTGCTTTGTTTGAGATTTCTTAAACCAAAGTTTCATAAATTATTCCTACTTACCTAAAAATAATGCAAGTAGTATGCCAAATTTCCAAAAAACGTACCAGTAAAATATTATTTACCCATAACCACCCCAGCTCTGAAATGGCTAAACATATCAGCTCGGGGCAACCCCGAGATTATGCCACAGAATAAGCTCCACCCTGTAAGGGTGGTACATAACCCGGTTTTCGGCACGCACAAGATCATTCGCCGGCCTCGACAAAGCTCACGACAAAGTTTGTTATTAGCCATGTGTTTTCCATCACGCCCTACCGCCATGTGCTTGCATTAAGGCATTAAGACATTTTTTCCTCTTCACTTCTTTCTTGCCCACTCACCCCGATTTCAAATATTATACCTCTATTTGCAGCCATTATTCTTGTGTTTTATCATTAGGAGGTCTCATGAGCCTTAAAGCAGTTGTAGTCGGTGCGGGTGGCATCTCAAATTCCTGGTTCCCTAACCTTGCTACCGAGGGCGTTGACGTTTGCGGCATTGTTGATGTCAACCTCGACAATGCCCATAATCAGGCAAAAAAATATGACATTTCGCCTTATATTTCGGACGATCTACAAGCCACTCTCGCTAAAATAAAACCCGACTTTGTCGTTGACCTCACCCCTCCCGAGTTCCACTATCAAACCACCTGTACCGCTTTGCAGGCCGGATGTCATGTAATAGGTGAAAAACCTATGGCAGCCTCGATGGATCAAGCACGCCAGATGGTGAAAGCCGCTGATGATGCGGGAAAATTATACATGGTGTCGCAGTCGCGCCGTTATTTCCCGCTCAATCATGCGCTGGCTCTTGATCTCCGCAAAGGTGCCCTCGGCCCACTCACCACCGTAAACTGCGCCTTCTATATTGGTGCCCATTTTGGCGGCTTCCGCGACCAGATGGATAGTCCGCTGATCCTCGATATGGCCATCCACCATTTCGATATGGCACGAATGATCAGTGGCACAGACCCCATCGCCGTCTATGCCAGGGAGTTTAATCCACAGGGGTCATGGTATGCCGGTGATGTCGCTGCTTCATGTATTTTTGAGATGACTAACGGTCTCATTTTCACTTACACCGGCAGTTGGTGCGCGGAGGGAATGCACACCTCCTGGCAGGGTGACTGGCGTTTTATCGGTGTTAAGGGGACAATCACGTATGAACGCGATCAACATCCAACCGGTGAAATTGTCACTGGCGACAGCGGTTTTCATCGCCCTACCGCTCCTATAACCGTTGAGCCGGTCGAGGTCGCCATGGGTCAACATGGTGCCATCCGTGAGTTTCTTGCCGCTATTAATGGAGGCCCTTTGCCACAAGGCGACTGCCACGATAATATCAAGTCACTGGCTATGGTTTTTGCTGCAATTGAAAGCTCCCGACACAATTGCCGGGTCGAAATTAAAATTTAAGCAAAACCCTATAGACAACCACCGCAATTTATACTATAGTGAACTCAAAACCAGCTTAAAACACTACAATCTTTTTAGGTATCTATATGGAACACGCCAATTCAAACGAACAACAATTTATATCGTTTCGCTGCAGGGCCTGCCAACAAGAGATTGAGGCTTCATCCGATATGGCCTGCACAACCTCGGAATGTCCGGGGTGTGGTGTCCGTATCGAGATACCTGCCGAATCTGAGGATGGCACTCTTTGGGGCAAACCTCTTGATAACACTCAAGATACTTATGGCTTTGAAGAGGTCGAAGCTATTAAGAGCCGGACAATCCGCATTGAGCTCGCAGACGATTTTTAACACTGTCACCCGTTGCCCCCCCAACAGGGCTTACGGTTGATTTCAGTTGAAAAAGGGATAGTCTTATGCCACTACCCCAAATGGTTCGACGCCCCTTAGTTGGCGGTGCCATATTATGGCTTAGCGGTACTGCCTATGGTCTCTGGCTCGATGCTGACAGTTGGCTCGTCTTCTCTCTCTGTATCGCCACTGCCGCTCTTTGCCTCACTTACACTCTCCTTTTTTCAACTACCCGCCTCTCTTCTATTGCCGTCACTGTAGCACTCTTTATTACTGCCGCCGCCTCGGCTAACCTTGCGCAGGTAACTCGTCGGGCGGAGGAGAGATGGCTAGCTGCTTATCTCAAAGAACCGGTATCTTTTGAGGGTACTATCGACCGCATGGTTGGTATCCGTCCCCCCGGACGCTCGCGCAAACACCCCAGATTCCCTCTGCGTAATGTCACCATCAGCCACAACAAAATTAAATACCCTCTGCGCCATTTTAAGGTCTGGGTCACATGGTATGGCGAAGGCTCACTACCGAATGTAGGCGAAACATGGTCTTTTCAAACTAAGTTGCCAAAGTTGCAGACTACCCGGCAAACCTCCTACCTCGCTCTCAACACCCGGCTTAAAGATGCCACACTCTTAGCGCCCCCTTCAACCCACGATTGGCGCCCTGTAATCGATAAAACACGCAGTTCCGCCACCCACCGCCTCTCTCTCGGTATCGAACAATGGCCTGTTGTCCCCTCCCTTATTCAGGCCATGCTGCTTGGTGTGCGTAGTGCCGTCCCTTATGAGATTAATGCCATTTTCCGTGCCTCAGGCACCATCCATGTTTTTGCCATCTCCGGCCTTGGCATAGGGCTGGTAGCAACTGTTATGGTGGCCTGTTTCTCGCTCCTTGGTATCCCGCGTCACCGCTGGGGTATCCCACTCATACCGCTCTTAAGTGTCTACACCCTCCTCACTGGTGCCAGCCCCAGTGCCACCCGTGCCTGCATGATGGCTGCTATCTATTTTGGGGCACCACTATTGGGACGCAAATCCGACGGCCCCACCACACTCAGTGCCGCAGCTATTGCCCAGATCGCCTGGAACCCGCACGACCTGCAAAACCTCAGCTTTATCCTCTCCTACTCCGCCATGGTCGGTCTTGTACTGCTCTGTCGCCCTTTTGCCTACCTCTGTCGCAAAAAAATGGGTGTCGGCAGCAGCGACCGTCTGGCAGCACTCCTCCATCTGGCTCAACGCCTCAGCACCTTATCAACCACTACCTGGCAAATGCGCTGGCGAGTACGCGCCGCTCTTCTCAGCCATAAGGTACGCCTCTACTTCGCCGATTTGATAGCAGTCGGTATCGCTGCCTGGCTCGCCTCAATACCACTCACCGCCTATTACTTTGAGAGATTTATCCCTGGTGGTCTCCTCGCAAATCTGGTAGTGGTCCCGGCCGCTTTTATGATCACAGTCAGCGGTGCTCTGGCTCTCATAACCAGCTTTGCTTCCGATTTTTGTGCCGCTGTCTTCAACCATAGTGCCGCTTTTTTTACCAACCTCATGATACTCGCTTCACGTGGTACCATCTCTATCCCCTGGGCCAGTATGGCTGTCACCTCACCACCACCCTACTTTATCCCTTTGTGGTACATCGCAATGATCATCCTGGCACGCTATCTCCTTAAAATGCAAACCGAAGAAGCAGCACAAAAACCGCAGCCGTAGCCCCGCACAATTCTCAGCTTCTGCACCCCTCACCTCACACCACAAAGCCCGCCTTTACCAGCAACTCCTCTGTAACGCCACCTTTACTGCTACCGCACAGTCTCTCCACATACTTAGCGAGGATATCGCCTTCAAGATTAACCGCGTCACCTGGACGTCTTTCAATCAAACTTGTCGCCTCCCAGGTATGAGGGATAATATTAACCTCAAGCCAGTCGTGCCCCACACCCGAAACCGTCAAACTTATCCCGTCAATGGCAATAGACCCCTTTAAAACTGTCTGCCGTGCCAGTGCCGCACTACAACTCACCCGCAACACGCGGTCGCGTCCACGGTTGGTTATCGCGGCAATCGTACCACATTCGTCAATATGACCCGTCACAATATGCCCCCCCAGACGATCACTCAGCCGCAGGGCACGTTCGAGATTCACTCGTCCCTTAACAACCACACCACCAAGGGCTGTCTTATCAAGTGTCTCATCAAGCACATCAGCCGCAAACTCACCCGGTTTTGCCTCGGTTACAGTTAAACAAACCCCCTGTACCGCTACACTCTCACCTATCTCCAATGGCGTATCCCAAGGCTCATGACTGCAAGAGAGCGCATGCCCACCATCGCGTATACGTAATCCCCGAAACCGCCCCACTCTTTGCACCAAACCTGTAAACATCGCTACCTCCTCCTGACCCGCACCACTACGTCACTCCCTGCCTCATGCGACTCCACCAGCTCAAACCGTGGCATCTCATCCAGCAACAAGTCGGTTCCAGCCACGCCACTGACAGCTCGGTTGTCACCCATCACCGCAGGCGCATAAAACATCACGCACTCATCCACCAACCCTGCCTCTATCAACCCGCCGGCCAGAGCACCCCCACCCTCGCAGAGAATATGGGTTAACCCCTCATCGGCCAGCCGTTTCATCACTTCACTTAAAGAGATCCGCCCTTGAATGGCTGCAAAAGGTAATATCTCCACTTTATGAATAACCTCGGCCAGCTCACCCTCCAGCCGCGGCAGATCCTCCTCTGCTATGCAGACTATCACCCGGCCACCGCTCTCGTCAGAAAAAACCTGTGCACTCCGCAACAGGCACCCCCCACCGCCGATTATAATCCGCAAGCGCTGTTGCTTTACCCTAGGAGCTCGGCACAACAGTGAAGGATCATCGGCCATAATCGTCCCTCCGCCCACCATCACTCCATCAGTCCGTCGCCGCAACTCCTGCACCTCATCACGAGCAGCCGGTCCGGTGATCCATTTGGATCTGCCGTTACGATCTGCAATCTTACCGTCAAGCGTCATGGCCAACTTAAGTGTTACATACGGTAAACCATGCTGCAAGCGTTTGGCAAAAGGTGCTATCAGCTCCTTACACTCCTCTTCACGGCAACCATCACTCACCTCAACACCGGCAGCCCGCAACACCTCATACCCTCTACCTGCATGTCGCGGATTGGGATCACTGCAACCAGCCACTACTCGCCTGATACCACTCTCGATGATAAGCCGGCTGCAAGGTGGCGTCCGCCCCTGTGTAGAACACGGCTCCAGAGTTACATAAATAGTTGCGCCACGCGGTGAGCTGACGCACGATGCCACCGCATTTACCTCGGCGTGAGGTCCACCGGCTACCGCGTGCCACCCCTCACCTATCTTAACACCATCCTTAACAATTACCGCCCCTACCTGAGGGTTAGGCCACGTCTCACCTGCGCCCCTGCGTGCCAGTTGCAAAGCCTCCCCCAACCACTCTCTGTCAACTCTATCCATCCCGCTTGACCGTTTTATGGGGCACATCCCTTGCAGCCCGATCCAATATACCGTTGATAAACCTCCCCGATGCCGTACTGCTGAAAAACTTGGCCAGATCAACAGCCTCATTAATACAGACTGCTGCCGGCACGCCCTCGCCAAAAAGCATCTCATAAACTGCCAAACGCAACACATTACGCTCGGTAACACCCATCCGGTGCATTGGCCAATGCCGTGCATATGAGGCGATCTTTTCATCAACCGCCTCACGATTACTCATCACACCACGCACCAGACCTTCAGCGAATTTCCGCAGTTTAGGCGGAGCAACCTGAGAGATATCATCCTCGCTTAAAGACTCCCGTTGTGCCTCAAACTCCAACCTCTTGGCATCGATCTCGTCTTCACGTGTGCTGGAAGCTATCTGATACCAGAACGCCTCCAACGCAGCACCAATATCTGCCGTTGGGTTCATATCGAGTTGAAACAGAACCTGCACAGCCCATTCACGGGCGTGGCGTCTTTTTTTAACTTCAGCCATCAGATATCTCCGTAAATTTCCGCCAACACCGCTACTACAGTTGCTTCAGTACCGAAACAATCTCAATAGCAGCCAGGGCAGCATCCCACCCCTTATTGCCGGCTTTAGTGCCCGAACGCTCAATCCCCTGCTCCAGCGACTCCGCACTAACCACACCATTAAGAACCGGCACACCACTCTCCAGCGCAATGGCCGACAACGCCCGCGACACCTGAGTGTTGATCAGATCGGCATGGGTAGTTGCACCGCGGATAACCGCCCCTAATGCCACCACAGCATCGTAATTACCCGACACCGCCGCCGCCTTCGCTGCCATCGGTATCTCATTGGCTCCCGGCACCCACACCACAGTCAAATCAGCTTCGCTGGCACCATGACGCACCAAGCAATCGCTGGCACCCTCAAGCAACTGCGATGTGAGAAAACTGTTAAACCTGCTCACCAGCAACGCCACTCGCATACCCTGGGCATTCAACTGCCCCTCAATTAACTTTCTGCTCATTTTTACTCCTTATTGTTACTTACTTCCGATTTATTAAATCATATGACCCATTTTGCAACGTTTTGTCTGTAAATACCTGGCGTTATGAAGACCCGGCGGCACGGCAATTGGTACCCGCTCAACAATCTCCAACCCATGGCCGTTCAGACCCACCACCTTACAGGGGTTATTAGTGAGCAACCTGATCTTACTCAACCCAAGTGCCTTTAAAATCTGCGCCCCCACTCCATAATTACGCATGTCTGGCGCAAACCCCAGCTCTTCATTGGCCTCAACTGTATCACGTCCATTCTCCTGCAATTTATAAGCATGGAGCTTATTGGCCAAACCTATACCACGCCCCTCCTGCCGCATATAGAGGATCACCCCCAACCCCTCCTCTTCAATCCGCCTCATCGCGGCGTGGAGTTGCGGACCACAATCACAACGTCCAGACCCCAGCACATCACCGGTAAAACATTCACTGTGTACCCGTACCAGCACCGGAGTGTCGCTATTGGCGACATCACCCTTTATCAATGCCAGATGCTCCTTCCCATCGAGCTCGGCACGATACATCCGCAATCTGAAATGACCCAGATCGGTAGGCATATCGACCTCCTCCACCTCTTTAACCAACTGCTCCCGTTCACTCCGGTATTCAATTAAATCGGCAATAGAGAGCATCTTTAGATTATGCTCAGTAGCAAACTCACGCAATTGCGGCAAACGAGCCATTGAGCCATCAGGCATCATAATCTCACAAATCACCCCGGCAGGCTGCAAACCGGCCAGCCGCGCCAAATCAACCGCCGCCTCTGTATGACCGGCACGCACCAGAGTGCCACCATCACGTGCCTCCAGCGGAAAGATATGACCCGGACTCACCCAATCCGCTGCCACAGTGTCGTGATTAATCAACACCTTAATAGTCGCCGCTCTATCCGCCGCACTGATCCCAGTGCTTACGCCATGAGCTGCCGTAGCATCAACCGACTCCATAAAAGCCGTCGCATAAGCATCCCCCCGATTCCGCACCGGCATCCGCGCAATCCCCAGATGTTCCAGCCGTTCCCGCGACAGCGGCACACAAACCAGACCTCGCCCATACACCGTCATAAAATTAATTGTCTCTGTAGTCACCTTCTCCGCCGCCATCACCAGGTCACCCTCGTTCTCACGACCTTCATCATCAGCAACTACAATCATCTCGCCAGCCTTTATCGCTGCCAGACAACTCTCAACATCATCAAAAACTTTTTCCATTACTGCCCCATAAAAACAAAAACCCTGATGCTTAAAACACATCAGGGCCATGCTGCGGCCACAGCCGCTCCAACGCCTTCTCAGATCCAGACTATACTGTCGGCCACGGAATTTCACCGTATCAACGGCATGATCCACTCATACCACTCGCGGGCTCTACCGCCGGTCAGGAATCCCCTGTGTACACAAGGTCACCTAGCCCTGAAGACTTTTAATTGGACACGAACCACCATATAAAAAAACCACAAACTTAACAAGGCTAAAAACGAAATCCCCTCGCCCTGATAGGGGGAGGAACGGCGCATTGCTTGCACCGCCTCTCCCTCCGCAGCCACCGTAGCTTCCGTAGCACCCGCAGCACCCGCCGCCTGTGCCTCCGTGTCTTTCGTGGCTCCCACCACTCCCTGCTGGTCAATTGGCACAGAATCAGCTATGATAGTTCTATTATGACTTTTCACAGTGATTTCGATTGTTATGGCCGGATGGTTCTGATACGCCGCTTTGAAGAGGCGGTAGAGCGGCTTTTCTCGGAAGGACGTATCACCGGTACAGCTCATGTCTGTATTGGCCAGGAGGCTATTGCTGTGGGCATGGCGGCTGCCATGCAACCCAATGATGCCTTCACCAGTACACACCGTGGGCATGGCCACTTTCTAGCTATGGGTGGCGACCCTGGACGCATGATGGCTGAGATGTTTGGTAAAGCTACCGGTTATGCCTATGGCCGTGCCGGCAGTCAGATGATGAGTGACCTCTCGCTCGGCTTTTATGGTGCCAATGGTATCACTGCCGGCAGTATGGGGTTGGCCTGTGGACTGGCCCTGCAGGCTCAATATCACAATACCGGACGCGTCGTGGTGTGTACTATTGGTGATGGTGCCTCTAATGAGGGTATGTTTCACGAATCTCTTAACCTCGCCGCCTTGTGGCATTTGCCGCTGGTTGTAGTGTGTGAAAATAATGGTTATGCTATGTCAACCCCCCTCTCTGTTGGCCTCGCCAACCAGAGTATAGCCGCCCGTGCTGCCGCATATGGCATCACTGGCACTGCCGTCGACGGCAACTCGCTCTCAGCCGTACGCGATGCTGTAAGTCTGGCTCTCACTCAGGCCCGCTCAGGTAAAGGATTGCAGCTTGTCGAGTGCCACACTTATCGTCTCTCCGGCCACTCCAAGGGCGACAAGCGGGAGTATCGCTCCCCTGCCGAGGAGGCTGCCGCCTGGGAAAATGAGCCGTTGGCTCGCCTCGCCGCCGAACTGGAGAAACAATACCCCGATGCCCCCGGACGCATCGCACAGCTCAACCAACAAGCCGCCGAGACCATTGCCGCTGCCATCGAATTTGCCGTATCCAGCCCCGACCCCGACCCCTCCACCGTCTGCGACGACCTCTTCGCGCCACATCTCCCAACTGCCTGATTTTCCACTATGAAAACTTTTACTGCCACTATCCGCGATACACTGGCCGCTGAACTGCGGCGCGACCCCAACGTCTTTCTTATCGGCGAAGACATCGGTGCCTATGGCGGTGCCTTTGGTGTCACCCGTGGTCTCATCTCAGAATTCGGCCCCAACCGTATCCGCGACACCCCTATCTCCGAGCAGGCACTTATCGGTACTGCTATCGGTGCCGCTGCTGCCGGACTCCGCCCCGTAGCTGAAATTATGTTTATGGATTTCATTACGCTGGCTGTCGACCAACTCACCAATCTGGCTGCCAAGCTCCACTACATCTATAAATTACCCTGCCCTATCGTTGTCCGTACCCCCGCCGGCGGTGGCCGTGGCTATGGTGCCACCCACTCACAAACTCTCGAGCGTCTCTTTACCGGCACACCGGGACTCCATATAGCAGCCCCCTCGACCGCCGCCGATGCCTCCGCCCTGCTCCAGAGTGCCATCCGCGGTGCCACGCCGGTAATCTTTATTGAACACAAACTCCTCTATCCACTGCGCTGGGAGATTGGCCTGACTCTCCCTCCCCCCCTCCCCTTTGGCCACGCTAACATCACCCACAGCGGCAATAATGTTACTGTTGTTGCGTGGTCATATATGGCCCACCTCGCCCTCACCGCCGCCAACCAACTCGCTGCTGAAGGTATCGGTGTCGAGGTTGTTGACCTCCGCACGCTGGCTCCTCTCGATGAAGAGACCATCACTGCCGCTGTACGCAAAACCGGCCGTCTGCTGATCGTTGAAGAAGGTCCCAAAACCGGTGGCTTTGCCGGTGAAATTGCCGCCCGCATCTTTGAAACCTCATACGACTACCTCGAAGCACCGCTGCGCCGTCTCGCCGGCCCCGACACCCCTGTCCCCGCCTCGCGCACTCTCGAAGCCGCCTGTATCCCCACTGTAGAAACCATCGCCAATGCCATCCGCGAGCTGGCTTCACTGTAACATTATCTCAACTATGCGCTTCTCCCTCATAACACTCACTTACAACAAACTCCCTGTCACCAGTCGCTGCCTCACTGCCATCCTTCGCGATACTGTTTGCGATGCTCCCTGGGAGCTGATAGTAGTCGACAACGGCTCCACCGACAACAGCGCCGATTGGATTGAACAACACCTGATCCCCTATGGTGCTGCCCGTAATGTGACTGTCCGCCTCCTCCGTAACAGTGAAAACATCGGCTGCTCTAAAGCCCGCAATCAGGGAATCGCCGCCGCCATTGGTGAGTATCTTCTGTTTTTAGACAACGATGTCACCCCACGCACTCGTAACTGGCTTCAGATACTCCTGCAAGAGCACCTCTCCGACCCCACCATCGCGATGGTTGGCCCCAAAATGGTCTACCCTCTCCCCAATGCCCCCATTCAGTGTGCCGGTGTAGCTATCTCCCCCCAAGGCAGAGTCTGCTTCCGCGGCCGTGGCAGCAGTAACAACGACCCCACCTACACCACCCCCACCGATGTACAATGCCTGATCAGTGCCTGCCTCCTCATCCCGGCTCACCTGATAGCCACACACGGCGGCTTTGACCCTGTTTTCCACCCTGTTCAGTTTGAAGATTTCGACCTCTGCTACCGTCTCCGCGAACAAGGGTGGCGTGCCCGCTACACCCCTGCTGCCGAGATGTACCACTTTGAAAGCACCACCACCCAGGGAACATCCGCCATCAACAACGCCGCCGTGGTAATCCGCAACGGCCTCACTTTTAAAAACCGCTGGCAACACATGTTCGCCACAGAGGCCGGCCCCACCGACACTGAATGTCAATGGCTCAAGCTCCCCCCACTTCCACCTCTAGCCGATATTCCGGATCCGCTCCCTATGCTTTAAAGGATCAGCCCGCCCTATTCACCAGCCTCTTTCTCAACAAAAAACGGCTGTGTCCAGGCAATCTGCTCACCACGTCCATAACACTCAAAGCGGACATAACCGGCATCTTCCGGCACCTCAATCTCGATCCAGTTCTCATCAACCACCGCAAATCTTTTACCATCTTCACGTACCGCCACTAATCGGTCGGCATTATCAGCCTCAACTCTGATACGCACTCCATCCACCTCAATCGCCTTAATACTCACGCCCGTGGAGGCATAAAACCTCCCATTGCGCAACGCCTCAACCACACTATCCACCGACCTCTCATAAGCATAGGCCACGTTCCAGCCCAACCCCGACTCTACCGCCCCAGCATGACTGTCATCATTGGCATAACCCCAGATACGCCGCCCGTCGCTAAGCAACATATCCCACTTATCCAGCGCATAAGCACTTCCAGGCAACCGCCCGCAGATCATCTCAGGTGTCCAGCCCATCCCGAGCTTCTCCTCCACGTCCAAACGCACGGCCTCGGTAAACCGCCTCGGCCCAGGTCGGAGCGTGCGCACGAGGGCTTTCATGTGGGCCTGCTGAGGGCGGTACCCGCGCTCGCCCTTGTTCCGCTCAAGCTCTCTGCTTATGGTGCTCTTGTTGCGCCCAAGAAGCTGCGCAATTTTGCTGCGTCTCTTTCCCTCTTGCTTCCATCTGTAAATTAGCTTACGCTCTTCCTCCGTCACGCGTGTGTAGGACATTTTGTTACCCTTTCTTTGTTTGCAAATAATTAAAAGGGAGTGTACTTCACCGCGTGGCTTTTTTCAAAACCTTATTGTTGCGTTAGCCACTTGCGTGTGCGGTATTTGTCTAAGCATAAACGTTTAAGCAGGGTGTGTGCGCACCGCCCGCAACCCTCCCCAACTCCACTATTGACGTAAATTGCACAATAACGTATAACAGTGCGCTATTAGCAACGCTCTGTCGCGGGTGTAGTTCAATGGTAGAACTCCAGCCTTCCAAGCTGGCCACGAGGGTTCGATTCCCTTCACCCGCTCCATTTTATATACAGGAGTCTCCTATGCAACCTCCCCGCTTGTTTGTCTTATTTCTACTCTCAACAGTTTTTACATTTGGACTATCCTCTCTCGCAAAGGATCTCACCCCGGTAACTCTCTACCCCGCTCCCAGTCACCCCGACCTAACTCTGGTTGATAATGGCATCGCCAACGCCATGGTTGTTATTCCGGCTGACCTCAAGCCACCGGCGCGTACCGCTGTTACCGATCTCATCATCCACCTCGAAAAAATGAGCGGTGCCAAGCTGAAACAAGGCAAAACTGCCACTGAGGGTCTGATTACTATTAATGTCGCTATCGATCCCGACAACCGAGACCTCTTCCCCCAGCCACTCGGCCCCGAAGGTTTTGCCGTAAAAACCTCCCCCACCTCGATCACCTTTGCCGGTACCGATAACGCCGGGGCCGCCTGGGCAATCTATGATTTCATGGAGCGTACTCTCAATATCCGCTGGTATTGGCCCGAAGCCCATGGCACTAGTCTCTGGCTCGGCACCTCAATCGCTGAGTCTAAAACTATCACTGTCGCACCGGCGCACTGGAGTGATGAGCCCACTTTCCGCAAACGTGAAATCTGGCCTTCGGGCGGCCCGCGGGTACACGGCTATGAGGTCGGCACGCTTCACCGCCGCCTCCGCTCATATGATAGCTGGCCCGTCCGCCTCATCACCCATGCCCCACACCGCTGGGATACTATCTACAGCAAAACCAACCCCGAAATCTTCCAGCTCCGCGGCGATGGCAAGCGCGACTACTCCATGCTCTGTTATGGTAACCCCAAAACTCTGGCCGCCTATCTGGAACAGATCGAACGTTTGATCGCCGACCCCAAACTCGCTGCCGACCGCTCCATCTCTATCCTCCGCGATAACTCCGTCACTGTTTCACCCGCCGATATCCCCGTCGCCTGTGTCTGCCCCGATTGCCGGAAACTATGGGATCCTCAGGGCGGCCAATACGGCACCGCCTCAAAAGTTGTCGCCACCTTTGTTGCCAATCTAGGCCGTGAAGTAAAAAAACGGTGGCCCGATCTCACCGTCATCTACCTCCCTTATAAAAACTACACCTACGCCCCTAAGGATGTCACTTTCCCCGATAATGTCGAGATACAGATATGCGGCATGCCCGGTCTCGCCATGTATAAAGAACCGGCTGTTAACGCCGAAGAACAAAGAAATATCGATGCCTGGCAGCAACTCACCAACCGCCGCATCCAAAACTGGCACTACAGTTGCTGGCCCGAAGACCGCACCCTCGCCGCCTACCTCTTTCCTGATACCGTTGTTGAGCACTACCGCGCCAACCGCCATAAAACCGTCGGTAGTTTTATTAACGGCACCGCTAACCATTGGGCACGCCAGTACCTCACCCTTTACGTCTGGATGAAGGCCCTTTGGAACCCTGATGTTAACGTTCAAGCTGTGATCGATGAACTGGTGCAACGTCAGTTCGGCCCCGCCGCTGCCACTATGAAAACCCTCATCACCATGCAGATGAAAGGGTGGCAGGAGAGTCGCTGGCCCGATGCCGCCTTCTCACCAAAAACCGTCTATGAGATCAGCTACCCCCGTGATGATGTTAAAAAAATGGAGGCTCTCTTTGATGAAGCTTTCGCTCTGGCCGAAAAAGCCGCTGACCCGCTAGTTAAGGCTCGCCTCGACTACCTCGCTCCACCGCTGCGTGCCTTTTTTAATCAATCTGCCGAACAGGCCGATGGCAGCGGACTCAAAACCCTGCAACTTATTCAGGTCGCCGAAGACCCTGTGGTCGATGGCAAACTCGACGATAACGCCTGGCGTGATATCGAAGCTCTGCCGTTTGTCATGGCTACCAAACGCGACAACCCCACCCCGCAATTCCCCACCACCGTACAAGCCGTCTGGACACGTGAGGGGATCACTTTCGGCTTCCGCATGACCGAGCCGGAGCCCGATAAACTCGCCCGGGATATCGGTGCCGCTACCCGTGACGCCGCACGAATCTGGTGGGACGATAACGTTGAAATTTTCCTCGACCCCTCCGGCCGTCAAATCGATTACTACCAGATTATCGTTAATGTTAACGGCTCTGTCGCCGATTTCTACGGTAAGGATGCCTCCTGGGATTGCCAGGGGATAAAAGCCGCCGCTGTTGTTGCTGCCGATTTCTGGAGCCTTGAGGTCTTTATCCCCTACTCCGCCTTCCCCAATGCCACCCCCCCCGGCACCGGAGCCGTCTGGTACGGCAACTTCACCCGCCACCGCGTCGGCGACCACAGTGCACGAGAATATCAACGGCTCAATACCCGCTATGCCGGCCCCAGTAACGACCAGAACGCTTTTGGCTCACTCCCCTTTGTTGAGCGCTAATAACTACACTCAAAAATCATGCACACACTGATCCAAGCCGATAACTTCCGCAAGGTGACACCGCCGGTTTTTCTGGCAACCGGCTTCTTTGACGGCCTCCACCTCGGCCACCGCCGTGTCCTCGAAACTGCCGTCAACCAAGCCCACGCCGTTGGCGGCTCAGCCTGGGCACTCACCTTTGATCAGCACCCACTCTCCATCCTTGCACCGGAACGTCGCCCACCACTCCTCACCACCATCTGCCAACGCCTCGACCTCTTCGCCTCTGTCGGCCTCGATGGCTGCCTCATGCTCCCCTTTACCCGTGAGCTCGCGAATCTCACCCCGGTAGAGTTTATCGCCCTCATTACCAACGGCCCTGCCAAACCGGTCAAGGCCATCTGCTGTGGTGACAACTGGCGCTTCGGTCAAAAAGCCGCCGGCTCTCCCACATGGCTCCGTACCGAAGCCGGTATCGATGTCACCATCGTCCCCCCCGCTATCCACAACAATGCCCCCGTCTCCAGCACACGTATCCGTGAGGCCGTTACTCAGGGCGACCTCACCAATGCCACCGCCATGCTGGGTCGTCCCTACAGCATCCGCGAAATTGTCCGCCACGGCCGTGGCATCGCCCGTACCCTCGGCATGGCCACTGCCAACTTCCACCCCGCCGCCGAAGTTATGCCGCCCGTCGGGGTCTATGCTGTCCGCTCCTCTATCGGCGACCGTACCGTCGATGGCGTCGCCAGCCTAGGCTGGCGCCCCACCTTTGCCGATGCCCGCCCCGAAAGCCCCGTCCTCGAAGTCCACTTTTTCGACTTCCACGGCGACCTCTACGGTGCCCAACTCGAAATCTCTTTTGTCGGCTATATTCGTAATGAAGTCCGTTTCGACTCCCCCGCTGCGCTGGTGCAGCAGGTAGAGTCCGACATCACTGCCGCTAGAAAAATTTTCAATAATTTACCGCCACTTCCCGCATCATGAGTAAAACCCGTGCCATTATCCGCAGTTGTAATCTGGGGTGCACCGTTTTAGCACTGGTGGTAAATATCACACCGCCACTCTTCATCCCCCTGCGCAACGCCTTTGGCCTCACCTATGAACAGCTCGGCCGCCTTATTATGGCCAACTTCGCCACTCAGGTCACTTTCGATCTAATCTGCGGTGCCATCATCGACCGCATCCCACCCCGTGTCTTCACTATCAGTGCCAATATCCTCGCCTTTACCGGCCTTTGGATCATCTCCCTCGCCCAAACCCTCTTTCCCGCCGAACCCTATAACGGCATTCTGCTCGGCACAATTATCAGTGCCATGGGTGGCGGTATCCTCGAACTCACCCTCAGCCCTATTGTCAATGCGACACCGTCGCAGAAAAAAACCGCCGACATGAACATGCTCCACGCCTACTACGCCATCGGCCAACTCGTCATTGTCGCCATCACCGCCCTCACCGTTTACCGTCACCCCGACCGCTGGCCCTGGATCATCCGCTGTTGGTCGCTCCTCCCGCTCCTCTGCGCCCTCAGCTTTGCCACTCTCTCCATACCCAAGTTTGTCCCGGAAGCGAGCCGCCAGAAATTACGCCACATCATCCGTAACCCATACCTGATCATCGCCATCATCGCCATCGGCCTATGCGGCGGTTCCGAGCTGGTGATGGCACAATGGACCTCAACCTTTGCCGAGAAAGGTCTCGGTCTCCCCAAAATCACCGGCGACCTTATCGGCTGCTGCCTCTTTGCCGCCATGATGGGAATCGGTCGCCTCTGGATGGGCTTTAATGGCGAACGCGTCGACCTCGGTCGTATGCTTCTCGGCTGTGCCACCCTCCTCAGTGCCGCCTACCTTGTCGCTTCGCTGGCTCCCCACCCCGCCATCTCTCTGGCAGCCTGTGCTATCGGCGGCCTTGGCGCCAGCCTCCTCTGGCCCGGTGTCCTCGTACTCAGTGCCCGTCGCTTCCCCCTGGCCGGTGGCTCCATGTTTGCCGCTTTGGCCGCCTCCGGCGACGTTGGCGGTGCTATTATCCCCTGGGCCTTTGGCGGCATTGCCGACCTCACCAGCTCTTCTCGCCCTCTCCTCCAATGGTTCGCCAATCATAACTTCACCCTCACCCCCGATCAAATAGGCCTCCGCGGTGCTTTTCTTATCGCCGCCATCTGCCCCATCTCTGTTGTTATACTCCTTAAAATACTCCGTTCTAAAAAACTCAATCCTCTCAAGCCATAATGAACTTCCCTCCGCCCCACTCCCTCTCCGACCCCGAGAAAGTAGCCTCTTATGCCTGTCAGGTCGCCATGGGTAAAGGGTGGACCAACCTTCAGGAGCAAAACCACACCTCAACCGCCGAAACAGAGTTCCGCCTCTCCATCAAACAGCGTAAAGATGCCATCCTCGCCGCCCGCCGCCCGATAAACCACCCCATACTCTACACCCCCGCTAACATCGCCCAGGCTCGCCGTAATATCGCCACCACCTCTTGGGGTAAAGCGTGGTACAACGAACTCCGCCAACGCACCGACCACCTCATCGCCCAGCCCGCCGGCTACCTTGAGCAGATGATACCCGCCCTCACCCCTACTAACCCTTACGGCTTCACCTGCCCCGCCTGTGTCGGCCGCCTCTCCCAACCCGGTGCCGGTGCTTACGCTTTCAGTTGGGACTATCGCTCCCCCGAAGTTATCCGCTGCAAAGCCTGTGGTCAGGAGTTACCCGATGCCCACTTCCCCGAAGACCGCACTCTGGTATGCCCACGCCGTAACCAGACCTTCACTTTCTACCTCTCACCTACCGAAATCGCCAACCCCGACGACCTCACCGGTCGCCACGCTTGGCCCTGGGTCAGTAACCCCGCCTATGTCAGCGCCGCCGGGATTGTCCGCGAACGTAAAGTCGTCTTCATGCTGAAAACCCTCATCCAGGTACTGCGCCCTGATGGTCGCTATATCCCCCTCTCCGATACAACCGTCAACACCTCCCCAGCTGCAGAAAATTTTGAAATCGGCCTCCACGTACTCTCACCCGT
>JAAYNR010000155.1 GCA_012520735.1 Lentisphaerota bacterium | reverse complement strand
CGTTGCCACCGCATCCCGTAGCCTGCGGTGCGGTTTCCGCCGCACCGCCCCATACTACGCAGAAACCGCAGCCACCATAGCCCCGCGCACAGGCACCATTCGTGCCCATTCGTGGTCAACTCTCCTATCAGCCCATTTGACTCCGGACTTCGGCCCCGGGACTTATTGCCTATTTTCCTCTCCCCCGGACATAAGCTCTCTGCTCTCTTTGTGCTCTTTGTGGTGAATTTCTCCCAAGCAGCTTGAGTGTTAAGGCATTCCACTCCACCCCTCTCAATACTCCAGCACCACATAGTTATTACTATCCGGATCAGCCACCCGCCACACTTTGCCAATATCCGGCTCATTAAACAACGTTGCCTTGCGGTCGGGATCGAGCAAGTGCTGCGGATCGACCACATCACCAGCCGCTTTAACCACTCGCTGCGGCATCATGTCGCCCTCCAGCGTCCTGCACAAAACAGACGCTACACCAATACGAGCATAACCACTGATCGCCAGCCGTAAAAACCGTGGTACCTTTTTAATCGCAATATCGACCTGCTTTGTGGCACTCATGGCCGTTGGCAGAATATCTACATAATAGACCCTCTCCATCTCCTCCAAAGTGTCACCAATATCTATTTCACACGCGTGGGCGCTGGGATCCAGCCCAACTAAATTAAGTGTCAGTACCACAGGCTCGCCGGGGAAAGTAGCTTCCCCCGGCCTATCACAAAATGCTGTCACCCGCTCTTTAAGCGATATCAATCCCTTGTGCGTATTTTGCGCCGCGTCATAAATAGCCCGGTCACCACTCTTCTCATTGTAAGCCACCGCCAGCTCCGCCAAAAGCTCCAACCACTCTGCACTATACATGAGCGCACGCTCAAGACGCAGCAGCAGCGGATCCATCACCGACACCTCAGCCCCTCCCCGCCGCAAAACCTGACGTGCCGCCAAGTCTGTCTCCCGCTTCAAAGCAGCAACCTCCCCCTGCACAAAACCTTGTAAAATCTCGTTCCGCTTAACTTGACATAGCAACTCCTCTCGATGTTGACGCAACACATCAAGTGCCGCCTCAGGGTCGCTCTTGCCTCCCTCAATTGCCATTAGAAAATCGCGCTGTTCCAGCAGTGTCAAACTCGGCAGAAGCTTCTCGCCGGCAATTTGCCACTCCGGCAATTCACCATGTGTCAGATAATGACCTGCCGCACAGAGAGTGGTCGCTAAACCATCAGGGAAGCGATGACTCCCCTCCCAATCTGTCACCAGAAAAGTGTCGGCACCTAAACCTGCAGCATATCTACTGAAAGTCCGCACATTTTCGAGATTGGTAATCGCTGCCGGCACAACCGTAAACCCGGCCTCTTTGAGGATTCGGGTACTGTCAACAGCACGCCAGTTGCGAAAACTGAAGAGAGGCGTAGCTCCAATATGTTCATAATTCCAGTCGACCATAACTATATCGCGCGGCAGGTTATCTATCACGCTATCGTAGTAAAAACACATATCGGCCCACATCCACATCCGCTTCCCTGCACTCTTCACCAACGAGTTGAGGTATGCCGCATGACTGGTAAACAGAGCCCCCAAACCTCTGCCGGCAGCCCATTCACGGCAGAGATTACACGAGCCTAACATCCAGGTCTCATCGAGTCCGACATGGAGATGTGACGACGTAAACAGCGGTGCAATCTCCGCTATCACCTCAGCCACCCAGGCGCGGGTACGCGGCGAGCTGGGACAGAGACAATTATGGAGCTTCTGCCACGGCTGACGCGTACCATCACGTGCCTCATCCATCTCTTTAAACTCATCATATACCAGAAAATTCTCTACATGTCCCAGCAGATTAATACTGGGGACAATCTCCACCCCGCACTTCTCGGCAAAAGCCACTAGCTCAACAGCATCCTCCTTACTCAATCCACGCCCTGCCGCACCATAAGCCTCAAGCCTGATACTGTTTTCCAAATAGAGATGACACTGATTAAAACCAAAGCCTGCTGCCGCAGCCACCACCCGCTTCACAGCCGGTAGTTGCTCAGGTTGGCGGGCCAGATCCATTTGAAAAGCACGGGTCTGAAAAAGCGGTAATGAGATAGACATAACTCACCGTTGAGTAAAGTGTTGTGCAGCAGAGTTTACTATAGCAACACTAATAGTCGCTACTACCCGATTACTATACTTGCCACAGCCCCTACAGTCAACCCACAACACCCGGCGACGTTCACACCGCCACACTTAAACACAATACTCTTAAACGCTTACGCTTAAACGAAATCACTTAAACTTAAAAACGTCACTGGAAGATCCAAAACACGTATAACTAACAGCAGCACAAAAGGTTATACATCAGCCCTCAACTGTCAAATGGAGACTACTTGAAATCCCGTAAACCTCTCTCTTTGTTGTCTTTGTCTACCTAGGGTAGGTCATTCCAAACAGGTGACTCGATCCAATTATCTGGGGCAGTCCAAATATTGTTTGGCTGCCTAGAAGGTATGATTGCTTGAATTCCATATACTCTATTCCATATTCTGGCGTGATGTGCACATAAATTACGTACTTGGTTGAGTGTTTTTAACCAAGAACCAAAAACCGGCACATTTAAACCGTAGCGTTTGGCAAGTGTTTTTTTGTGCTTGGTTTTTAGCCCTGTAAACAGCGTAAAGAGATTACCAAAAGTCATCAGTTCACATGCTATCCAAAGAGGCAAAGCTATCTCATTATCATACTTAGAGCGGTAATGAGCAACATAGGTCTCACGGCTATTTTTTTCTTCAGTATGCAAACGGTCAAGCAGCCTTTGGTGGTTGTCAATTGTTATACCAGGCAGAGTAGATTTTAAGAGGTAACCGAAGGGTCCATATTCAAGTGCATGCAGGTTTACCAATTGCGTACGAACGGCTACCTCCGCTCGCTCGATAGCGTCAATAATTATGAGGCGGAGTTGACGATCAAATACATAGTGCTCCCAAACTACATCAAGCGTTGTGCCTGCAATCAGGCGGTCATTGGGATCGTTCGATATTCTGAAAGGATGCCAGTAGGCGCTAAGGCGATAGTAATTGACCATTGAAAGACGCTTGATAAGAGTAGCTCTATCCGCCACCAAACCGCGCTCTAGAAGTTTATCAGCTTGCATCTCAAAGGTAAGAGCTTGTTTTTTGTACTTCATCTCGTCCCCACACAAAAAACCCACCAAATTTGAGCATGTCCCAGAGGATAGAGGCTTGGTGGGTGTGCTGCGAATAATTTACCATAATCCTGACAGGTGTCAACAACTTTCGGGTAACATTTTTTAGTATTTTAGTTAAATGGTCAGGAATCCCTTGTGCCGACAGACGAGAAGTGACTTTCAACAGGTTAATCCCTCCCAGTTCGACCCAAGACTCAGGACTTCAGACCCGGGACTCGGAACTTGTCACTTATCGCCTATTACCTATTACTTATTTTTCATCTTCCACCTTTACTCTTCTCTTCTTCGTTTAAGTATCTCGTCTAAGCGTAAACGTTTAAGTGTGTGTTAAGCCATTAAGGCATTCCCCGCCCAATGTATGGTAGGCATTCCTGCCTGCCACTCCCATTCACCTCCTCGGGACAGGCAAGAATGCCT
>JAAYNR010000175.1 GCA_012520735.1 Lentisphaerota bacterium | reverse complement strand
TCTGCCGCCGCTCTCTCACCTGCCGATCCCGCCAACCGTACACCAATCACCTCTGTGAGCCACTTTATGTGGCTCGCCAGATGTGCTGCACTTGCGGTTTCACTCATAGCTTTGCCGCGCTCCTGATCTCTGCCGCACTCAGTGCCGCCCCATAGAGCCGCACATCACTTATCGCACCGTCAAAACCACCCTGCGCCCCTGAGCCAATCAACAGCGGCTCGCCGTTACCAAGGTGCAGATAGACATTTTTGGGGATCGTCGACCTTTGTGCCAGTTTACCATTCACATAAAGACTCAACGCCGACCCGCGCCGCGCCACAGCAATGTGGTTCCAGCCATCACCCAAATCATAATCATAGCTGGCTGTCAAACCGGCCTGGCACGACATCACCCGTCCGGCATTGAGATCCGGATCACTATCCTCTGTCCGCGCCTGTGATGTACCGTTGCAGGCGAACAGCGCCCCCTGGAACGTCGTCAGCGAAAGAATCCGCATCCATGTAGGGCAAACCTTCTCCGTATAACCACGGCTACTGGCAAAATTACCCAGCAATGTCCACTGTCCATCCTGTTCATAACGGTAGATTTGTGCCTTTGGCAAAACCCCGGCGTATAGTTTCCCATTATGCACCCCCAACGAATTGATCTCATTGATCTGCGCCACTCCCGGCTGATATGTCGAAATCCCTACCAACCCGGTATTGGTCCACGCTTCACCACCTTCATGCCGTAGGATATACCCCTGCGGCCAGGTTCCGGCCCACAACGCCCCGCCATACCCCTGCAAGGCATGTATCTGTATGATGTCGTAAGGACGCCGTGTCAGACACCGCCAGTGCTTCTTCCCCTCATAGCGGTAAATCGCAATATGCGATGCCCCGTAAAGCGACCCTCCATGCGCAAACAGACACTCAAAGTTGTCACGCTCATCCAGCTTGCCGCAATCGTGCCACCGCTCACCATCATAAGCAAAGCAATGCCCCTCGGCACCACGATCGGTCGCCGCATAGAGCCTCCCCTCAAAACTCGTCATAGTCAGCAACCGCTGTGCCTGTGCCGGAAACTCGAGGTCTCGCCACTTGGTACCACCTTCATAGCGATACACACCACTGATCGTGATTGGCGGCTTTTTCCACGAATACTGCTGTGCCCGTCCCCAGTCCCACGATCCTGTCCCCACATAGAGCCCGCCATCATGAGCCACCATCGACATCACGCTGGGACACGCCGGATCAGGACTCACCCGACCGCAATTTACCCACTTATCACCACCTGCCCAGCTAAATACACGGCATGCGCTATCTGCATCACGCGCATCAGTCACCCCAGCATAGAGCTTGCCGTTGTAAGGCGTTAATGTCGACACCAACGGATTCCTCGACCCCTCCACCTCGGGCCGCCCATGGTCAAGCCACGGCCCCATATAAGCATCATCAATCCCCGCATGGAGATGCCGCGCATAACTCTGCCCGCTATATCCGGCCGACCCTCCCGAAACGTTTATATTCAAACCGCAACGCGTCCGCGTATCGAACTTCGAAAGCACATCACCAAAAACTCCCCGCATCGGCGCATGACATTTAATCATCGCCGTGAAAGTAAAAGGAGCCGTCCCAAGCTGTAAAGCCGGATCATTCGCCACCTCAATTACACTCTCACGCCCATTAAACAGTGCTGCCCCCTTCTCACCCCCATCAGCCCCTGCCACCCAGCGTACCCGGCGCGATTTCCCATGAAAACCACCCACCACATCACGTGCATCACCACGCAACGGCCAATGAGCTATAAGCTTATCACTATTCATAATAATAAACTTCTCCCTTACTGCTGTTTCACTCAAAAACCTCACGGTCATCAGCCTCCGGACAACCCACTGTCCATCAGCACAATGCCTAATAACACATATCAGTTACACATATTATTACTTTCACCATCGTTACGCAAGCCACGTAGTAAATCAATTTAGCCATTGTTAATAACTTTATACTAAATATAGTGGACAGCAGAACCAATAACCACTATATATAGTTGTATTATTTTTTGGAGGCATTGTCTCAATGCCACGAATTTTGACAAAAACCATCGTCTAAGGACTATAAAATGAGCACAGAATCACTGCAAAGTTATGTATTTACATCTAAATACAGCCGCTATATCCCCGAAAAAATGCGCCGCGAAACTTTTGATGAAGCGGTTGAGCGCGTTATCAATATGCACCGACGTCACTTCAGTGCCAAAGGCATCGATGTAGAGGATCTGCTGGAGATATGTGAAAAAGGGATGAAAAACCGCCTTATGCTCGGCTCCCAGCGTGCCATGCAGTTTGGCGGTGACCCCATCCTCCGTAAACACGCCCGTATCTACAACTGCACCACCTCGTATTGCGACCGCCCCCGCTTCTTCCAAGAGGCCCTCTGGTTGCTGCTCTGTGGGTGTGGTGTCGGCTTCTCTGTACAAACCCACCACATCGCCAAACTCCCCGAAATCCAACGCCCCACCGGCGGCAATATCACTTTCGAAATCCCCGATACCATTGAAGGGTGGGCCGATGCCCTCGGTGCCCTCCTCTCCTCCTATTTTGTCACCGACCAGCCCTTCCCACAATTTGCCAATATGACGGTAGATTTCGACTACTCACTGATCCGCCCCAAAGGCCGCCCCATCTCCTCCGGCATGGGTCGCGCCCCCGGCCCCGAGCCGCTCAGACGCTCGATCGAAATTATCCGCAAACTCGTCAATGAGCGCCTCGCTCAAGGCATCACCCGCCTCCGCTCCATTGATGCTTACGACATCATGATGCACGCCTCTGATGCCGTCCTCTCCGGCGGTGTACGCCGCTCCGCCTCAATCTGTCTCTTCTCACCCGACGACGACCTCATGGCCACTGCCAAAACCGGCAACTGGTTCTCCGAAAATCCCCAGCGTGCCCGATCCAATAACTCCGCCATCCTGCTGCGCGACTCAACCAGCCGCGAGCAATTTGCCAAGTTGATGAAATCAGTCCGTGAGTTCGGCGAACCCGGCTTTGTCTGGACCGACCACCTCGATGCCACTTTCAATCCCTGTGGTGAAATTGGCCTCTACCCGCAGATCGACGGCCAAACCGGTTTCGCTTTTTGTAACCTGTGTGAAATTAACATGGGTTGTGTCAACACCCCCGAGAAGTTCCGTGAAGCCTGCACCGCCGCCGCTATCCTCGGTACCCTTCAGGCCGACTACACCGACTTCGCCTACCTCGGCGAAGTCTCCACCCGTATCGCTCAGCGTGAAGCCCTCCTCGGCATCTCCATGACCGGCATGATGGAACACCCTGCAATCGCTTTTGACCCGGACTTGCAGCGCGAAATGGCCCAGCTTATCCTCGATGTAAACGCGAAAGTCGCAAAACGCATCGGCATCAATATCGCCGCCCGCACCACCTGCGTTAAACCGGCCGGTACCACCTCCTGTATCCTCGGCACCTCGTCAGGTATCCACCCCCACCACTCACGCCGTTATATCCGCCGCGCTCAGGCCAGTGAAGACGAGTTGCTGGTCGACTTCTTCCGCGCCCAGAACCCCCTCGCCGTAGAGAAATCGGTCTGGAACCCCAACGGCACCGACGTTGTCCTTAACTTTTGCATCGAAGCCCCCCCCGATGCCATGACCAAGCGTGATGTCACCGCTGTCGATCTCCTCGGTTATGTAAAAATCACCAAAGAGAACTGGATCGATGCCGGTAAACGTACCGAACTCTGCGCCCAACCATGGCTCTCTCATAACGTCTCTAATACCATCTCTGTTAAAGATAACGAATGGAACTCCGTTGAAGAGTACATCTACAACAATCGAGCCATTTTTGCCGGCATCTCCCTCCTCTCTGATGGTGGCGATCTCGACTATCCCCAGGCTCCATTCTGTGAGATACTCACCGCTACCGAGATAGTCAACCTCTACGGTGCCGGTGCCCTTATGTCATCCGGCCTCATTGTCGATGGCCTCTACGCTTTCGATGATAACCTCTGGGCCGCCTGTGACTGCGTCTTAGGACGTGGTGAAAACCTCGATGCCCCCATCAAGGGCAATCCGCCACAGCGTGTCCGGGAAGCCATTGAAGGTGTCCAGGAAGCCAAACGCGACTGGGTACGCCGCGCCCATAAATTTGCCAAAAACTACTTTAATGGCGACAACCTCAAAATGACCCGTTGCCTCAAACGCGTCACCAGTTGCAAGCTTTGGGAAGACCTCAACCGCACTTACCTCCCGGTCGACTATACCCAGCTCACGGAAAAGATCGACACCACCGCTGTCAACGAAACTGTCGCTTGCGCTGGTGGCCAGTGTGAGCTCATCTGATCGCTCACACTGCAACAGAGCTCCTGCCGCCGGCAGGAGCCACAACTGAAATCTCATGGGACTCCACCCAAACAGAGCGGCACCAAACGCCGCTCCCC
>JAAYNR010000231.1 GCA_012520735.1 Lentisphaerota bacterium | reverse complement strand
TAATTGACCAGATTCATAAACTTACTCTGCACGAGAAGCTTCACGTTATGGAGGCTCTCTGGGATGATATTTCTCGCACGGAAGCTGCTTCGGATGTTCCACAGTGGCATAAGGATATTCTTGATGAGCGTGATCGGCTGGTTGCCGCTGGCAGCTCTCGTTTCATTGATTGGGAGGATGCAAAGAAACAAATCAGGCAAGCCATTCGATGAAACTAAAAATCCTTGATTTTGCCCAAAATGACCTTGTGGAAGGTTTTCGCTTTTATGATGCGAAAGAAGAGGGTCTTGGCAATTACTTTTTGAGCGTTCTTTTTTCGGACATTGAGAGCCTTAAGGTGTTCGGAGGAATCCATCAGAAGGTTTACAAGGGATTTTATAGAGCCTTATCGAGGCGTTTTCCTTTTGCTATTTACTATACGATTGAAGATGATACCGTTTGGGTCAGGGCTGTTATTGATTGCAGAAGACGGCCATCATGGATTCGACGACACTTGGGGAGAGCCTAACCAGCGGCGGCACGGAACGCGCTGACGCACGTTCGTGCGCCTTGGCGTTAGCGAGAGGCAAGTGAGAAAAATTCTAGCTATGTTTAATGTTGCAACTGCAATTGTTATTTTGGAACTTCTGGTTTCAGTAATGTTTTTGTTGAAGTCAGTTGACAGTGACTTACATGTTATAGGCGGAGCTGATGGCCCTACAGCATTCCGGCTCACAACCTATGATAATTTAATGCTTGATAAAAAACCTTGAATTGTTGTAATAATGTCTATACGCCCTCATTGGGTTTTGTACCGATTGTACAGTTTTTCATGATGGGGAAAGTAAAATACAAAAAGGAAGGTTTATGACCACTTCAACAATAAGGAAGAGTGTAGCCGGTGTGCTACTTGTGGGTATGGCTGCCTGTTTTCAGGCGCAGGCTGCTGGTTTTGCCCTTTATGAGGCAAGTACCAAGGGAACGGTGATGGGTGGGGCTGTTATTGGACGTGCAACAGATGCCTCGACTGTCTACCATAACCCGGCTAACATGACAAAGCTTCCAGGGACACATACGATGGTAGGTGTCACAGTTATCGCCCCTAGTGGTGATGTTGGATATATCGATAGTGGCCGCAGGTATTCACTGCGCTCTCAGTATTTTACCCCTCCGCACGCATACCTGACATACCAGCTTGACGAGCGCTGGTGGCTTGGTGCAGGTATATATTCTCCTTTTGGTTTGGGAACCGACTATAAGAGCGGCTGGCGTGGATCTTACGATAACTCGGGTGCTGACATCAGAACTTTCAGCTTTAATCCAAATCTGGCGTTTCTGGTCACAGATGACCTCTCTTTGGCTATTGGTGGCCAGGTGATGTATCTGGATCTGGTGATGCAGAAGAGCAATTTCCTGCGTATGGTGCCACAACTTCAACACCCGCAGCTTGGACCGCTGGTTACATCGAGCAAACTTAACCTTAAGGGAGACTCTTATGGCTATGGGTGGAATGTGGCATTGGCGTACGATATCACCGATGATCTTACCTTTGGTATGGTTTATCGCAGCCGGGTCAAGCAGCATGTCGGTGGTACAGCGAAGATGAAGGGGAATGGGCCGTTGGGTGGCGGTACTTTTGGTTTGCCTGATTCTTCGTCGGCCAGTGGGGATGTCACGCTGCCCGACTCTATCAGTGCCGGCTTGAACTACAAAGCTACCGAGCGGTTAAATTTGGGTGCGATTGCCACTTTTACCCATTGGAGTACTTATGAGCGTCTGGATATGAAATTCTCCAGCGGTTTGGGCCGAAACCCCAATACCGGTGCTCCATTGATCAGTCGGTCCCGGACAGAGAAGGACTGGTCAAACGTGTGGCGCCTCGGTTTTGGTGCTGATTATGTGCTGAGTGGCCCATGGTCGATGCAGGCTGGTTATGTTTATGATGAGTGTCCCATTAATACCGCTAATGGCGACTTCCTGTTGCCGGCTGGTAATCGTAATCTCTTCTCACTGGGCGTGAGCTATGATGAGAGCGATTGGACGGTTCAACTTGGCTACACGTATCTTCTGGTTAAAACCTCGCACTTCTCCGCTCCTGACACAGGTACGCCAGTGAAATTCCAGAACGCTGATGCTCACATGGTGGCGTTTTCGGTTGGTAAAAAGTTTTAACCGACCTTAGGTAATTTCAGCCCTTGTCAAACTAGATTGAGGTTTGGCAGGGGCTTTTTTGTGGCTGGTAAAGTGTGTCTGATAAAAGTGATGTTTTCATTGTGGGGTGTTTTGGCTATAATCGCCACATAAATTCATGATTAATCGGCTCTAGCCGGTGGGGGTAAATATGAGTAATGGTTTGGATAGTAAAGTCCGTGATCTTATTGCGGAGCAGCTTGGTGTTGCTGCTGAACAGGTGACACTGGATGCTAATCTGGTAAGTGATCTTGGTGCCGATTCTCTCGATGTGGTCGAGTTTATTCTGGCACTTGAAGATGCACTGAATATTGAGATCGATGATGAGGAGGCGCAAAAGTTGTTTACGGTGGGTGATGTGTTGGCTTTTATTGAGGAGAAGGGAGCGAGCCTTAATAAGCGTCGGTAATGAGGGGCGGCTCTATTGTCAACAGTTGCGGTGAGGTTTTGGTTGTGGCGGCAAGGCGGACAACAAACGTTTTGGAGCGTATGCGGGGCTTGTTGGGGAGACGACAACTGCAGGCGGGTGAGGCGTTGGTTATTGAGCCGTGCAGTGCTGTTCATACGGTAGGGATGCGCTATCAGCTGGATCTGGTTTTTCTTGATAGAGAGTGGCGTGTTGTACGGTTTGTCGGTGGGGTGAGGCCCGGGCATCTATGTGTAGCCGGGGGGCGTAAAGCGTGGTTGGTGGTGGAGCTTGCGGCAGGTTGGGTAGATGCATCGGTTTTTGAGCGTGGTATGCAACTGAGATGGCTGGAGGAGAGAGGTGAGGGAGATGGTGTTGCCTGAAGAGTTGAGGGTTTTGGGGTCGGTGGCCGACTATTTACGGAGTCCACAGCGGCTGCGTCGGGATGTTGAGTGGTGTGGCATAGAGCCGAAGTATTGTGATGAAATTTTAGCCGGCGCCGTTGAATTGCTGTCACAGCGTGAGCGTCTTGGCGAGCTGGAGCTTACGGCCAAGGCTATGTTCAGTGCCGCGAGCTGGGGCACTGACCCTATACGTGACGCGCTGCGTGATGAGTCGCTCGGGGAGCGTTTTTTTTTGATATATCCGCTGTTGCAACGGTTGGAGGAACTCCGTGACTGGTATCAGGTACGCGGTATCCCGGAGAGCGTTTTACGCCATACGTTATACGATTTTCAACTATGGATTGAGACTCAACATCAGCGTACAGGTTTGAGTGGGTTTCGTGAGGCAGGGTGGTTGCGTAATCACTTTTTGGGTCGGGTTTTCCGGTTGGGGCGTTTGCAGTTTGAGCCGACGATGTACACTTACCCCTTTGTGCCGCTGGTGCATTGTAAAAGTGGCGAGGTGCGGATAGTGGCTAAGGGTGGCGCAGCGATAACGGCAGGCGGGGTCTTTGCTGACAGCGAAGGCGCGACAGAGCCGTTTATTGATTTGATTTATGAAGAGGTAGCGGGTGAAGTGCGGCGTGGGCACGCTGTAGCAGCGAACGGGTATATTGAGCCGGTGCCAAGTGATTTTGCTGCTGGCCAGTGGCGCAAAGGCCTTAATTGGGGTGATACGGTGTTGTCGTTGCATATCCCGGCTGGTGAACCGCTCGATTTTACGGCGTGCCGGGAGTCGTTCAGGCTTGCAGCCGATTTCTTCCCTTCGTATTTTCCCGGGTTGCCGGTGCCACGGGCAGTGGCTTGCGGTAGTTGGTTATTCTATCCAGGTTTGTGTGATATTTTACCGGCAGAGTCGAACATTGTCCGTTTTCAAAAGCTGTTTTACCGTTTTCCTATGCGCAGTGCCACCAGCAGTCAAACTTACGAACGGGCGTTTGCAGGGTATGCACGGCCTATAAAAGCGGAGCAGTTAAAGACCACGCTGGAGCGTCGGCTTTATGACCATATCAATGAAGATAATATACCATTAGCAGCGTGTGGTATGATTCTGGCACCATTTGACGATTTCAGATAAATGGTGTGAGGGAGTGTTTTATCGGGCTGAACAGCGCTATTGGGGCGCAGCAATAACATGGAGTAGATGATGAAAAAAGTGAGAGAGTATCTTGAGACCAATGGGTTTTCGTTGGCAGAAGTCGATATTGAGTCATTACTGAACGAGTTTAAGCGAGAGATGGAGATCGGGTTGTCGACAGGTGGCGGTTCGCTGCAGATGATCCCGGCTTATATCTCGACTGGTCGCGATGTCCCGGCAGGCAAGCCGGTGGTGGTAGTTGATGCTGGGGGGACAAATCTAAGGGTAGCTGTGGTGAAGTTCGACGCTTCGGGTAAGCCGCAGATAGAGCGTTTTGCCAAACACCGTATGCCGGGGACAGAGGGAGAGGTGTCGGTAGATCAGTTTTACGACACTCTGGCGAGGCACGTTAAGCCCTTGCTGGATGCAGCGGATGATATCGGGTTTTGCTTCTCCTATGCGGCTGATATACAGCCTGATGGCGACGCCAGACTGCGCCATTGGACAAAGCAGGTAGAAGCACCGGAGGTGGTGGGGGCACTGATAGGGTCGGGGTTGTGTGATAGATTGTCGGGTCCGGGGTATCGACCACGGATAGTGGTTTTAAACGATACCGTTGCCACACTACTGGCAGGTCGCAGCACCGGAATGACACGCAGGTTTGAGGCCTATGTGGGGTTTATCCTTGGTACCGGCACTAACACCGCTTACATGGAGGCTAACGAGGCGATTGGTAAAATACCGGAGTTAGCCAAGGGCGGGCGGATGGCGATAAATGTTGAGTCGGGCGGGTTTGCCAAGGCACCACGGAGTAAATTTGATGAGACCTTTGATGCCACTACCAACGACCCCGGACACTATCAGTTTGAGAAGATGATCTCCGGTGGCTATATGGGTGGTCTGGGGCTGACGGTATTACAGTGTGCAGCAGCAGACGGATTGTTCACCAGCGGTGTGGCTGCGGCTCTACGGAATATAAGCGTGTTGCCCAATAAAGACCTCGACGACTTCTGTCACAATCCTTTTATAACAACGGGTGTGCTGGGGGGGATGTTATTGAGCGAGGCAGATAGGCGCACTATATTGGCACTTTGTACGCCACTTTACGAACGGGCGGCGCTGTTTACAGCGGCAAACATAGCAGCGGCGGTTTTGAAGACCGGTGCGGGTCATGATCCTCTCTACCCGGTAGGGGTGACGGTTGATGGTTCTACCTTTTACAGAACATTGACGGCTGAGCTGAAGTCGCGTGTTGAGGAGCATCTGCGCAACATACTGAGTGGGCGTAGTGTTTACTATCAAATATTGCAAGTTGATGAGGCACCATTGTTGGGGGCAGCGGTGGCGGGGCTCACCTTCTGGTAAATTGTATTTGGAGGGGCATGGGCGCGAGTGGTAAAATCTATTTTTTGGGTTGTGACCCGGTGATAAGCTTTGCTGCGGCGGAGTTGGCGCACTACCTGCAGCAGATGAGCGGCACTAACTATGTGGTGGTCCAAGCTGAAGAGTATCGTACTGGAGTTGATGGCTGGTGGCTGGATTGGCGGAGGAGTTTAGCCTGACAGTGCCTGCTGAAGAGAGCGACGACGGTATTGTAGTGAGCAGTACGGCACAGCGGGTGATACTTGGCGGAGTGAATGGGCGGCGTGCTTTATGGCGCGGGATACCACTGACCACACAGCTCTGCTACTCGCGCAGTGATGTCCGACAGATGGTGACAGAGGCGGTAGTTGAGTATGCCTTGCGGCATCCAGACGAGGCTGTGATTTATGTTTGCTTTGCCGACGGTGCCAACAACTTTTGCGAGTGTGTGGAGTGTCGTAAGTTAAGACCTTCCGACTGGTACGTGATGCTGCTCAATCAGATTGATCAACAGCTCACGGCAAAGGGTTTACCGACACGCATCGCCTTCTCAGTGTATGTAGACTTATTATGGGCACCTGTGAGAGAGCGGATTCACAGGCCGCAAAGGTTTTTACTGATCTTCTCACCATATACGCGTAGTTACGACGTGGAGTTGTGGCAGGAGTTGCAAAAAAAAATAGGGGATATTGCCCCCTTTGAGTTAAATAAGCTCAACTTCCCGACTGCACCGGCCGAAAATCTGACGATGTTAAAAGAGTGGCGTGAATTTTTTACTGGTGAATCACTCTTGTTCGACTACCACTTGTGGCAGGCCTATTACGGAGATCCGGGGCAGTTGGGTCTGGCACAGACACTGCACGGCGATGTGGCAAAACTAAACAAGATGGGGATGGCGGGGTTTGTCTCGTGTCAGTGTCAACGGATCTCATTCCCCACTAACATCTACCTTGAGGTGTTGGGGCGGACCTTGTGGACGAACTCAACAACATTTGAGAGTGTGGCGGTCAAACATTTTAGCCAACTGTACGGTGACAGTGGTGGTGAGGTAATGGCCTACCTGCAAAGCGTCAGTACAAGTTTGGGGAGAGCCCTACTGACAATGCCGCACACACCTGCTGACAAAGTGGGACGGGCACGTCTGGCGCAGTTGAGCAGTGGTTGGGTAGAGGCCTGCTCTACACCGGAGCGGCTTATTAAGGCAGTCGAGACGGGTTGCCGCGAGGCCGATCCCACTGCCGCGGCGGCGTGGCAGATATTGCGGCACTATTTTTGGTTTATTGGTAGCTTTGCTGAGTTTCATACCTTCGCCTGGCAAGGCGATGCCAGAGCCACTCAGATATGTGATGAGATAGCAGTGTGGCT
>JAAYNR010000105.1 GCA_012520735.1 Lentisphaerota bacterium | reverse complement strand
ACTTCTTGTTTTTTTTGACAGTAGCTAACGGGTTAGCTACTAAATAGCCAAAACTCCTGCATGATACACGATACCTACCCTGAGCAGCGGTGCTTGTGCCGCATATCGAAGGGTTTGTGCTAAATTAGCGCAAGTTTTCAGGTTTTAGAAAGAGCTGCTATTAAAGCGGCGCAAATGGACCAGATCCACCGAAACCCGCGGCGGCAGTTTTACCAGATACTCCAGAAGGTCAGCCACATCTTCCGGCTGGATAATCTCATCCGGATTTAAATCGGGGCGCGACTGACGTACCATCTCTGTGGCGACACCACCAGGACATATCACATGCGCCTTTATTTTGTACTCGCGTCCCTCTTCTGCCAGCACTTTCGTCAACCCCACCATCCCATGCTTACTGGCTGTATATGCCCCCTGGTTAGGATAACCCTTAATCCCAACCACCGAGGCTATGTTGACAATCGTACCGCCACTCTCCTGCGTCATCATAATGCGGAAGGCCTCGCGGGCACAGACAAATGCACCATTAAGATTGGTCTCTATCACTAATCTCCACTCCGCCAACGTTGTCTCAGCCAGCGTTTTAAACACTCCCATGCCGGCGTTATTTACCAGTAGGTCAACACCACCGAAATGTTCCCGCACCGCCTTAAAGAGGTTTACCACCGCAGCTTCATCGGTCACGTCTGTCACCACCGGCAGTGCGGCACACCCTGCTGCCCGACACAACTCCGCCACAGCCTTGAGTTCGCCCTCATTGCGCGCCGCCAAAACTATGTTATAGTCCAGTTTTGCCAGTCGTAATGCTAACTCACGACCAATCCCCTTGCCGGCACCCGTTACAACTGCTGTCTCTTTTTTCACTCTTTTGCTCCTTTAATGTTTCCGACACCCTGGACCACTTATATGACTCCAGCCGCCCGATTGTGGCACAATCTCAATTTGTGTTGGTATCCGTTCTTTTAACGCCGCCACATGTGAGATCAAACCGATAAGTTTACCTTCATTCTGTAAGGAAGCCAAGGCTCCCAACGCACTCTCAAGGGCATCGTCGTCAAGTGTGCCAAAGCCCTCATCCAGAAACAGTGAGTCCACACTCACCCTGCTACTCACCATCCGCGACAATCCCAGTGCCAAGGCCAAGCTGACAATGAAGCTCTCTCCACCCGAGAGGTTTTTTGTTGAACGCACCTCGCCCGCCTGATAATTATCAACCACATTTAACTCCAGCGGCTCAGCGTTATCGCGAACCAGCAGGTAACGCTCGGTCAATTTCTGCAATTGCAGATTGGCATATCCTACCATAATCTCAAAGGTGAGTCCCTGCGCAAACATCTGGTATTTTTTACCATCTGCCGACCCAATCAGTTCATGCAGACGGCCCCAGCGGCTACACTCCTGCCGCTGCCTCTCAATCTCTTCCTGCCGCCCCTCTATCTGTAGTTTGGCCTGTTCATTTGCCAGTAATTTTGCATCAATTTCAATTATCTTTTTTGAAACCTCATTGAGACTCTCTGTCACTTGCTGCAACTCAATTGTCAAGTCCTCTTCACTTTGTTCTGTTAACGCCCTCTCTCTCTCTTTCCCAAGTCGTCCGCGACACTCAACCAGTCTTGTGCGCAACTCTACCCCTCGCTCGTTAAGCTCTCTCTCCCTATGCTGCAATCCATCTTTGGTATCGGGTGCCAGCAAACTACCACTGTAATCACTCTCATCAGTAAAGCCTCCGGCAAGTAGCCCTGCACTGAAATCACCCTCTGCCCGACTGAGTTGCGGCTCCCGTCCCTCAATCTGCTGTCGCAAAGTGGTAGACTGTGTAAAATTCTCATCACACCTCCGCTGCTTTGCCTCTCGCTCTTTCTGGCCTAACCGTAAAGCATCACTTAGATCATCTACCTGACGGTTCAAATCTTGCTCCTCAACCTCAGGCCGTCGCTCGCCATAGCGTTCGTCCCGCTCCTGCTTAAGCTCTTTCAGTTGCCTCCGCATTGTATCCAATCCACCTCTGCTGCCCTTTAGGTTTTCTTTCTGTTCTTCAGCAGTGGCCGTCAATGCTGTAACTCTGTTTTTTAACTTCGCCTGTTTCTCCGTTATAGTTTCCAGAGCGGCAAGCGATCTCTGCCACTCTGAAAAACGCTGCTGTAAAGTCGTCAATACTTCATTAGCATCAGTCTCTTCTCCCCACACAACTCCATACTCCGCCACCTTCTGCTGCAGCTCCGCCATCGCCCGCTGTAACTCCTCTTGCATCTCTTCGGCCTCTTTGTGAGCATCAGCAACCGCTGTTTCGGCCTCTTCTACACGCTCTGCTGCTCCCATCACCTCCGCTGTTTTGTGTTCGATCTGACCATTAATCCCCTGCAAATCGGCTTCACATGCTGCCAGTTTATTCTGTAACGTCTCAATATCTGTTACCAGCTTTTTCCGCTCGGCCAACTCACGCTCAAACCGGTCGACCTCTGGGGTATTACCAAGGGCGTAAGGGTGCTCCAGTGCTCCACACAGCGGACACGGCTGACCATCACTCAGCTTACGGCGCTCTTCTTCATATGACACCACCCGCTGTGCTGTCATCAGCTCAACTGTCAGACGCTCATAATCATCACGATACTCCTGTAGCGTCCGATCCGCCAGTTTTGTAGTCAGTGCCGCCCTTACCACATCTCTCGCTGTAACCATCAGCTTGCGTCGCTCCTCCAGCTTCACACTTTCAGCCCGCCGTGCTGCCAGCTCTTTCTCCCTCCGGGCATAACTGATCTCAGCCGTTTTAAGTTTTTTATTCTCCTTATCCACACTTCTCTGCAAACCGGCAACACTCTCTACCCTCCCCTCAATACCACTAAGCTCGCGCACCAATGTTTTATCGCCGGCATGATCCGCCAGATACTCCTGACTTGTTGCCAGCTCCCTATTCGCCGCATTGAGCTCACCCTGCACTTTGTTTAGCTCTCTCTCAGTCGCCTCATACCTCTCTCGGCTTGCCAGCAATTTTTGCTCCTCTTCGCCAACTCTCCCCTGCTGGTTGGCAATCGTGCTGTCAAGTTCACGTATTGCCTGCCACTCAGCCCCCTTCTCTCTGATCTTCTCGCTTACACTTTGGCTATTTTGCTCTAATGCCTCTACATGAGCCGTTGCCGTTTTCACCGCCTCTTCAAGTGCCGGCCGTGCCGCACTGTTCTGATTCAACCGTTCACTGTCCCGCTGTTGTTCATTACGCAGTGCCTTAAGCTCGGCATAGGCCGCGCTCAGCTTCAAAGCCCGCTCTCCCCGTGCCAGCAGTTCACGTTGTGGCGCAAATTCCGCCACATCCGCTTCGTGAACCTGTTGCTGCTGCTCCAGTGCCACCACCTCCTGTTGCAACTTCTCCATTGCCTGTAGCCAAGCCAGAGCACTATCCAGCACCTTTTTGCGATTGCCGATATTCAACTGCGTATCCCGTTCCAACTGCAACTGACCTCTAACCTCCTGTTCCTCTTCGCTACTCATCACTGTAATTGTCTTTATAGTCTCCTGTAAAGCAGCGAGCTTGCGCTTCTCTTCACGATCCCGCTCATGAACTTTTTTGGAGATGTTTCTGTAAACTTCTGTCCCGGTAATCTGCTCTAGCAGCGGCGCCCGCTCACTTGGCGATGCCAGCAAAAATGCGGCAAAGCCACCCTGAGCCAACATTATAGTCCGGCTGAATCTGTCAAAATCCATCCCGGTCAACTCTGCCACTTTCTCAGCCACGCCCGTCAACGACTCAGAGATTACATTGCCGCTGTTGTCATCAACAAGTTCGTGCCTTGCCGGCTGCAACTCTCCCGCCGCCTTTTTTCGTGCCCGATGCTGCCCCCAATTGCAGCGATACCGCCCCTCTTTAGTCTCAAATGTCACCTCGGCATAACAACTACCGCTCTGCCGTGTCATAATTTCATTGGTGCTTTTGTTGACCCGTGCCAGTCTGGGCGTCCGCCCATACAGAGCCAGACATATCGCATCGAGTATCGTCGTCTTCCCCGATCCTGTCGGCCCGGTAATGGCGAAAATACCGTTACTGCCATACTCTGCTGCTGTGAAGTCGACCTCCCACTCGCCGCGCAGTGAATTTAAATTTTCAAAACGTATCTTTAAAATCTTCATAACCAACCTCTACTCCGCTCTGATATCGTCCTCTTCTAAACTCACTACCGCCTCGCGGTAAGTATTGATCAACTCCTCCCGCTGATCGTCCAGCACTTGATTGGCATTCAGACAACGCTCAAAAACATCGTCAACCTTAAGGATGTCTAGTGTCTCATCAACTGCCGATAGAGCCAACATCTCTCGCGTAGCTCGCGTATTCGTGATCCTTAGAATCTCCAACGCACTACCCGTCACAGTCTCTTCCAGTCTCTCACGCAAATCACCCATCAGTTCACTTCCGTTATAGACCACATCCAGCCACACACTTTGGCCGCTCCGGCACAACTCGCTCAGTTGCCTGCTGATACTCTCCCAGCCGCCCGCCACCCGCGCCAGTCTCTGATAAACCGGCACCTCCACCAGCTCCACTCCCGGTGTCGCCGCCTCATTAGCAAAGGTTAGTAGCGTCACGCTCTTTTTCCGGTTAGCCTCGCCAAAACCCATCGCCAACGGTGCCCCGCTATAACGCGCCGCGACCTCTTTAACCTCCTGTGCCCGGTGCAGGTGCCCCAAAGCCACATAGTCAAACACTGCCGGAAAACTGCCGGGTGCCACCTGTGCCAGCGATCCTATATAGAGCTCACGCACCCCATCGCCCTCGGTCACTTCACCGCCCTCAGTAAAAAGATGTCCCATCGCCACCACCGGCACACGCCGCCCCGCCTCTGTCACCCGCGTTTCCGCCACCTGGGCCACCGCCTCATAGTGCTCCCGGATTCCATTCAGCAACCTCTGCTGTTTGGTGGCACTATCCTCTCCCGCCTCGGCCTGCCGTACGTCACGGTCGCGCAAATACGGCACCGCACAAACCACCATCTCCGGCTCACCGTCAAGTCCCCGCAGCACCAAAACCTCTTCGGACGGATCGTCACAGGCGCTCCCCACCACATATATATTCAAAGCCCGCAATAACTCCCGCGGCGCATTGAGGAAAGTCGGTGAGTCGTGATTGCCGCCGGTTACCACTACATGCCGACACCCGGTCGCAGCTACCTCGAATAAAAACCGGTAATATATCTGCTGCGCCCGGTTGCTCGGGGTGTTGGTGTCAAAGATATCCCCCGCTACCAGCAGCACCTCTACCTCCCGCTCACGGATCGTCGTCACCAACCACTTTAAAAACGCCTCGTGCTCCTTATACCGTTTCTTACCAAACAGCATCCGGCCAATATGCCAGTCCGATGTGTGCAAGACCCGTATTTCCCTGCTATCTGCCACCATATCACCACCTGCCTTTTTTAAAAAATTCCACGTCCCCAGCATACAACCAACCCGCCTCTTTTAACAACCCGTTTGTCACTCTAAACCATTTTCTACTGGTAAAGAGAGTCCAAAGCATATATATTATCCTCATTGCCTAACGTAAAGGAGTAACTCCTTCACATTATAAAACACCAAAACAGGAAAGTTAAGCTTATGAAGATGGCTTTGACAAGATGCTTAATTACCTTGGGGCTGATAACATCAGCCGTTAATGTCACACTCGCCAATGAAGAGACCGCCGCCGACCCCGACACCAACCGTGTTGCTCGTCTTGGCGAGATTCTCGTAGTTGGAGATCGCGATGCCCGCGACCTGCTGGCTAACCCCTCACTAGAGTCTGCCTCGCTCGATATTGCCGTCTCAACTGTCGACAGCGAAGCTATCCGCCTCCGCAATGCCGCGACCTTAACCGAAGCGCTCGACCTCTCGACCGGTGTCTTTACCGAGCAGCGTGGACGTAAGGAGAAACAACTCTCGTCGTTCCGCGGTCAAATCTACCCCTACCCCGATTTCGCCCTTAACGGTGTCTGGCAGCGTGCCTTCTGGGAGATACCTGCCTTCTTCCCCGCAGTGGCGATTGACCGTATCGAAGTCCTCCGCTCCGGCGGTGCTATCCTCACCGGGCCTAACTCCGGCCTCGTTGGGGCTATTAATATTGTGCCACGTCGCTTCGACGAACCCTCAACCATCTTTGATGTTCAGGGCGGACGTTTTAACACCTTCCGCTCGTCAGTTGTACATGGTGACCGCTTTGATAAGGGCGACTACACCATTGGCGGCAGCTTCTACCGCACCTCCGGCCCCAGCCATGAAAACGCCGCTGAACACTTCACCACACTCTTTGGTACCGGTAGCTGGGAGCCCAATGATGAACTCCGCTTTGAAATGACCGGCTTCTTCCTCCGCGGTGAGCGTGAACTGCGCCGCATTAAGCCGCCTGGAGCCAACAACCTCCGTAATCGTCTCGAAGAGTACAGCCCGATCACTTCTTATGGCCTGCTCCTCCGCACTCTGGTTAAACACAGTGAAGTCTCCAGCACTGAGTTCGATATCGGCTACGTCGGCCGTGATGCCGACTTCAATAACCGCGTCGGCAATAAGCCGGTTGCCAAAAACCGTGAAGAAGACCGCGAGTTTAACCTCGGTCTCATTCACGCTTATAAACTCTCTCCCGATAATACCCTTCGTGCCGGTCTCCAGTACAATCACTGGTATTGCCCTAATGGCAAACGCCACTTTGTCGGTAACCGCATGAATGTCCACACCCTCTCAGCCGTCGTCACCGACGAACACGAGTGGGATCGCCTCACTCTGGATGGTGGCCTGCGCCTGACTCGTAGCTGGTACCGTGATTATGCCGAGCGCACTTTTGCCATCACTGGTGAAAACCTCTCTGGCCGTACCATCAGCAACGAGTGGGGTGAGCCTGCCCTCACCACTACCCTCGGTGCTAAATATCGCCTCGATCCACCCCTCTCTCTATACGGTCATGTAGCCTTTGGTCATGTCGATGTCCCGGCTGGTGCTGTCTCTGAAACCGGAAGCAAACTCGATCGTGAAAACCGTCTCATCCTCGATGGCGGTGTCATGGCTGAACAGGCCGGCTACGGCACTCTGAAGTTCGGTGGTTTTATCACCTATCGCAACAACGCCCTCCTACTCAACGACACCAAAGTCAGCAAAGATGGCGAACTATTTAACACCTATGGCAATAGCGATGTCCGCCAGTATGGCCTCGAAATGGAGGGCCAAACCGAGAAGGTGGCCGACCTCTTTAGTCTCTTTTTCAACGCCACTGTGATGAACTCGCAGAGTAAAAACAGCGGCAGTTGGCGCCGTCACCGTGAGATTCCCCAGGCGATCCTCGCTGCCGGTCTCAACTTTAACTACAAGCGCCTTGACGTAAACCTATACGGCAAGCACGTATCTCGCTTCAAGAACCGCCGCTTCTCGGTCGACGGTCAGGAGCGCCCTCTGGGCGACTATGTCGACCTCAGCCTCACGGCTGGTCTGACACTGGGACGGGAACGCCGCACCCGCATCTATGCCTCGCTCGATAACCTCCTCGACGACCACTACTCAACCGTTATCGGCTACCCTGACTACGGCTTCCGCTGTATGATCGGCTTGCAACATAAGATGTAATCGAAACTCATATATCTACTAAAACTGCTTACAGCCGTAACCAAATGTTGTACAGCATAGAAAGCTTATTCCCTTAACATATCTGGCATTTGCATGGACTTCCGCAGTTTTAATAAAAACGCTACGCGTTTGGAAAACAGATTTT
>JAAYNR010000213.1 GCA_012520735.1 Lentisphaerota bacterium | reverse complement strand
CGAGATCACCTGCTACGCCGAGAGCCGCAACGGTCATGAGTGGACTTTTCCCTCTATTGGGCTCTTCGATGTCAACGGCACACGCAGTAACAACGTGATTCTGGCAAAACAGCCACCTCTTAGCCATGGCGGCTCCGGCGAGAATCCGGAGGAGATCCACACCATGGCCGATACGCTGTTGAAGGGTGTGGTTGATTTAGCCACAATAACTGGGCATGGCCGCAATGGACTTGAGGCGTGGATGGAGTTTGATAGCCCGGTGGCCATCATAAAAGCCGATTTTACTACGGTGTCCAGTATTTGACGAATGCGCTAATCAATTACCACCAAGTTTTTCGGCTAAGGTGTCCATGACTATGACATACCGCAGCATCCGTTTTCGCTTGACTCTCATATGTGCCTAGTTAAAATATTGCCGTAATTTTCGGCCAAGTCGATTTCATGATGTTGGTATTGTCCGCCAATAGTTGTTGATGGGCAAGATTACCGATAAAAGCTGATTTGAGATGTTGCCGGAAAAAGCTAGGCTGGCAGGCTAGCGACACCAAGAACTCCTTTGGAGAATTTATGCGACATTCTGTAGATAGCGCGGTGCGGGCTGCGCTAGTGGAAGCTATACCGCCACCATGGGGCGCTTACAGGCGTCATCTCTTGGTGCGAGCCTGGATAAAACTGTGCCGCTGCTTGCCGCCGGCATCTTCTTACCGTCGCCTCGGAATCTGGTTACGGAGTCCGCTAAAACGTCTGGTGCGCGGCCCGACAGATACCCAACTGTGGGGCTTGCGTCTGCGCCTGCACCCCGTTGATAACCTCTCGGAGTCGCGTTGGCTCTTCCTGCCGCAATTCACGGATTATGCTGAACGGATGTTGCTGACACAGCGGCTGACTCCGGGCAGCGTGTTTTTAGACATTGGCGCTAACGCAGGACTCTACAGCTTCTGGGTCTGGTCACGTTGTGGCAATAGCGTCCGCGTCGAGGCTTTTGAGCCCGACCCCGAACTCTGCCGTCGGTTCGCCTTTAATGTCGCCACCAACGGCGCTGACTCTATACACATAAACCAAATGGCCTTAGGCGATACTTGTGGCACGGCGCATTTGAGTTTTGGCATCCGCAACCGTGGCACCAACCAAATCGTGGATGATGGAAATGCGGTTGCCTCTATCACTGTTCCTTTGACAACACTGCATGAGTTTGTGATGAGCCACAATTTAAACAGAATCGATGCGCTTAAAATCGATGTCGAGGGGCGGGAAGAGCAGATTTTAGGACACTTTTTCGCTAATACCCCCCAGCACCTCTACCCGCACCTGCTGATATGTGAGACGCTTGGCGGTATGCCTACAGACAACGGCCTGGCACTGATGCTGCGCACAGCCGGCTACACTACCCTACTGCGCGGACGTATGAACACTGTTTTTGAACGCTCTAACTAAATGGCGCCCCCGGCAAGATTCGAACCTGCGACCTGCGGATTAGAAGTCCGCTGCTCTATCCTACTGAGCTACAGGGGCAAAAAAGAGAGTTAATATTACCTGTTTACGCATAATTATGAAAGCTTAACTTGAAAGTAATTTAAATTAATTTTCAGGTTGCTTTTTAGCGGCTCCATGTGTTACATTGCTATCAGTTTTTTTATTAATCCAAGGAGGAGTGTCTTATGAAATTGGTCAGTAAAGTGATGCTTGCCGCTGTATTGGCTGCATCGGTCACAATGTCGGCTCTCGCACAGGAGAGTTCTGATGTAGGTAAGTGGTATATTAGCCCCGGTGTTGGTGTCTTAGTTTTTGAAGGTAATGAGCCCGCAAATCCCGGTGCAATCGGCCTGCTGCGTGTCGGTTATGATATTAACGATCACTGGTCTGTTGAGCTCGGCGGTATCTATGGGCCACGTTTCAAAGCTAATTCCGACAACACCAAATATGCCCCACCGAAGTTTAAAACCGCATGGGCTTGGGGTGTCACCGCTGATGCCCTCTATCACTTCCGTCCCATGGAACGCCTCGACCCATACCTCTCGGTAGGCTGGATGTATATGCACAGTGCTGACGAGATCTTTGCCGATAGCCGCCATCTCTGGTGTGCACCGCGGCTGGGCGGTGGTCTTATCTGGAACTGGACTGACGATATCTCGTTGCGCGCTAATGCTAACGTCGCTTTCGGCGTTCCCAGTGGCCGTATTGAATTCTACCCCTCAGTCGATATCGGCATGATCTACCGCTTTGGCGGTGGCAGTGACGCTAACTCCAGTGGCAGCGCCGTAGTCACACCCGTGGCAGCCACTACCGCAGCCGTCACCGGACGCCGTATCGGCGGCCTCGGTGGTGTTAGCCCCGCAGTCGCCGCTGGTGAATTAGATAGCGATGGCGACGGCCTGAGCGATGCCGAAGAGGCACGTCTGGGAACCGATCCTAATAAAGCCGATACCGATGGCGACGGCTTGACCGATTATGAGGAAGTCTTTGTCTATAAGACCGATCCGCTGAATGCTGACACCGACTTTGACGGTCTTAGCGATGGTGATGAGGTTCTTAAGTATAAGACCGATCCCCTGAAGGCCGACACCGATGGCGGTGGTGTCTCCGATGGCCATGAAGTGCTGGTCGATGGTACCGACCCCCTCAATGCCAAGGACGACCTGATGATGTTTGAACTCAATCTTGAGTTTGGCTATGACCAGACCATCATCCAGCCGCAGTACTATGCACAGCTTGATGTTATTGCCAAAGTGCTTGATCGTCACCCCGGCTCAACCGCCTCAGTTGAAGGCCATGCCGACCGCCGTTCACGCTCCGACGCAAACTATAACCTCAAACTCTCAGAGCGTCGCGCCGAGGCTGTCCTAAGCTATCTCATCGCTAAGGGGATCGCCAAAAACCGCCTGCAGTCTGTTGGCTATGGCTTTACCCGCCCCAAAGTGCAGCCCGATCTGGTTAACGGTAACCCCGAAAACCGCCGCGTCGAGGTCTACATTCGTGGTGCTGGCGGTCAGGATGCCAAAAAAGCTTTCCTGGAAGAGGCAGCATCACGCTAAATGAAGCTTCTGGAGCGGTATGTAACAAGCTCGCTGCTCACCGCTGTATCACTGGCCTGGCTGGTTCTCACTTTTGTAATAGCCGTCGGGCTGGTGATACGGGTCACCGGGCTGATCATTGAGGGGCTGCCGATAGCTCTGGTAGGTAAATACCTCACTATCGGTATCCCCGAAATGTTGAACATGACCATCCCTATGGCGGTCTTAGTCAGCAGTTTGCTGGTCTTTGGCCGCCTTTCTGCAGATTCGGAGATAGCCGCCATGAGGGCCTGCGGTATAAATCTGTGGCGTATTATGTTGTGGCCCATCTGTTTCGGCCTTCTCCTCTCCAGCCTCAGTCTCTATATCAATAATGAAGTCACCCCGCCTAACCATGAAACACGGCGCCGTATGACCGCCTCGGTCGGCTTTGGCTTTGCCCTCGACATGCTTGAACCAGGGCGCTTTATTAACGATTTCCGCAATTTCAAAATCCGTTTCGACTCCAAGTCCGGGCACTGGCTCAATAATGTGCTTATCTACGACTACTCTAATACAAACGTTGTACGGGAGATACGTGCCGAAAAAGCCCGGGCTGAGTTTATCGATGACGACCTCCAAATCGACCTTTTTCGCGTCCGTATCGACCCTATCAGCCCCGACAAACCTGGTGTCGCTCTGGCCGACCGCATGACCCACGTTATCCCCGAAGCTCTCAAACTCCGCAATTATAAAAGACGCATCAAGGATATGCGCTTTTTACAGCTCCTCGACACCTACCGAGAAGCACGCCAGGCTGTAAAGGATGCCCGGCATCAGTGGCTCGGGCTTGCCCATGAAAAAAAGCTCACCTCGCACCGCAGTCAGGTGCTGTTTGAAATAAACAAACGTTTTATGCTCTCTTGTGCCCCTCTCTGTTTTGTACTTATCGGTATGACCCTCGGGATCAGGTCACACCGTAAAGAGTCGACCATCGGCATAGCCATGGCACTTATTGTTGCTGTCTGTTTCTATTTCATCGAAATTGTGGCCGAATCTCTCGCCGCTAAACCTCTCTTTATGCCGCACCTGATCGTGTGGCTGCCGGTAGCCGGTTGTCTGGCTCTGGCTCTCTATCTAATTCCACAAAACCAATAAGCAACCGCAAACCGGTTGCGCCAATCAAGGAGGGACACATGGCATCAATACATCCTACAGCAGTTATCCACCCCGCCGCAAACGTTGCACCTGATGCAGAGATAGGCCCCTATTGTATCGTTGGCGAACACGTCACCATCGGTTCCGGCACCAAACTCCACCCCCATGCTGTAGTCGGCGGCTATACCAATCTGGGCAAAAACTGCGAGCTCTACCCCTTTGCCTGTATCGGCATGAAAACGCAGGACCTGAAGTGGAAGCCGGAAAATAAAACTTTCGTCGAAATTGGCGACGGCACCGTTTTGCGCGAGTACGTAACCGTCAATATGGGTACGCAAGATGGCGAAGTCACTAAAGTCGGCTCCGGCTGCCTGATCATGGCTTATTGCCACATAGCTCACGGCTGTGTTGTCGGGAACCGTGTGATTATAGCTAACAGTGTTCAGCTTGCCGGTGAGGTCACTATTTTTGACGATGCCATTATCGGCGGCATGACCGGTATCCACCAGTTTTGCCGGATTGGAACGATGGCAATGGTGGGCGGCGGCACCAAGATCAGGCAAGATTGCCCCCCTTATATGATTGTCGACGGCTCACCTGCTGCAGTTGTTGGCCCTAATGTAGTCGGCATGCAACGCCACGGCATCCCGCAGGAGACCCGCTCGCTGCTGAAAGAGTCCTTCCGTCTACTCTACCGCGAAGGGCTCAATCGCTCGCAGGCTCTCGACCGTATCCACTACGAAGTAACCAACTCTGCAGAGATATTAAACCTGATTGAGTTTGTCAAATCGAGTGAACGTGGTGTAATATAACCCACACAGGAGGCGTTGTAAGTTATGAACGAATTTTGGGGACCCGATAAAGTAGCATGGTCTTGGCTGTTCAGTGCTGTCGTCCTTTTCATTATTGAGGCGACTACACCGGGGCTGATTGCTATCTTCTTTGGCCTGGCTGCACTGGTCATGGCACTGGTGGTGGCTCTCTGGCCATCAATCCCCGGGGCCTGGCAGAGTGTCCTCTTTGCCGGACTCTCTGTCGCCTTTCTAGTGTTATTACGACGCCTCTTTAAAAAGATTTTTACCGGCAAACGCAGTGCCGTCACCGCTTCAGGGCTTGACGACGACTTTATCGGCCACACCGCTGTCGTCGAAACTGCTATTAAACACCACGTCCCCGGGAGGGTCGAATTCAACGGTACCTCCTGGATTGCTACATCGTCACAAGATATCCCCTCTGGGGCTATTGTTGAAATAATCGCAAAAGATAACCTGACGCTTATGGTGCGCCAGATATTAAACAACGAAGAAAACAAGGAGAAGACATGCCAGGAGTAATAGGACTGATTATTGTTTTTGCAGTGGTTTTCACTACTGCCAAGTGTATTCGCATTGTGCCGCAAAAACAGGCGTGGATCGTGCAGCGACTGGGCAAGTATTACTGCACTCTCGATGCCGGCCTCCATGTACTGGTGCCGTTTATCGATAATGTAGCCTATAAGCACTCTCTCAAAGAGCAGGCCATTGATGTTCCGCCGCAGCAGTGTATCACCCGTGATAATATCACTGTTGAGATCGACGGTATCCTCTACCTCATGGTCACCGATGCTGTTAAAGCTTCATACGGTATCAGTAACTACCTCTTTGCCACCACGCAGTTAGCACAAACAACCATGCGTAGTGAGGTCGGTAAACTCGAACTCGATCGCACATTCGAAGAGCGTGAGTTTATTAATGGTGCCATTGTTCAGGCCGTCGATAAAGCCTCTGTCCCCTGGGGTGTCAAGGTCACCCGCTATGAAATAAAAAAT
>JAAYNR010000093.1 GCA_012520735.1 Lentisphaerota bacterium | reverse complement strand
GTTGAGCCGGCTGATGACGATATGGTGCTCTGGCACCGTCTCGGGGCGCTGGTTGGTCGTGTTCATGCCGTTGGTGCCGAGACCGTTGCTAAACACCGCATCACTCTCCACCCCCTTGAATCTACCGCCGACGACCTCGATTTTCTCCTTGATGGCGGTTTTCTCCACGCCGAAGCCGAAGACGACCTCGCCGAACTGGCCGATATCTTTATGGAGCTAGTTACCCCGCTCTTTGAGAACATCCCTATTATCCGTATCCATGGCGATTGCCAGCGTACTAATGTGCTGGAACGCCCCGAGAGTGGTGTTTTCCTAATAGACTTTGACGATATGATGAACGGCCCCGCCATTCACGACCTCTGGATGCTCCTCCCTGAGCGTCCCGATGAACTCCCTGAGGCCTGTGATGCCCTGATTGAAGGCTACTCTACCTTTTTCCCTTTTAATCACAACTCACTCGATCTGGTCGAGCCGCTGCGTGCCATGCGGATGATCTATTACCTCGCTTGGTGTGCTCGACAGTCAAAAGATAACGACTTCAGTCGGAACCATCCTGAGTGGGGAACACGTGCTTTCTGGGATCGCGAACTGACCGACCTCGAAACGCAGGTTGGGATTATCGCTGAATCGCTCAGTTAAACCATAAATAACCGCCATCCGGCTCAATAACTATAAGGAGTACCTCCTTCGCTATATCCAAACATAAATCGATACCTCTCTCTGTTGGCATTGTCCACCCGGAAACCATCAAACTGCAACTCCCCGCTAAAGGCCTGCAACTCGAGAAAGGTGGTTGCCTGCCTGAAGTGACCGTGGCCTATGAGCGTTGTGGTGCCCTGAGCCCCAGTGCCGATAATATTATTTTTATCTGTCACGCTCTTACCGGCGATGCCCACGTGGCCGGAATACGCCCCGGTGAGGAGACCCCATCCGGCTGGTGGGAGCAGATGATCGGCCCTGGTCGCGGTATCGATACTAACCACTACCATGTTATCTGTGCCAATATCCTTGGTGGCTGTAAAGGTACTACCGGCCCTTCTTCAATCAATCCCGCCACCGGTAAGCCTTACGGCTCACAGTTCCCCCTTATTACGGTTCGCGATATCGTTCATGTGCAATACCTCCTCCTCACACAACTCGGAGTGCAGCACCTCGCCGCTGTTGTAGGCGGTAGCTTCGGCGGTATGCAGGCTCTCGAATGGGCCATACGTTACCCAAGTTTTGTCGGTCGCAGTGTGGTCGTTGCCTCAGCTACCCGCCTTAACTCGCAGGCTCTCGCCTTCGATATCATTGGACGTCAGGCTATTGTGCAGGATCCGGCCTGGAATCAGGGGGACTACTATGACAGTGCCCCACCTAAGCTGGGCCTTGCCAGTGCACGTAAGCTGGCGCATGTCACTTACCTCTCGCAGCATCTGATGGAAGATAAATTCGGGCGCGAAAAACGACCCGAATGGCTAAACGCCGACGACGCCTTTCATGATGAATCACGACGCTGTTTTCGCACCTATTTTCAGATCGAAAGCTATCTGGAATATCAGGGTTCCAAGTTTGTTGAACGGTTCGATGCTAACTCTTACCTCCATATCACACGGGCGATGGATGAGTACGACCTTAACGAGGCCTTCGGTTCACTCGATAAAGCTCTGGCTAATATCGAATCTCGGATGTTGATCGTCTCTCTCAGTGGCGACTGGCTCTTTATGCCGGAACAGTCGGAGGAGATTGTCACAGCTCTGGCGCAAAAGAGTAAGCGGGTCTCGTATTGCCACCTTGATGCTCCTGCCGGACACGACGCCTTTCTCACCCACGTCTCCGATCTCACTCGTGTTATCCGCGCCTTTCTCCCCTGGGTCGGCCACCCGATAGCCGGCCCCGCCACCCGCCCCACCCCCGAAGAGACCATTATCGCCGAATTCACCCCACCCGGTGCACGTGTACTCGATCTCGGCTGTGGCAGTGGTGAACTCCTCTCACTGCTCGAACGTGAACGCCGTATCGTCGGCACCGGCGTAGAGATCGATATCAACCATGTTGTGCAGACTATCGATGCCGGTCACGATGCCCTTCTCGAAGATATCGACGACGGCCTCCGTATGATCCCCCCCGACTCGTACGATATCGCCGTGCTCAGCGAGACCCTCCAGCTCACTTTGCGTCCCCGTGAAGCACTGCTAAAGATTCTCCGTATTGCACCCGAGGCGATCGTCTCCTTCCCCAACTTCGGCTACTTCCCCATCCGTGCCCGTCTCCTCCTCAAGGGGCGTATGCCAAAAGCCAAAGCTCTCCCTTTTGAGTGGTACGACACCCCGAATATCCACCTCTTTACCCTCAACGACTTCCTCAGTCTCTGCGCCAAAGACAACATCACCGTCAAACACATCCGCTGTCTATCGCAGAGTAAAGTCGGGCGTTTCCTTAATATGATCGGCCACCGCAACCTCGGTGCCGACCGTATCATTGCCCACATTAGCCGCTCCCCTACATCGTCTTTGTGAATACACAAACACGGCAGGTATAAAATGTTCAGCCCGCCACTCTTAAACACTTACTTTTAGCCTCCCCACTTAAACCCCTCCATGCGGCGACAAGTAACTATCGGTCAGAAAAACAGAACGACACTCCGTAGATGCCTGCACCAGCGGTAATAGCATGCATCCATCATTTACCTTGACCCATGCTGCAGATTAAGATAATATCTGCTACATAGTTTAATAACGGGCTGTAACTCTTTGCAATACCGCTGTAATGTCCCTGTAATTTATTGTTACATTGGGGTAACAATAATAATTAAAACGTGGCGAACTTACACATCGCTGATAGCTCCGCAGCTTAACTTCAGGAGAAAAGATGAAACATTTTGTATCGATATCAGCTTTTTGTGCCACCGCTTTGGTCGCATATGCGTCTGAAACCTGTATCTGGCGTGGCACTAACAGTAAGGAGGCAAAAGAGGCTGCCAACTGGGTCCACAATGCCGTCCCTCAGGATGGCGATATTGTGGTGTTTGATAACACCAGTTCGGCCGCCTATTCCTGGAATATCACTATCGTACCTGGCTCGTGGACGCAAACAGCCGATTACTCTGGTAACGTTACTGTCCCTGTCTGCGACTCCATGCACTTTAAGGTGAACGGGGATATAACCGTCAATGGCGGCAATCTGGTTTTTGAGTGTGACCGGACAGCGGTGGGAGATGGGAGTGAAGAGGTCAAGTTTGGCCAGGGTTACACGATTGAGGCGGTTAATCTGACAGTTGGCATCGGGGCATCGATGAACTCAGACGGTAAGGGGTTTGCCAGTAGCAACGGACCCGGCGGCGGAAGCGGGCAATATGCAGGAGGTGGCTATGGTGGCGGTGGTGCGCTGCGCAATCTAACAACAGGCAAGGGGATGACTTACGGTACAGCCGCCGCACCGACAGCGCTGGGTAGCGGCGGCAGCTACAGTAACGCAGGTGGCGGCGGCACGGGCGGCGGAGCCCTAAAGCTGGTGGTGCCGGGTATGACGAGGATTGATGGCCGGCTTTCGGTTAATGGTGGTAATAGTGCACATAGCACTGGCACTGGAGGTTCGGGTGGGTCGATCTGGATTGTGGAGGGGACGCTGGCAGGTTCCGGAACCATATCGGCAAATTGTGGTTTGAGCAGTGTCGCTGGCCGCCATAGCGGTGGCGGTCGCATTGACATTAGTAGCTAACCTGTTAGCTACTATCAAAAAAAACAAGAAGTTCAAGCAGC
>JAAYNR010000060.1 GCA_012520735.1 Lentisphaerota bacterium | reverse complement strand
TAGCGACGGGAGGTGCGGCAGTTGAATTTTTTCGAGATAGTTGATGGCAACAGCGTTTTTGTGACCTTCACGTGCCAGAAACACCTCCACAAAATTAGAGACTATGCAGAGCTCGTTAAAAGCTCGGCTCCCTTTCAGTAGCGGCTTGGCAATGGCTTTAAAAGGGGTGCCGAGTTTTTTACCGCCAGGGATAAAGTAGTTGTCAAGAATACGTTGTGCCATCTTGGGGAAGGCAAAGCTGTTAAGAGCGCGGCGGATGTGGCCGCCGGGGTCGCCACATTGCAGGCGACGCGCCACGACCAGATTCAGGGCTGTGCCGGAGACAGTGCCTAGTTGGCCGAGCTTGGATACGGCTTGTGCCAGACTCCAGTTGGAGACGGCAACACCCATGCCGCCTTGGATGATTTTTGGTAGTTGTGTTTTCATGGCGGCAATACAATAACGGAAAAGTTGTAATTAAGATAGCGAAAACTTACTTTTATAAGGTGGTGTTTTCTGGTGGTGATGGTGTATGATTGTTAGAGATGTTTATGAAAAACTATAAAATAATGTATGTGTTGCACCGGGAGGAGGCATCAGAAACTTTTATCCGTCGTGAGATTGAGGGGTTACGTGGTGTAGGGGTAGAGGTGTTGATTTATACGCTTATTCCGAGTATAAAGGAGGAGTGCGGGGATATAGCAAAATGGCACCGAGAAGTTTGGCGGGTGTTATGGCAGCGTATAGTGGCGCGTCCGTTTTCGTTGAGTTATGTATTACGCCTATTGCGGAATATTTCGCCTGCGATACATCTGGCTGCGACTGCTGATAAGCTGGGGCGGCCACACCTTCATGCCCAATTTGCCTGGTGTGCGGCTGATGCCGCTTCACTGGCGGCAGCGGCACTGGGGGTGAAGTGGAGCTGTGGTGTACATGCGTGGGATATTTTCACGCGGCCACGCTGTGAGAGTCGGGCGCGCTTGGCAACGGCTGCCGGGGTAACCGCTTGCACCATGAAGGCGGTTGGGTATGTGCAGAGGGCTGCAGTGCCGCACGAAAAAGTGGTATTGGTGCGACATGGTCTGGAGCCGGAGGCCTATCCCTTTAACAAGGAGCGGAGTGGCGGGCATATTGTGGCTGTGGGGCGTTTTGTCCGTAAAAAGGGTTTTGATACTCTGGTGCGAGCCTGCGCGATACTGCATGAACGAGGGGTCGATTTCAGGTGCACCATGGTAGGAGATGGACCCGAGGCGCTACGGCTGCGACATCTGGCTGAACGTCTTGGTGTAAGTGCGGTATTTAGTTGGAGCGGCTGGCTGGAGTCGCAGGCGGTAGTGCGAGTGGTGAGCGGAGCAACAGTTTTAGCACTGCCGTCGCGGCGTCTGGGCAATGCCGATTCAGACGGCTTTGCCAATGTGCTCTCTGAGGCGATGTTTCTGGGGACAGCGGTAGTTACTACAGAGGCTGGTGCGGCCGGTGAGCTGCTGCATGAGAATGAGAACGCCAGATTGGTCAATCCCGATGACCCGGCTGCATTGGCGCAAGCGCTGCAGGAGTTGATTATGGAGGCAGCAACACGGCAGCGTCTGGTCTATGCAGCTCGGACAACGGCGGAACGACATCTCGATCAGCGGCGCGAAATTGGGAGGCTGGTGGATTTTTTTGGGAGATTTAACCGCTAAACACGAAACTTTTGCTGCCGGAGGATCAACCAAGGAATACTGAACACACGGAGCTCGTACTCGGGGAAGTATTATGATCTGCGTAAATTACGCGAGTCGGTATGGGAATTTTCTCCCGCGCTGTAGGGTCGCTAAATGCTGAAAACTCCCATATCTGGGGTGCCGGGGAGAGGTGATGGCAATGACAGGGACAGACAGTAATGTCTGTCGTACAGTGAGCCACAGCTTCTCTGTCCCCGGTTATACTGGAACAGCGAAAACAGAGCGGGCCGAGAAACTGGGTGTACCGCTGATTACAGAAGAGGAGCTGGAGTTATGGCTGGCGGCAGAGCCGGCAGCAACGGACGAGGCGATGGTGGCGGTGCAGGGAGAGCTCTTTTGAGGGGAAATACGCTGATGCCTCGAGCCGATGTTCGGTGCAAGTAATAGATGAAGGGTGAATGGGTGGAAGAGTGAAAAAATGCCTTAATGCGGGAATGCCTTAGTAGCTAACCTGTTAGCTACTATCAAAAAAAACAAGAAGTTCAAGCAGCT
>JAAYNR010000302.1 GCA_012520735.1 Lentisphaerota bacterium | reverse complement strand
ACGGTGCCAGCGGCTACGTCTGGCCGGCCGGAACCGAGCTTGATCTCTCAGTACACGCCATCGAGATGGTCTACGTGGCCGAAGGAGCCTTCCATGTGGGCAGCGGCGGCACCGAGAGCGGAAGTTTCACAGAGGGGAGCTGGCTGAGCGGTGCCACGATCCCCTTCATGATCGCCGGCGAGGGTGAGATCGAGCTCGGCTCCGAACCGGGCAAGCTCTGGGGCACCTCGACCAGCGGTTACAACTCCATCGGTGGTGTGGGCAGCCTGCCAGCGGCCTTCCCCAAGGGGTATGCCCCCTTCTACTGCATGAAATACGCCATCTACAAGAACAGCAATCCCAACGGCCCGGCGCGGGTGGGTCTCTTCGCCATCCCCGGAGCGACGCGGGTAGAGGCCGGTGCCTCCTACTGGGGCATCATGGAGCTGAGCGGCAATGTTTGGGAGCGAACGGTTTCGGTGACCAACGGCCGTTTTTTCACAGGGATGCACGGAGATGGCACGCTGCTTGCCAACGGCAACGCTGATGCAGCCGATTGGCCCGGCACGAACGCCTCCGGTGCCGGGGAACGCGGCGGCAATTGGTACGAAGCCGCTTCCAACGCGCGTGCGTCGGATCGCTACCTCGCGGCCATCGTGTATGCGAAACGGGACCTCAATCGCGGCGGCCGTGCCGTGCGTTCGGCGCCGTGATCCCCTTGCGCGGATGCGCGGGGGAGTATTCAGTGTTCAGTGTGCATACACCCTGCCAGGCACTTTCCCCCCCCCGCTTCGCCTGCTGCAGCATGAGAGTAGCCGCCGTGAGGCTGCCTGGCCCTGCACTGCGGGTACTCCGGTAGCTACGGTCTCTACGGGATCATGTGCCCCGCCAGAGGTTTACCCTGAACGCGGCGCATCGCGCCGCAGTCGATGGGCTTCCCCACGCCGCCGCCGTCGCGGCGGCTCCCGGCGCGCCTTCAGTGCCACCGCCCCTACTCCGCAGAAACCGCAGCACCCGGTGGCACCTCAGGCTACAGCGGCGTTCACGCCGCTCGCCCATTCTCCACCGCCCGCCGACAAAACTCACGATAAAGCTTTTTCACCTATTACTTATTACTTCACCTTTCCCTATTTCGTCTAAAACTGCTTACAGCCATAACCAAATGTTGTACAGCATATAAATCTTATTCCCTTAACATATCTGGCACTTGCATGGACTCCCGCAGTTTTAATAAAACGCTACGCGTTTGGAAAACAGATTTTAAAAGAGAGAGAGTTGATGATGACTCTCAATGCTGTCTTAGCTGCTTCAACGCAACAACTTATGAAGATAGCTGCTCGAACTTCTTATTTTTTTTGACAGTAGCTAACGGGTTAGCTACTAAGCCCTTCGTTTACGACGCATGGGGTGCGCTAGTGCAGTATGTCGAACGGCTCCACCAGACGCTTTGCCAGTCGTGGCAGGCCGGGGTCGCGTGCACCGCATGTGACCAATGCTACTCCGGGTGCCGCAGCCCGCCGCAATACCTCTTCTGCCTGGTCGATGTTGCGTACAGCGCAAACCGGTAGCCCTCGGGCTGTCAGACGACTCACCAATGCTGCGCTGTTAACGCTACGGTCGGCCGTTCCTCCCATATCATAAACAGGTAACAGTATCAGAAGGTCATGCGACCGCATAACTTTAACAAAAGCAGCCTCAAATCCATCCAGCATCTTTCGTAACGGCCCGTAGCCGTGTGGCCGCCACACCAGCACAACACGCTCAAAAACCGCCGCCAAGGTCGACCACGCCGCCGCTATTTTGTCAGGGTTGTGGGCGTAATCGTCAATTACGACGGCACCGCACAACTCACCAACCCGCTGTAAACGACGTTCAATCCCGCCAAAGGTGGCTAAACCGGCTGCCAGTTTGGTCAGCGGCACACCAATCTCTGCCGCCAGTCGCACCGCCTGCCATGCATTTAAAATGTTGTGCATCCCCGGCAGTGCTAAGGAAAATTTTACCCCTCTAAAAACAAAACTGCTGCCCCAGCCACTTGTAACTGCCGCTTCGGGAGCCGGCACTGCCGTCCCCTCTGCCACCACAGCCTCGGCCACCCCGTCAATTATTACTCCACTCACATTGCCCCGAAAACGATCAAACAGCTCCAGTGTCTCTTCTTCGCCAAAATGGTCTGCGCCGGCATTGGTAATAATGGCGTGTTCCGGCTTAAAGGCCATCAACGAACGATCACTCTCATCCGCCTCTATCACCATCCACTCGCCTGCACCTTTACGCACCGAGGCGATACGCCCCCTCTCTCCCCAACCAACCACCCCGGCACCGTTTACCACTGCTGGGTCGAGCCCCGCCTCTTGCAATAGCCATCCCAGCATCGCTGCAACCGAGCTTTTGCCACTGGTGCCGGTAATGGCGATAAGCCGATGCCCCTGCGCCAACTCTGCTAACTGGTCGGCACGGTGTATCACCTCTATACCGTGGCGGGTTGCGGCAACCAGATCGGCGTTGTCGCTCTCAATAGCTGTGCTCACCACCAGCCGTCCGGCACCGGCAACCCCTTCTCCGTTTTGGGGATACATGGCGACCCCCTGCGTACGCAACCGCTCCAGCGTATCGGTAGTGTCGCCGCTATCGAGAAACCGATCCGACCCCGACACCGCATAACCAACATCAAGCAGTGCCTGCGCCAGAGCGCTCATCCCCACACCGCCAATACCCACCAGATGTATACGCCCTCTCCCCTTCGCCACACGCGAATCTACTTTACCCATAACAACCTCTCCTCTTAAAAAACCTTAAAAACCTCCACGCTTCATGACAACACTGGCCACTGCTCCATCCGGCAGGGCATCGGGCTTCTCAAGCTGCACCACTACCGCCTTTACACCGCGATAACTCAAACAGTGGTTGGCCAGAAGTGTTGCCAGACGCTCCAGCAACTTGCACTCGCTCTTCTGGGCAATCGCCACTGCCGCCTGCGACAAAGCACCATAGTCTACCGTGTCAGCGAGATCGTCACTACTACCGGCAACCGTAAAATCACACATCAGCTCCAGCCCGATAACCAACCGCTGTGGATAAGTACGTTCATGCGGCAACACACCTATGATACAGTTGGTCGATAGATTCGTTATCCGTATTACATCATAATTTTCCATAACATTACCTTACCAGTCCTTGCCCGCCATCAACAAATATTGTCTGGCCTGTCACTGTTTTTGCTTTAATAAGGAATAGAAGAGCCGTTGCAATCTCCTCTGGCGTGGGGCGCGCCTGCAACGGCACACTCCCTGCAGCCTCACGCGGTGCTCCGGTCGGTGGCGGTAATACCGGCCCCGGTGCTATCGCATTCACCCGCACCTGTGGCGCCAGACCAAGGGCGGCATCGCGGGTAAAACCGGCCAATGCCCGCTTACTTGCTCCGTAAGCAAGGCAATCTGAGCAATCACCATTGATCCGACAATCGAGCAGATTTACTGCACACCCCTCTGCGGTCGCACCTCGCCCAATCACATGCGCCGCCAAAGCCTTTGTCAACATCACCGGAGCCATAACATTAACCCGCCAAACCTGCACAAAATCGTCCTCCGTAGCCTCGCTTAACACCCCTTTGGTGAATATAGCCGCATTGTTGACCACGACATCTACCATGCCCGCCACCTCAAGCGCCGCAGCAAAAAGCCGCTTCGCTGCGCCAGGCTCGCCAAAATCGGCTGCCACCGCCCAGGCACGCCGCCCCAAACCCTCAATCAGCCCGACAACTTCCGCTGCCGGCCCGCCATTACGGCAATAGTGAACCACCACATCGTAACCGTCTGATGCCAAGGCCAGTGCCAGCGCACGCCCAATCCGCACCCCTCCACCTGTTACTAAAGCCGTTTTCATGAATGTAATATGACCCTCCTGATAGTCGATTTACGTCTCACATTATATGAATGTAAGAAAAAAATGTCCATAGTGCACTTTTTCCCCTTGACCTAAATCCCCTTATACCGCAAACTGTCCACCACTGTGATTACATTGCAGTAGAGGTCTCTTTGAACTCTGCAGGATAAATGCGCATGCTAAATAGCTTTTTGAACCTTTTTTCGAACGATATAGGTATTGACCTAGGCACGGCCAATACCCTCGTATATGTTAAGGATCGCGGAATTGTCATCCGCGAGCCCTCTGTGGTCGCCACCCAAAAAGGGACCAAGCGTATTTTGGCAGTGGGTGAAGAGGCCAAGCGCATGCTGGGCCGTACGCCGGGAAACATTGAGGCGGTGCGCCCGATGAAGTCCGGAGTTATCGCTGATTTTGATATTACTGAAGCGATGATCCGTTACTTTATCCGTAAAGTGCACTCCCGCAAGTTGGTGAAACCTCGCGTTATCATTGCGGTCCCCAGCAACATTACCGAAGTAGAGAAAAGGGCAGTGCAGGAGTCGGCCAAGAGCGCCGGAGCCCGTGAGGTCTTCCTGATCGAGGAGCCCATGGCGGCGGCGATCGGGGTGGGTCTCCCTGTTCAGGAACCAGCTGGCAATATGATAGTCGATATCGGAGGCGGCACCTGTGAAGTTGCACTCATCTCACTGGCGGGAATAGTTTGTTCACGTAGTATTCGTGTGGGCGGTGACGTCATGGACGAATATATTGTGAATTACATGCGCAGATTTTACAACCTTATGATTGGAGAGCGAACCGCAGAAGAGATCAAAATCACCATTGGTTCAGCCTACCCCCTTGAAGAAGAGCGGGAGATGAATGTAAAAGGGCGCGACCTGGTGGCCGGGTTACCTAAAACTATTGATGTAACCTCGGGAGAGATTCGTGAAGCACTGCAGGAGCCGGTATCGGCTATTGTCGACGTTATCCGCAACGCCCTGGAGAACTCCCCACCTGAATTGTCGGCCGATCTTGTCGACCGTGGTGTAGTTCTGGCCGGTGGTGGCTCGATGCTGCGTGGCCTTGATAAGCTGATCGCGGAACAGACAGCACTCCCGGTAACACTTACCGACGACCCCACCAGCGCCGTTGCTGAGGGTACAGGTGTCGTACTGGGTGAACTGTCGCTTCTGGCACGTAGTGTCATGCGTCTCAATTAATCTCATCTGCTGCTAGCCTTCTCTATTAAGAGATTTTAGGCCGGGCGGTGAAAAAAACAAAAGTCTGGTTTCTGTTCGTACTCTCGCTAGTGATATTGCTGGCGGGCGGTGCCTCGTCATTGCGTCCCATAGCACGTGAAGCCCTCTCCCCTTATCAGAAAGCCGTAGTTGTTATCCGCCGCCATGTTTTTAGCCGTGTGGCTACCGCTTTTAGTCGACTCGACCTGGCCGGACGCAATGCGGAACTGCTGCGTGAGGTCGAACGCCTCCGCCTCTCTGATGCTGAAGTCGAACGCCTCGCCGCCGAAAATTGCCGCCTCCGCACACTCCTCTCTCTCCCGGCACGCCCGGGTTATACCGCCGTCGCCGCACCGGTCTTGTCGCGTGGCGACACCTCTGGCTGGTGGCACACTCTAACCCTCGGCAAAGGGGCCAATCAGGGTCTCGCGCTGGGCGACCCCGTCGTCTCCGCCGCCGGCCTGCTGGGCCGCATCACTGCGGTGTCGGCCAATACCGCCGATGTCCTCCTTATCAGCGACAGTAATTTCCGCGCCTCATGTGAAATCGAGACCGGCCAGCCCGAAATCGGTATTGTCCGCGGTATCCTCAGTGGCGGCGGACACCACAACGGTACTATCGAGCTCCTATATACTGCCGACCCTCTGCGTCTCCGCTTCCTGCGGCGTGATTTCGAGCCGCCGCCACGTGCCAGAGTCGTCACCTCCGGCCTCGGCGGCGGCTTTCCCCGCGGTCTGGTGGTTGGCCATCTCCTCGAATCAACTCTGGCCAGCGACGGCCTCCACCGCACTGCCAGTATCGTCCCGGCTGTTGATCTGGCCGATATCACCGACGTTCTAGTGTTGACAGCCTGGAAGGGGGATCCATGAGACTCGATATCCCCGTTCTCATCACGCTGACCATCGCCGCTGCCGCCTTGCAGTCGGTGCTCTCTCTCCCACCCTGGATGGTAATAAAACCGCCACTGCTTACCGCAATAGCCGCTTATTACGCCCTCTCTCGCGAACTCCCTCTGGCTCTCACAGCCGCCCTTTGGTGTGGGGCTCTGGCCGATCTCAGCGGTGGTTTCCCGCTCACGGTAACTACCCCGTTTGTCCTCCTTCTCTCTATAGGCCTGCGCTCTCTGCGCCGCTATGCTGGGGTCTTTTTTTACTGGCGCGGTCTGTTGGTTATGGCTTTTGCCGCCGTACTGCAGGCCATCTGGTATGGTGCTGCCGCCGGTCTTGGTGGCATGCCACTCACCGCTTTTATACGTACACTCACCGGCACAGCCGCCGGGGGGGCGGTCGTCGGCTGGATCATGTTTTTTATCTGCGACCGATTCGATCGTCTGGCTGGCAATGTGAAAGGAGTAGAGCCCGAAGATGGAGCTGCATGGCACATCACAAACCTTTGACGGCTGGCGAATCCCCCTTCTTGGCCTTATTTTCCTCGCTGGCTTTCTCCTGCTCGGCGCACGGCTCTATAATGTTCAGGTCAAAAATGCCGCTACCTTCTCCGGTCGCCTCAACCGCCAGAGTATCCGGCGTGTCCTCCTCCCCAGTGCCCGCGGCCGTATTTTTGACCGCAACGGAGTAATCCTGGCCGATAATCGTCCCAATATGTGCCTCGCTATGTTTGTAGAGGAGATGCGCCGCTCCGGTGGCTGGGATAATACTATCAATGCCGTTGCTGAACAGGCCGACCGTGTTGCCGAAATTATCGGTCAGCCGCACACGCTGAGCCGTGAAGCTATCGCCGCGCATGTCAATAAACGCCTCCCTCTGCCGCTGGTCGCCTGGGATCATCTCGACGAACAAACCATCGCCCGTTTTGAAGAGCGTACCGAAAGCGTCAGCGGTGTCGATGTGCACGTCCTCTCCGAGCGGGTCTACCCTCTTGGTAAACTGGCAGCCCATATCATCGGTTATGCCGGACGCGACACCCCCGACCCCGCTAATGACGAACGTTACCACTATACTGTAATGGGTATGTATGGCCGCGCCGGTATCGAAGCGCAATACAACTCAACTCTTGCCGGTGTTCCCGGTTACCAGTTACTGCGGGTCGATGTCTCCGGTTACCGCCGTGTTGAATTGCAGGGGACAGACCCCAAACCAGGGCGCGACCTCACCCTCACGATCGATACCACTCTCCAGCGTGAAGTCGAAAACACCCTCGCCGGTGAAGTCGGCGCATGTGTCGTACTAGATGTCCGCAATGGTGATATCCTCGCTATGGCCAGCCTCCCCTCTTTCGACCCCAACACCCTCTCGCCCGCCCCCAGCCACGCCTTCTGGACTGCCCTCCAGAAAGCCCCCGATCACCCACTTTTCAACCGCGCCATCCAGGGTCGCTACCCCCCCGGCAGTACTTTTAAAATGGTCACCGCTCTGGCGGCACTCGGACAACCCGGCTTTGACCCCAAAAACACCTACTTCTGTGAAGGTATTTACGACCTCAACCCACGCCCCATCAGATGCGCCTTTGGTGAACATCACGGTACTGTCGGCCTACGCCTCTCCATGCGCCACTCCTGTAACGGCTATTTTTGCCATATCGCCGCCGAGATGGGGCCCGAACCTATGCGCCAGATGGCTCGCGCGCTCGGTATGGGGGCCAAAACCGGCATCGACCTCCCCGGCGAAGCCGAAGGCCTCGTCCCCGATGAAGCCCGCAAAAAGGAGGTCTATAAAGATATCTGGCGCCTCGGCGATACCTGCCTGATGAGCATCGGCCAGGGCGACCTCCTCACCACCCCCCTCCAGTTGGCCGTTGCCACCGCTGCCATAGCCAATGGCGGTCAGGTGCTGCGCCCGCGTCTGGTGCAGTCGGGCGGTCAGGGAGTAGCCGTGATGCGCAATATCAACTGGCAACAGGGGCAAATCGAAGAGGTCAAACGAGGCCTGGAAGAGGTGATCACTCTGGGCACCGGGCGCCGGGTGCGCGGTAGTGCTGTTACCGCTGCCGGCAAAACCGGCACAGCCGAATACGGCACCCGCGCCAATCTCAAACGCCACGCCTGGATGATCGCCTATGCCCCTGCCGAAGCTCCCAGCGTCGCAATCTCCATAGTTATTGAGGATGCCGACGACACCGCCGGTATCGCCGCAGCCCCTATGGTGCGACGCATCCTCACCACCATTTTTGGTGCCGCCCCCACCCCCGAAGCCGCCCCCACCGAAGTACCCCCACCACCCGCCACCACCCCAATTGCCCACCCCTCTACCACTGTGGAGGAGATATCATGAGTACTCTACGTGGAAACTTCACTGTCTGGGCGGCACGTCTCAACCTCACCCTGCTGACCTCTATTACCGCCGCTATCGTGGTCGGTATCGCCTTTATCTACAGTGCCAGCTCTATCCGTGAAGCCGACGCCCTGCGCCGTCTCTATCTGATGCACGCGCAGGTCGGTGTGGTGGGCATTATTATCATCCTCGCCATCTCAATGATCGACTACCGCCGCATTCTACGCCTCTCCTGGGTTTTCTATGCCATTGGCGTTGTTCTCCTCGTCGCGACCCTCATCTTTGCCGAACCGCAGATGGGTGCCCGCCGCTGGATCGGCGGCATACAACCAGCCGAAATCGCCAAAATGGCCACCGTTATCCTCCTGGCTCACTTCCTCGGTAACCGCTCTACCCCCCGTGACTGGCGTATCTATCTCCTCGCCATCGCTATCACCGCCCTCCCTATCATACTGATTGTCCGCCAACCCGACCTCGGTACCGCGCTGATCTTCCTTCCCACCCTCTTTGCCATGCTTTTTGTAGGCCGCATCGCCCCGCGTGCCGTTGTCGCTACTCTCCTCATCGCCTCTGTTGCATTGGCTGTTTTTATCGGAGTCCTCATCGCTGCCGAACGAGAAAACGCCTCGCCCGCCTTGCAAAAGCACGTCCGCCGCGTCATCCCGCTGAATAACTACCAGCGCGAACGCCTCCTCGTTTTCCTTTTCCCCGACCGCGACCCCTTTGGCCATGGCTGGAATAAACGTCAATCGGAGATTGCCGTCGGCTCTGGCGGGGTCTGGGGTAAAGGATATCTCAAAGGAGACCAGAATTTGCTCGGCTATCTGCCGGCATCAGTTGCGAGCAATGACTTCATCTTCTCGGTACTGGCCGAGGAGACAGGGTTTGCCGGCTCGCTGGTAATTTTGCTGCTGTTCGCCGGGATTATCGTCCCCACGCTGGCAGTGGCGTATATGTGTACAGATGGTGCAGGCAGGTTGCTCTGCACCGGCGTGGCAACAATTACGTTTTGCCACATGGTGGTCAATATCGGCATGACTGTCGGGCTACTGCCCGTTACAGGTTTGCCTCTGCCATTTATCAGTTATGGCAGGACCTTCTTGTTAACAATGGCGGCCGCTTATGGACTTGTCCAGAGTGTGGCAGTTCACGGCCGCGACAAAACACCGCAGTTCAGCGGAGAATGAGAGAGACCTCAATGGCTGGGTTAGACTTTATTTTAAAACTCTTCCGTAATAGAGAGCCCAAACGTGAGATTATAGTTAATGCCGAAAAACTTGAAACACGCGTTGCTGTAGTCGAAAATAACCATATCGAGGAGTTTCAGGTGGAACACCCCGCCGAGGAACGTCTCGTCGGTAGTATCTTTAAAGGCCGCGTCCAAAACCTCGAACATGACCTCCAAGCCGCGTTCGTCGATATCGGCCTTAAAAAGAACGCCTTTCTCCACTATTGGGATATGATCCCCGACGATAACAGCCGCCTCAATGAAGACGACGACCGCAACAGTCAGGGCCGCCGGCGCCGTGTCTCTAATGACGAAATATCACGCCGCTTCCCGCCGGGATCGGAGATCATCGTGCAGGTCACTAAAGGCCCCATTGGTACTAAAGGCCCGCGGGTCACCGCCAGCCTCAGCATCCCCGGCCGCTATCTGGTGATGATGCCCGGCTGTAAACTCCGTGGTGTCTCACGCAAAATCGGCGACTCTAAGGAGCGTCAGCGCCTCAAGCGAATCCTCGACCGCCTCCCCTTGCCCGCCGATACCGGCCTGATTGTCCGTACTGCCGGAGCCGGTGCCAATAAGCGCTCTTTTGCCCGCGACCTCCGTAATCTCCTCACTATCTGGGATGAGTTGCGCCAAAATACCGAAACCAAACAAACTCCCTGTTGCATCTATCAGGAGCCCGATCTCATCGAACGTGTCGTTCGCGACTGGCTCACTGAAGATGTCGACCGTGTTGTTATCGACGATCAGGAGAACTTTGAGCGTATCCGTACCGTAGCCGGAAGGATCTCGCGCCGCGCCAAAAGCATCATCTCGTATTATGATGGCCAATTACCTATTTTTGAACACTTTGGTGTCGCACGTCAACTCGACGAAGCCTTCCGCCGTAAGGTTAATCTCAACTCCGGCGGCTACCTCGTAATCGACGAAACCGAAGCCATGATCGCCATTGATGTCAATACCGGACGCCACCGTGGTAAAGGGTCGCAGGAGGATGCCATCCTCGAGGTCAACCTCGAAGCCGTCGAGGAGATCGCCCGCCAGCTCCGCCTCCGTAATATCGGCGGCCTAGTCGTTGTTGACCTGATCGACATGAAATCGCGCAAACATCAGAGTACCGTCCATAAAGCGATGAAAACCGCCCTCAAACGCGACCGCTCACGAACAAACGTCCTCGCTATCTCCGACCTCGGCCTGATGGAGATGACCCGCCAGCGCCAGGAGGAGAGTATCCTCTCACAAACTTATGTCGACTGCCCCTATTGTAAGGGTCATGGCGTTATCAAGTCACCGCTCTCTCTCAGTGTCGATATCCAACGCCAGATCGCCTCGGTCATGCGCAAAAACCGTAAAGAGGGGAACTGTTGTGACCTTCAAGTTCTCATCGCACCGCTGGTTCTCGACCGCCTCCGCACCACCGATGAAGAGATGCTTATCGAGCTGCAGGATAGCTACCCCGGTAAGCTCTCGTTCCGCTCTGAACCATACCGCCACCCTGAGTCGTACCAGATTTTAGAGACAAACAGCGGGAAAGTGCTATACTCTATAGGCGAATACAAAGCTAATTAAGGAGACCCCGTGTGAAAAACCGACCACTACTCCCTCCCACCACCATGCTCCGGCTGGTAACCCCACCACCATGCCCGCGTGGCGGTGGAGCTAGTCGCCTCCACTCACCTGCCACCCCCTTCCACCCTCTGCTCGCCTGTTGCATGCTCCTCATCTCCTGCAGCCTGCCGCTCTCCTGCGCCATTGCTCAGGATCGCATCCGTCAGGCCACTGCCAAGATGAGCCTCGTCAACCCCGACGAGCCTGTCACCATCACGGCTCAACGGCAAAATATGGATAACCGCACCGGCATCTGGACTGGCAGCGGCGGCGTTACCATCAGCAACTCCACCATCGTGGTCAGTGCCGATAAAATGACCCTCGACCAACAAACCGGCGATGTTGAAGCCCTCGGCAACGTCCGCATGATCCGCCCCGGTATGGCCGAGTGGCGCGGTGAACACCTCACCTTTAACTACCGCAGCGGCACCGGTCTGGCCGAAGGTAATATCGTCACCGTTGGTCGTTTTACCATCCATGCCAGAGAACTCGGCCACACCACAGAGAGCGGCATAATCTTTAAAGATGTCAGCCTCACCACCTGTACCAACGCCCCCGGATTATGGCACTGGCACATGAATACCGGTGAGGTCAAATACCGCCCCGATAAGTCCATCTCGGCCTGGCATGGCTCAATTTGGTTTTTTGGCGTACCCGTCGCTTATGTCCCCTACTTTTATCGCGACCTCGAAACCCACTACGGCTTCCGCCTCCTCCCCGGTTACACCTCCGACTGGGGTCTCTTCGGGCTGGGTCGTTATGTCTACCCCTACCTCCACGGCCCCGACTGGCTCCAACTCACCGGACAGACCCGCTTCGACCTCCGCAGTAAACGCGGTGCCGCCGTAGGCCACGACTTCAAATGGGACTTCGGCACCTTCGGTCAAGGCAACCTCGAACTCTACTATGCCCACGACCACCACCCCGAACGCCTCCGCTATTTCCCCGACCGCCATGCCCGTAACGACCGCACCCGTATCAACTTCACCCACGAGGCTAACATCACCCCCGTAGACCGTCTCTTCATCAAGGCGCAGGATCTCAGCGACCCCGAATTCCTGCGGGAGTTTTTTGAGCCGCAATACCGTAAATCGATGCAGCCCGATAACGTCGCCTCTTATACCCACCGCGAAGCCGACGCTGCCGTTGGTCTCACCTTCTCCGGCCCTATCGATAATTTTTACGACGGCATCCGCCACCTCCCCGAGGTCTGGCTTAATATCATGCCGCAACCTCTCCTCCCCGGCCTCTACTATGAGTCCCAAAGCCGCACCGGCTACCTCCGCAAACGAACCGCCCCGCGTGCCGCTGATATCATCCCCCGGCGCGGTCCCGAATACTCGGCCTTCCGCGCTGATACCCACCAACGCCTCTCTATGCCGCTCTGGCTCGGTATCGTCCGTCTCGTGCCGCGTGCCGCCTGGCACGGCACTTACTACAACCACTCGTGGGTCGATAACTCCGGCCACCTCCGCAGCCTCTTTGAACTCGGAGCCGAAGCCTCGATCCGCGCCCACGGCTCTCTAGGCTCGTATCGCCACGTTGTCGAGCCATACCTCGACTACAGTTGGATACCCCGCTCCGACAACCTCCGCGATGGTGAAAATTACGTCTTCAATCGCCCCGACTCCGGTCTGGTCTGGCGCGACTGGTTCGGCCTCGACGGCATCCCCATGTGGCGACAATGGCACGGCCTCCGTTTTGGTCTCCGTAACGCTCTGCAAAGCCGTGAAGCCGACCGCACACAACGAACCATCCTAGAGTCCGACCTTTACGGCGCCTACACCTTCGGTACTCAGGGCGACCCCGAAGGCGTCCGTATTCTCGGCACCACCCTCCGCACTGCCCCCCATAAAAATGTCCGCCTCCACTTCGCCGGTGAGTACGACCCTAAAGATAACGAAATCCGCACCGTCGATAGCCGCATCACCTTGCTCCGCCCCCGCTGGGAGTTAACCGTAGGCGACTTCTACAGTCGTGATATCGTCCTCGACTCCTTCGGCTTCTGGAACCGCGACCCCACCGCACACCTCCTCTATGCCGAAGCCTCCGTCACCCTTAACAGCGTCTGGGCCGTTGGCACCCACTTCCGCTACGAATGCCGCCAAAGCCGCCTGCAAGAGATCACCGGCTTTATCAAATACTCCCTCGACTGCATGTCGCTTCAGGCTCGCATCGGCTATGAACCCAAATACACCGACATCAACGGACGGGACGAAAAAGCCAACTTCAAAATCGGCTTCGCTGTCTCACTCCACGGCCTGGAGAATAAATTCAAGCTTGATGACGATGGCAATGAATTCCAATTTTAAGCCAAGCCAAGGCTCACCACGGTGAGACACCCTCTGTGCGGTGCGCCAAAGGGGCAGTGCGCTTTGCGCCACCGCGGTAGGGCGTGTCTCTCCGAGACCGCCGTCGCCAGCAGCGGCATAAGCCGCTGCCAAAAGCCCGCTTTCAGCCCCTCAGCGGCGGTTTCGGAGAAACACGCCCTACCGCCATCTGCTTGCCATTAAGGCATTCCCCGCCCAATGTACGGTAGGCATTCCTGCCTGCCATTCCCATTCACCTCCCCGGGACAGGCAAGAATGCCTATCCTACACTATGCCACTCGCCCAATGTACGGGTGATACACGACTAAAGAGCGCGACTAAGGAGGGGGCGAGTAAGTGTATCTGCCTTCTCTTTAGCCTGTTGCACTTACCTCCACTTCTCGCTTGCCCGTCTGGCACAAGTAGAGTATCCTCAAAGCTGCTATGAAAAATCTCAAATCCGCCGTGTCAGCTCCAAATATTATCCTTATCGTCGCCGACGATTTCGGCTGGCGCGATACCGCCTGCTATGGCAGTACTTTTTATGAAACCCCCGCCCTCGACCGCCTCGCCCGTGAAGGTGTCAGGTTCGATAACGCCTACGCTACCTGCCCCGTCTGCTCGCCCTCACGCGCCAGTCTCATGACCGGTAAATACCCTGCCCGTGTCGGCATCACCGACTGGATCGACAACCACGGCTCAATCCACCCTACCAGTGGTCTCCTTACCGATGCCCCCTACCTCAAAGGCCTCCCCAACAACGAAACCACCCTCGCCTCTGCCTTGCGGCAGGGAGGCTATCAAACCTGGCATATCGGCAAGTGGCACCTCGGTGGTGCCGGCCAGATGCCCGAAGACCACGGCTTTGATATCAATATCGGCGGTTGTGAAGTAGGCAGCCCAGGCCGCGGTGGCTATTTCTCGCCTTGGACTATCCCTAACCTCCCCGGCTCCGATCTCCCTCCCGGCACCCACATCACCGACTACCTCACCGATCGCGCCCTCGAACTGATCGAGCAACGCCACCCCGACAAACCCTTCTTCCTCAATTTCTGGCATTATGATGTCCACATGCCACATGATGCCAAACCACACCTCACCGAAAAATACCGCGAAAAAGCCCACCGCCTCCGCCTCGATCAAACCACCCCCATAGTTGCCGGCGAACACTTCCCCTGCAACCACAAAAGTCACCTCAGAGTCGAACGCCGCCTCATCCAGTCCGACCCCGAATACGCCGCCATGGTCGAAAATATGGACACCAATATAGGTCGCCTCCTTGAAGCCCTCGACCGTCTCGACCTCGCTAAAAATACTATCGTAATCTTCACCAGCGATAACGGCGGTCTGGCCACCTCTGAAGGCTCCCCCACCTCAAACCTCCCTCTCGCCGAGGGCAAAGGATGGATGTACGACGGTGGTGTCCGTGAACCGCTGATCGTCCGCTGGCCCGGTGTCACCAACCCCGATTCACTCTGCCATACTATAACCACCGGCACCGATATCTACCCCACTCTCCTCGATGCTGCCGGTCTACCCGCCCGTCCGGAACAACATCTCGATGGCTGCAGCATCCTCCCCGCTCTCCGCGGTGACACCTCTGTCGACCGCGGCCCCATCTACTGGCACTACCCCCACTACGGCAATCAGGGCGGTACCCCCGCCGCCGCTATTCGCCACGGCAACTGGAAACTGATCCTCTGGTTTGAGCACAATCGTACCGAGCTCTATAACCTCGCCGACGATATCAGCGAATGCAACAACCTCGCCTCTATTCACCCCGAGATTGTCGCCACTATGAGCGACCAACTCCACGTCTGGCTTAGTGAAGTAAACGCCATTTTACCACTGCCGACCCAAAACTCTGAAAGATCATGAAAACCATATCCACCCATGTCGAACTCCTCAACCCCGCCCTCGGTCTCTGGTGCCTCAGCCACAACACCAATGGCTACCTAATTGTTCGCGATAACGCCTCGCTGCTGATCGATTGCCCCGGCCCTGATGTCGCCGATGCCCTACAACGCCGCGGTCTCCCCCTCCCTGAACTGATCCTACACACTCAGGTTCAGGCCGAACACTGTTACGAATGGGCCACCCTCCCTGATACACCCGTTGGTGTAGCCGAAGCTGCTCTCGATGTTGCCATGCTTGACTCCAATTTTTTCGAAGAGGCCGAGACCGTCTGGCCCGACGACCGCGCCTGGCAAACCCTCGGTGAGGAGAAATACGGCATCGCCGGTTGCTGTACCGAGCGCCCGCCTGCCCACGCTCTCAATGTCCACCACGCCCTCAGCCACGGCCAAGCCATCTCCTGGCGCGATATCACCCTCGAAGTCGCCCCCCTCCCCGCCAGCGGTAAACGCTCCATCGGCTTTATCTGGCGTGAAGCCGACCTCGCCTTCACCGGCGACCTCATCTGCGCTGGAGGTCGCGTTGCCAATTTCTACGACCTCGAACGCTCTTACGGCGGCATCGCCCTTCAAGAGACTCGCGAATCTTTCACCGCTGTCAACTCATGGGGTGTCTCCCGGCTCCTCCCCACCACCGGCCCCGTTGTCACTGACCCCGCCACCGATATGGCTCGTGTCCTCGACCTGCTACGTAAACCAAACCGCGCCGGCACACTCCGTAAAGGCGAACGCAGCGGTATGACAAATTTCGATACCATCCGCACTTTTGGCCGCTATACTGAAGTCGCCCCCGGTATCTACCAAAACAACAACCTCGGTAATATCATCGTCTTTATCGATCCCGCCGGCCACGGCCTGCTGATTGACCCCTGCAACTGTGTCTGGCTCGACTGGCCCGGCAGTGTCGCCTCCATGCACGAAGACCTCGACCTCCTCGAACGCGAAGCCGGCCTCAAAACTATCGATACCGTCCTCATCACCCACCCCCATGGCGACCATATCCAATACTGTGACCTGCTGCGGGAACGTTATAACTCCACCATCATGGCTACCCCCGACGTTGCCAGCCTCATGCAGTACCCCGAAAAATTCCCCTACCCCGCCCTCCTCGACTGGTACAACTTCCCCGTCACCTCTATCGCTGTCGACTCCCACCTCACCTACGAACAACCCTTTAACTGGCACAACACCACCATCCTCCCGGTTCACACCCCCGGCCACTGCTACGCCCACACCGGTTTCAGCCTCGCATGGGGTAACGACCGCGTCTTCTGCAGCGGCGATGTTATCCAATACGGCGGCGGAGCCATCGGTGCCAGCCTCCCCTTCTGCTATAACGACAACGCCCTCCCCTCACGCTCCCCTCTGACAACCTTCCGACGCGTCGCCGCCCTCCAACCCACCCTCATCTGCTGCGGCCACAGCCGCAGTTTCCGTGACCCCGACGGTACCATCATCCGCGACTGGATCTCTCTCTGGCAAACCCAGATCGAAGCCCTCACCGCCTACGTCCCCAATGGCGACCTCCTCGCCGCTTCCACCCCCCCCAGCTTTGACGCTGTCCGCCCCTCCCTCACCGCCTGACAATCTCCAACAATCCCAGCCTACTCATTTATGAGTGACAAATTTTAAAAAAATGTCATACTAGTACTCTTTTTAAAAGCCCATATTGGGAAGCGGAGATAACAGGATGAAAAAAACGGATACTAAAACCGCCATCAAAACCGATAAAAAAGCTGCCAAGCCACGCGTCAGGATCACCGACACCACGCTGCGCGACGCACACCAGTCCCTCTGGGCCACCCGGATGAGGACTGATGATATCCTCGCCATAGCCGAAAAAGTAGATAGTGCCGGCTACTACTCTCTCGAGTGTTGGGGCGGGGCAACTTTTGATGTTTGCCTCCGTTTTCTGCGTGAAAACCCCTGGGAGCGGCTGCGCCAGCTTAAAGCGGTCTGTAAAAATACTCCGCTACAGATGTTGCTGCGCGGCCAGAATATCCTTGGCTATCGCAACTACCCCGACGACACCCTCAACCGCTTTGTCCAACTCGCCTGCGCCAATGGTATCGATATTTTCCGTATTTTCGATGCCCTTAACGATACCCGCAACCTCGAGCAGGCTATCAAAGCAGTCAAGCAAAGCGGCGGCCATGCCCAGGGAACCATCTGCTACACCATCAGCCCCGTCCACACCGTTGCCAAATATGTGGCCATCGCCAAAGAGCAGCAAGCCATGGGGATCGACTCCCTCTGCATCAAAGATATGGCCGGTATCCTCTCACCCGGTGCCGCCGGTGAACTTGTCAGTGCTCTTGTCACAGAGACCGGCCTCCCGGTACAAGTCCACGCCCACATGACCAGCGGCATGGCTGTTGCCGCCTATTTCGAAGCCGTCAAAGCCGGTGCCGGTGCCGTCGACGGTTGTGTTGCAACTATGTCTGGCTACTCTTCACAACCGGCCATTGAGACCCTTGCTGCCGTCTTTGACTCTGCCGGCTACGATACCGGCCTCGACCTTAACGCCGTCGCTGCCGAAAATAACCACTTTTATAAGCTTAAGCCCCAGCGCGAACCCGGTATTGCCGCAGTCGAGGTCGTCGATGTCAACGTCCTCCAGCACCATATCCCCGGTGGCATGATCTCCAACCTCCGCTCGCAGCTCGAACAGCAGTCGGCCCTCGACCGCCTCCCCGAGGTGCTCGAAGAGTTACCCCGCACCCGTAAAGATATGGGCTTCCCACCGCTGGTTACACCTACCAGCCAGATTGTCGGTGTTCAAGCCGTGCTCAATATCATCGGTGGCGAACGCTACGGCATGATCCCTCAGGAGACGCGCGACTACGTCCGCGGTCTCTACGGACGCTCGCCGGCACCTATCGATCCCAAACTCGCCAAAAAAATCCTCAACGGCGACAAACCGGTCACCGTCCGACCCGCCGACCTCCTCGAACCTATGCTCCCCCGCGCTGCTATGGAGATCGACCCCAAGCTTATCCAGGCCGAAGAAGATATCATCAGCTACTGCCTCTTCCCTGAGGTTGCCCTCGGTTACTTCAAATGGCGTGCCCTCCCCGCCGATCAACGCCCCCTGCCACCAGCTTATAGCGAAAAAACCACCGCTTCAAACGGTGCTGCCGCCACAGCGGTAACTGAACCGGCTGCTGCCCCCGAGCCACTTAGCGATACCGACCAGCAACACGCCGAAGTAGGCCGCCTCATGGCCGACCTCTTCAGCCGCCTCGGTTTTGTCGCCGGCTCCGAGCTGCCAACACCACCGGCCAAGCCACGTCCAGCCGTTGCACCGGCAGCTCCCGCCGCCGCGGCCCCAACCCCCGTTGCCACCCCCGCCGTCCCGATTGGCCCGACCATCGATGCACCTCTCACCGGTACCTTCTACCGTACCCCCGCCCCCGGCAAACCAAACATGGCCGAACCCGGAGATACTATTGAAGCCGCCGGTGCAGTCTGCATTGTTGAGGCCATGAAGCTGATGAACGAGATCAAATCAACCAAAAAATGTAAAGTCATCACCTTCCTTGTCGAACACGGCGATGCCGTTACCAAAGGCCAGCCTCTGGCTCAGATCGAATGGCTCTAAAACTGCTTACAGCCGTAACCAAATGTTGTACAGCATAGAAAGCTTATTCCCTTAACATATCTGGCACTTGCATGGACTTCCGCAGTTTTAATAAAAACGCTACGCGTTTGGAAAACAGATTT
>JAAYNR010000089.1 GCA_012520735.1 Lentisphaerota bacterium | reverse complement strand
GTAAAATCTACCGACCCAGAGTTCGTTGAAGCACGCCGCCTCTCCGGCTTCCTGCAGAATTTTGTTGAGTTGCCGGCCACCGCCGTGCCGGGTTACTCAATCCTCCGTGAATACATCGGCGGTTCACAACTCCGCTACTAAACACCCCATATGAATAATAATACCCCGGACGACCGCAACATGAACCTCGGCGAGCAACCGATTGCCGCCATCATGACCGAACGCAGCCTCAAGCCGCACGACCTCGTCAGCGCCAGCAACGGAAGAATCACCCACAAAATGGTCTCCCGTGCCTGCAAAGGCCGTCGCCTCACCCGCAACACCCAAACCCTCGTTTGCGATGCCCTCAACGCCGCCTGCTCAGCCGACTTTACCCCCGCTGACCTCTTCAACTACCACGCCTACTTCCGCAACATTCAATCCGAGAAAAAGCCCGATGCCTGATCACTCCACATCCGGTTTATCACATCAGGCCGCAATCAACCACATTAGCACCGGCCCAAACCTCCCTCATAGGCTTCACCGGCAAAGCCGACACCCTCGCCACACCCTACGCCGCTACGCCATACCCCTGGCCGCAGCCATAACCATCATCACCGTTGCCACTACTCTAACCGCCGCCTCCCCCCTTACCATCCCTGATGGCAACCTCTTTACCAACTACCGCCACGGTTTTCACCTCGGCAACCTCATCCTGCAAATCCAGCTCGACCGCCACAACCTCTCGCCAAACTGTATCGACGGTGTCTGGGGGCCACGCACCGAGATAGCCCTCCTCACCTGGCAAACCCTCCACAACCTCCCCGTCACCGGCATCCCCGACAACACCCTCCTCGCCACCTTCGGCTCCATCACAAACATCTTCACCACCTACACTGTCACCTCTAACGACCTCGCCTCACTCACAGCCATCCCCACCACTTGGCCGGAACGCGCCGCCATGCCCCGCCTCGGCTACGAAACCATCCGCGAAAAAGTCGCCGAACTCGGCCATATGTCGCAACGCGGCCTCGAAAACCTCAACCCCGGCCTCACCTGGCCCAACCCACCCGCCGGCACAGTCATTACCATCCCCTCCCTCCCCCCAACTTCGCCAACCACCGCCACCTCCCTCCACATCTCCCTCACCCGCACCGAAGTCACCGCTTACGACCACACCGGCACCCTCATTGCCCTCTTCCCCTGCTCTATCGCTGCTGAGAAAAAACAACGCCCCGCCGGAGCCCTCACAGTCACCGCCATTGCCCCAAACCCCAACTACACCTACGACCCCCAACTCTTCTTCCCCGGCAGCAGCAACACCACCAAACTGATCATCCCCCCCGGCCCCAACAACCCCGTCGGCCTCGCCTGGATCAGCCTCTCACTTCAAGGCTATGGCATCCACGGCACCCCCATCCCGGAACACATAGGTCGCGCCGAATCAAAAGGGTGCTTCCGCCTCGCCAACTGGAACGCTGTCAAACTCCTCCGTATGGTCCAAACCGGCACCCCGGTAACCATCACCGAATAGCCCCTTGGGAACACCGAACTCCAGCTCGGTTTGGGCATACGGTGCGCCGGAGGCATCACCGCACTAGGGCGTGTCTCGCCGAGACCGCCGTTGTCCAGCTGTCGTCACACGGCAGCGAAGGACTCTTATTACGGCGGGTGCCATCTATGGCATCCCCGAGGAGAAAGTAATAGAAAAAAAACCATCGGCTCAGCCACTCGCTTACCCCATGACTCCGCAAAAACACAGCACTCACATGACTCCATGTCATTCACCCCCTTCAGGCAATTTGAGCTCTTTGCGCTTATTACTTCTCCCTTATCCTTTATCCCACACCACCCTTCTGCTTGCTTTTTGCCTCCGGAAAGGGCATCATCACTTACATGTTTATAGATCACCCTGTTTTGTAGAAGGAGCGACAACTTGACCCCACCGGCATTCAACAGCGAACAATCGGCAACGGCTCATGCCGTCATGCCTGATTTTCGCACAAAAATGCCCGATATTCTCAACCTCCTCCTGCGCGACCAAACACGCTCTCTCCCCGATGCCCCTCACAATATCATCTGGGCTAACGATAACTATACCCATATCGACCCCATCGCTTACGCCCCAACCGCACAGATCACCCCCAACCTCATCACCGGCACGCATAGCACACTGATCGTCCCCCGCGCCCTTAAAACGGCTGACCTGCAGAAAGAACGCACCAAAACCAGAGCCGAGGTCTTCACCCCCACCTGGATCGTCCGTAAACAGAATAATGCCGTCAATGCCGCCTACTGTCGCGACGATCTTAAAACTTATGTCTGCCGCAAATGGCTGGAGATCACCTGCGGTGAGGCCCCCTATATGGCCACCCGTTACGATATGGAGAGCGGCGACACCATCCCCCTCCACCGCCGCTGCGGCTTTGTCGACCGCAAACTCGCCCGGATCAACAAAAAGGTCGCCGATAAAGGCGAGTGGCAAATTCTGGCCACACTCGCCTATAAGGCGAGCTATGGCTTTGAGTGGAATGGCGACTCCCTCCTCCTCGCCCGCGAAAACCTCCTTTATACCTTCTGCGATTACTACCAGGCCAAATGGCAAACTGCCCCCACAGAACTCGTGCTGCACGATATCGCCACCATCATCAGCTTTAACCTTTTTCAGATGGATGGTCTCACCGGCACCATCCCCCTCTCACAAAAGAGAATAAAAAAAGAGAACCCCCAACAACTCTTCTCTTTCGCCGATAATGACGAAGGTGAAAAAGAGGAGTATGAGATTACCCCCGGCGAACCAGCCAAAATCATGGATTGGGACACCTTAGAGATGGTAGCCTTCCACCAATTGCCGGAGGCCGTGCAATGAACATCCCCCCCCCTGGGAACACCGAGCTCCAGCTCGGTTCTCAGCACGAGCCCCCTGGGAACACCGAGCTCCAGCTCGGTTCTCAGCCTGCGCCGTCAGCCAACAATCCCGAGCAGGAGCTCGGGGCTCCCAGCAGTTTGGCTACCAGCCACAATGGTTATGCCCCGACATGTTTGAATTAGGAAAGGAGCAGCCAGCACCATGGAGTCTGTCAACACCAGCACCGCCACCAGCACCGCTATCAAAACCACCCGCACCGTCTATCCGCAGATATACGCCTATGTCACTCCCAACTATCCTGACAATGAAGGCTGGATAAAGATCGGCTATACCGAACAGCGGGATGTCGAAAAACGGATCCGCCAGCAGACGCAAACTGCCGGCATACGCTACGACAAACTCTGGTCCGGTCCTGCCAAATTCACCAACTCCAATACATGGTTCAAGGACAAAGAGCTGCACTCATACCTGCGCAAATTCAAAGATATTAAACAGCGTCCAGGTAGCGAGTGGTTCTACTACGACGGCTACCCCGAACAGGCGCAAACCGATTTTGAGGAGTTTCGCCGCAAAGACTGGTCTCAAGCCGCCAAATCACAGGAGTATACCCTGCGTGCCGAGCAGGAGGATGCTGTCCAGAAAACATTGACATATATTGCCGGAAATCCCAAAAACCGCGAGTTTCTCTGGAATGCCAAGCCGCGCTTCGGCAAGACCCTGACCGCTTACGACCTGGCGTTGCGCCTGCAAGCGCGTAATGTGCTGATCGTCACTAACCGCCCCGCCATCGCTAACTCATGGTTCGACGACTTCGCAACCTTCATCGCCTGGCGTAATGATGCCCCTTGGCTCTTTATCTCTACCACCGACTCCCTCAAAGACCGCCCGGTTTTGACTCATAAGCAGTTTATCAATCACCCCTACAAGCCCGATGGACAACTCGCCGGACACATGGCATTTATCTCGCTGCAGGATCTCAAAGGCTCAATCCACTTTGGCGGCCCCCACGGCAAACTGGAATGGGTTAAACAACTAGAGTGGGATCTACTGATCATTGATGAAGCTCATGAAGGGGTCGATACCTTCATAGCCGATATTGCGTTAAACAACATCACCCGCAATTTCACCCTCCACCTCTCGGGCACACCTTTCCGCGCTATCGCCAGCGGCAACTTCTCTGCCGACCAAATCTACAACTGGTCGTATGCCGATGAACAGGCAGCCAAAGAAGCGTGGCAGAAGTCGCACGACGAGTACAACCCATACGAGGGACTGCCACGCCTGAATATGTTCTCCTATCAGATGAGTCAGATGATCACAGACGAGGTCAACAAAGGTGCTGAGATAGATGGCACCAATATCGACTACGCCTTTGACCTTAACGAGTTCTTTGCCACTAACGACAGCGGCAAGTTTCAGCATGAGGCTGAGGTTGTCAAGTGGCTCGACACCCTTACCCGTAACGAAAAGTACCCCTTCTCCACCCCTGAGCTGCGCGCCGAGCTGAAGCACACCTTCTGGCTGCTCAATCGCGTCGCCAGCGCTAAAGCCCTGGAGAAGCTCCTGAAAAACCACCCGGTCTTTGAAAACTACGAAGTCATTATCGCTGCTGGTGATGGCAGAAGCGATAAAGATGACCCCGCAGTTACCGAGAGGTCACTCGACCGTGTCCGTGCTGCCATTGCCAAAAATGACCGCACCATCACCCTATCGGTCGGTCAGCTCACCACCGGTGTCACTGTGCCTGAGTGGACGGCGGTGATGATGCTCTCCAATGTCAAGTCGGCGAGTCTCTATATGCAGGCAGCCTTCCGTGCCCAGAATCCCTGGAGCTATGAGATAAATGGCGAAAGCCAGCGCAAACACAACGCCTATGTCTTCGACTTTGCCCCCGAACGCACCCTGATCATCTACGACGAATTTGCCAACAACCTCCTCACTACCACTGCCGCTGGCGGTGGTACCACCAGCGACCGCGAAGAGAACATCAGAAAACTGCTTAACTTCTTCCCAGTCATTGCCGAGGACGATAGCGGCAAAATGATTGAGCTCGATGTCAACCAGGTTCTGACCATCCCCAAAG
>JAAYNR010000248.1 GCA_012520735.1 Lentisphaerota bacterium | reverse complement strand
CCCTACTACAAGCCCGCCCCCGCAGTGACATCTTTGGCGAGAAAGGCTTTGGTCACGGCCTCTGCTCCTCGCTGCCCTCAATATCGTAAAGGCTGACCTCCGTGTCGGCCTTCACCCACCCCACAAAAAGGAAAAGCAAAAATGAAACAAAAAATACTCACAATCTTCACCCGCACGCCCTTACACGTCGGCGCGGGCTCATCCGTCGGCGCGGTTGACCAGCCGATTATCCGTGAACGCCACACCCGCTTCCCCGTGATACCAGGGAGCAGCATCAAGGGGGTGATGGCCGATTTGTGGCCGGAGCGCGAGCAGGCTAAGGACAAAGAGGGCAAGCCACGAGTAAACAAAGACGGCAAGCCGGTCATGACCCGCGTCGGCGATGGTCGCTTCCTATTCGGTTCTGACGATGCCAATAACGCTGCCGCCGGCGCGATCATGGTTGGCGAAGCGCGCATTCTGGCCTTCCCGGTACGCTCGGCCAAAGGGTGTTTTGCCTGGCTCACCTGCCCCTTGGCCCTGTCCCGCTTTCAGCGTGATACCGGATGCGCCAGCCTGGAAACAGGTGCCCTCTCTGATGAGCAGGCTTTGGTAAGTGAAGGCAGTAGTCTATTGCTGGACGGAAAAGTTGTCTTTGAAGAATATGCGCTTGATGCTACCACCACGCTGTCACCAACCATTGTTGATACACTTGCCCCGCTTTGCAGCGACAGTGTCTGGGTGAATGACCTGAAAAAACAATTAGCGGTGGTTTCCAACGACCTCTTTGCCTACTTTGTAGAGAACGCCTGCGAGGTGGCGCAACACATTAAGATCGATGATGAGTCAGGCGTTGTGCAAGAAGGTGCCCTCTTTAATCAGGAAAACGTTCCTTCGGAAGCGCTGTTTTACAGCGTGGTCGCGGCGCAAGATGGCAAGGGCAATGACAAGGAGCGTCCGGCAACAGAAGCGTTTGACTTACTGCAGGCGAAATTTAACGACAGCAGCGTGGGCAATTTACTGCAAATTGGCGCAGACCTCACCACTGGCCTTGGCTGGTGTTCGGTAAAGATTGTATAGGAGAGGAGTTTATAATGAAAAACCTAGATCAAATTCGGGCACAAAATGCGCTGGGGATCGGCATTGGCCAAGGAGCCGGTGAAGGTGATTCCGTTACAAAAAAAGTGACAGCGATGGTTCGTGAAAACGGGCTACTGGGAGCGTTAGCTTTCGCAATTGAAAAAGAGCATGGTTACAGTGATGTTTTTAATGCTGTAGTTAATCACTTAGTCGTAGTTGAACGTTTGCCAGAACAACAAGGCGGCTGGCAGCTACGTAACTTTATGAATTTTTTATGTGGCCTAAATTCATCTGCCTTGCGTTCGCTAACTGCCGAAGTATTGGCCTACTTAAGCTACTTACGCCGGTTTAGCTAAAACATTGGAGGTGTTATATGAGTGTTACAGCTACTGATATTGTTGCAACAGCCCTTGGCGGTGAGCGCTTCCCGCATTGTGAATCACCATCATTGCGTCTGGAGAAGTTTGTGCGCATTGGTGGAAACACCAAAGCGGAAGAGGTTAATGCCGTGGTGAGTGTTCAGCGGCGACATGCCAAAGACCCGGCCCACTGGGCACCTGCCGGTGCAATTACCCTGAATGCCAAACTTGGCGGCAGGCTGATAATCAATCAGGCCGGTGGGGTGCTGGAGAATGCCGGGCTTTGCTTGCACCGCCATTTCGGCTATCCCTACATCCCGGGCAGCGCGGTGAAAGGGATTGCCCGTCACGCCGCCTGGTGTGAGTGGCAAGAGGCCGAGGAGCCTCAAAAGCGGGCAATCGCCGCTATGATCGTCAAGGTATTCGGATACCCCACCAATGACAAAGGGTTGGATGCGTTTATCGAACCGGACAAAAAAAAGCGGAAAGCCACTGTCGGCAACATAGCCTTTATGGCCGCTGTGCCACAGGGTAAGGCTGAACTGGTGGTGGATATAGTCAATTGCCACCACATGAAATACTATGGAGGAGAAAAAGACACTGCTACTGACGATGAGTCTGCTAATCCCCAATTTTTTCCGGTGGTTGAGAGTGGCAGCGAGTGGCGTTTCAGTCTGGTGCCGTTACGTGGTGTTGACAATAGTGTTTTGGGTCTGGCTAAAGAATGGCTTATAAAAGGGATCGTCATTAATGGTGCAGGAGCCAAAACTGCTGCCGGATATGGTTGGTTTGTTTATGATGCGGACGCAGAGGCCAAGCGGCTTGAAGAGGAAAAGGAGATGCGAAACCGTGAAGAACTTGGGAAAGAGTTTGAGGCATGGTTTAATAGCAATGTAGTTATGCTTGATTCTGTGACTGCTGAAGAGCTGGCTAAACAGATAAGTGCTGTGGAACGTGAGCTTGACAAATTTAAAGAGCGGTATCTGGCTATGAAAACAGTGTTGCCCAAAGAGCAGCAAGTAGTTGATGCCATAAACACCAATCGTAAAAGACTGCCTAAATTGACTCCCGAGGACGAAGTGCGCCAAAAATGGAGCAATATGAGCATCAAATCCGTGATTAATAGTGAGCTGAAGCAATTTGAGCGACAAACAGATGTGGTGAAAGCACTTTGGGTAACTGTTTTGCGTGATGGCGAAGGTATTGGCAAAGAAGTGTGGACGGAATTGAAAAAGCTGGCGCAGAAAAAGGGTAAAAACCCGCTGACGCTGGTGGAACAGGGGATAAGAAAATTTAACAACAATGTTTTGAAGTTGGAGAAAATGCCATGATCAACAAGACGTATGATTTAGAGTTCATTACACCTGCTTTTTTGGCTGGTGCCAATCAAAAGCAGGGAGAATTACGCGCACCTTCTATCCGTGGGCAGTTGAGGTGGTGGTTTCGCCTCCTTGGTGGATTTAAAGTTCTGGAAGCTAATTACCCCAATGTGCGTGATCAGGAAATTCAAATTTTTGGTGGGATGTCCGAAGGCAGGGAGAACGATAACAAAAAGCCTGTAGCCAGCAGTGTAAAAATTCGCGTTGACCACCGAATAAGTTATGTATCTAAGCATGCTGATGATCTTAAGGCTGGGATAAATACTGCAAAAGGGTATCTCTTATTTCCCTTGAGATCTAGAAGGGGGAGAGAGGAAGAGTCAAAGCGTGGTGTCTTTTTACCTGAGATGGAGGCGGCGCGGTTTAATGTTTATGTCTCCATTGTGCGTAACAGGGAAATAAGCGACAGCGTTCACGCACTTATGACGGTGATGAGTCACTTAGGGTCATTAGGAACCAGATCACGACGTGGCTTTGGTGCGCTTTGCTGCCATGATAACCAATTAACTTTAACTGAAGCGTTAACATACTTTTCAAGGCCCTCTAATGTGGTCGTGAAAACAATGAGTGAAGTTGATTCTGGCGATGAAGCACTAAACCAGCTTGGCAGGTGGTTGCAAAGGTGGCGTTCGCATGGGAGAAGCCCTAATTTAAATCAAGGGCCAGGGTTTAAATACGCAAAAAATGATCATGATATTGGGCTTACAAGAGACAGGCGCAATAGTGTTGCCTACAGGCCAGCGTTAGGGTTGCCGATTCAGCAGCGCTATTCATCGGTAAGGAGCAGTGCCAACTGGGAAGCTCAGCCTGGTAACGATAAGGGGAGGTTTGCTTCACCTGTGATTTTGCGCCCGTATCGTTTGGCATCTGGCAAATGGCTGCCACTGGTTATTTTTGCAGATAGCTTGTGCTGGCCAGACGGTAGAAAAGTTTACGTTGATGGCAGCCCGGTTGCTGTCTCCCTAGACCTTTATAACGCCATGAAACAAGACCTTCAGGATTTTCAGATAAGCATTTGATTTTTGGACCCAGGATCCAGGACCCAGGACTCAGACAGCTCTGGACTCAAGACCCAGAACTCAGGGGTGGAACTTGAGGGTGCGCAATGGTAAAATGCCTGCGTCTTGGGTCTTGAGTCCTGGGTCCTCAAGCAAAAGGAGAAGTTATGAAGAAAGCATTATTCTCAAAGTCGGGCGGTTACCGCAAGTTGCACTCGTTTAATTTCGCCACGCTTATTCACCTCTCGACCATCAGTTTTTGTAAGCGCTTTATCCCCTACCGGGAGGATCCGCTGGGCAAGACCAGCGGCCAGATGATCGGCGCGGCGCGTTCAGGACGCCAGAATATAGTGGAAGGCTCCGAGCGAGCCGGCACGTCCAAAGAGACCGAGATGAAGCTTACTGATGTCTCGCGTGCCAGCCTGGGGGAGCTTTTGGGCGATCTGGAGATTTTTCTGGCGGAGCGCTGTGTTGTGCCCTGGAGCGTGCACAGCGACGAGCATAAAGCCGTAAGCTCCCTTAATTTCCCCGATTTTGAGTATAGTGACGACCTGTTGCACGATTACTGGACTTGGTACCACCGGGAAAAGGTGCGGTTTTGCAGGTGGGTTGAGCATGATGACCCGCTGGTTTGTGCCAATGCGCTGGTGATATTGATCCGTCGCGCCATGTCGATGCTGGGCGGGCAGATGCGTCATCAAGGTGAGGCGTTTCTTGATGAAGGCGGTTTTCGCGAGCGGCTGACTACGGCGCGGGTTGAAGTGCGCGACAGCTCGCAGGAACCCGCACCCGGCTGCCCTCTCTGCGGCAAACCGATGCGCCAGCGTACTGCCCGCAAGGGGGCCAATGCCGGTAAACAATTTTGGAGCTGCAGTGCTTACCCCAATTGTAAAGGAGTCCGCCCCATAGCTTCGCCGTGACAGTTTTAGAACCCAAGACCCAAGACTCAGGACTCAGCCAAAAAATCTGCGGTCCAAGCACGGCTTCAAGGTCCTGCGTCCTGAGTCTTGGATCTTGAAAAGAGGTGTCCCATGCCCTTACGTAACCATACTATCAATTATCAGCACGGTTGGTTTTTTGTGACCATGCAAGTGGCGCGCAATAAGACCATGTTTGGGGTTATTGCTGATGAGAACTGTTTGCTTAATGAGCTGGGGGAGGCGGTGGGGAGTGGGTGGCGAGGGCTTTTTGCGCGTCATCCCGAGGCGTATCAAGATGAGTTTGTGGTGATGCCGAATCACTTTCACGCGGTGATTCGCATTCATATGCGGCCCACTAACAAGTGTAACCACCTCTCTTACCTGTTGCAGAGCTTTAAGAGCT
>JAAYNR010000216.1 GCA_012520735.1 Lentisphaerota bacterium | reverse complement strand
CTACTGTTAAAAAAGCTACTGTCAGCGAAAAAGCTGTAGCTGTTAAAACGACTCCAAGCCAACCACCCGCACCGGTAAGTGCTGTTACCGAGGCTACCCCTGCAAAAGCATCACCAAAGCGTAAAGCGAGGTTCACCGCCAAAGAAGTTGCGCAATTGCGTAATGACCTTATTGAGTTGCGCAGCAAGCTCTCTGTCCAGGTTGAAACCATGCGCAAAAATGCCCTTACCCGTCACGATGAGGTTAACCACGAAGAGGATGGCAGTGATGCCTTTAATCGCCTTTTCACCTTGGACCGGGCAGGTGGTATGCAATCGACCATACAGCAGATAGACAGTGCCCTGCGGGCAATTGACGATGAGTCATATGGTACATGCGAGAGCTGTAACTGCTTGATCGAATATGCACGCCTCCATGCGCTCCCCTTTGTCAAAAACTGCATCTCGTGTCAATCCGAACTTGAGCGCCAACGCTCAAATCGTCCATACCGGCAACGTAGGATGATCCCATGAGGCTATGCGCATTAATGACCATGGTGGTCATTGTGCTACTTGACCAAGTCAGCAAGATGACTGTTTTGGCCTACTTCCCGCAAATAGGCAGTGGACGGGTGTTAATCCCTTACTTGATCAACCTGCTGCATGTTCAAAATGCCGGGGCTGCCTGGGGTATGCTACAAGGGAGGCAGGTATTGCTGATAAGCTGTGCTGTGGCAGCTCTGGTCTGGATGGTCTTCAGCATGAGGCGGACCTTCCTGCAACTGCCGTTCGGCTGGCTTACCTGGGGTCTGCTCAGCGGGGGGATTATCGGTAATCTGATTGACCGAGTCTGGCGCAGGATAGTCATCGATTTTATCGATCTCAATTTTATCAACTTCCCCACATTCAATATTGCCGATGCCGCCATCTCTATCGGGGTGGTGATTTTGATCATAACCCAATGGCTGCACGACAGAACCACTGCCAGGGATCACACCAAGTGCTAAACAAAGTACGTCTATTAGCTTCCGGCTTGCGCGCCTCTATCAATGAGCGACTCCGAACGATGTTTCAGCTAACTGATGGCGAACGGAAAATTATCCTTCTGGTTGTCTTCCTCTTTATTGTGGGTCTGATAGCGCGCAGTATCAGGATCTATTGGCAAAACAGTCAATAAAACTCGGCGGGGGCCAAATCTATCCGCTCTACATAAGGTAATTTGGAGAGCCGTTCAAGTACCATCCTAAAACGAGGCTGATTCGTCGACCCTACACAAAGTTGTGCTGTTGCCGGACAGTGCTTTTTACTCCGTTCTCTCTCAATGAAGACTACTGTGGGGTCAATCTGTTTAACTTCAGCCCGAGCCAGCGCACCGTTAGGGATGCAAAACATATACTTCAGCGTCCGTACCGCCACAGCATTACTCCCGCCAAAGGAGTCGTTTAAAGCACAGAGGGCCGGGTCAGCGACAGTTTCAATCGACCACATAGGCTTATGCACACAACCGCCGGTTGCCACTAACACAGCCGCAAACATCAGAGTTATTTGCCTACTCGCCCCTCTTTTGCTGCGGTGTTTTAAATACATAGAGCCCCAACTAAGGCGTAGCATCAAGTTTGGCAATCGCCTCTTCCAGCTCGGCGACTTTCTTTTTAAGCCTCTCAACCTGCCGTGGCACAGCCAGTGTAGTTGTGATAAAGGCACGTTTAGGCTGCGCCGGAGCCCCCAGCACAAATTCATTTGCTGGAACATCCTTGGAGACACCCGCCTGCGGCCCAACCTGAGCACCATCACCAATATTCAGGTGACCGGAGATGCCGGCCTGTGCCCATATCAACACCCCTGAACCAACTCTGGTACTGCCGGCAACCCCCGCCTGTGCAATAATACCGCTCATATCGCCAATTTGCACATTGTGGCCAATCTGCACCAGGTTATCGATCTTCACCGCATTACCAATGCGAGTGCGACCAAAGCGGGCACGGTCAATTGAGGCGTTAGCCCCCACCTCTACATCATGACCCAGTTCGACGATCCCCAATTGTGGTATTTTTTCGATCCGCACCTTCCCGTCATCCATCGGCTCAATGTTATAGCCATAACCGTCGGAGCCAACTCTCACACCACTGTGCAGAATTACGCGATCTCCTATAATACACCCTTCGCGAATCGTTACCTGAGGGTAAATCAGCCCATCACAACCGATCTCCACCTCTGCCCCGATCCAGCTCTGTGCCTCAATACGAGTACGATCTCCAATCGTTACGTCGTCTTCAATCACAACATAAGGCCCTACGTATACATCGGCTCCCAGAGAGACCCTCTGACCAACCACAGCCGTAGGATGTACCCCCGGCTGGCGCTGTGGCGGTGGGCAGCAGAAGAGAGGCGCAATAGTGGTTACGGCCTTATCAGGATTGGTAACCCTGATAAGCGTCCTCCCACCCCAATCGCCGCTCCACCCAACCTCAACAACCACAGCCGATGCCTTTGTCGTTGCCACAAGGTGCTCGTAACGGGGATTTGAGAGGAAAGAGATATCACCTCGACGCGCCTCACCTAATGAAGAGAGTGCCGAGATCGTGATTGTTCCATCCCCTACTACCTCTCCGCCTATTTTGGCAGCCAACTGGTCAACTGTATAAGCCATCTATCCACCTCACTTTTCGAAAGGGCCAAATGGATCGTCTTCCGGTATTACTGCATTGGGATCTACTCCCAGGGCTTTAAGCACATCAGGGGTGATATCGAGCGTTTTGTCGTAATAGAGAACCGGAGCCGTAGGGAGCACTGCCTTGATTTTCCGTTCTGTGGCAATTTTCTTCACCACCTCACGTATCGCCTCGGTAGTCCGACTCAACAGCTTGCGCTCGCGCTCGCTGAGCTGCATACGGTGCAGGTCTTCAAGTTGCTTCAGCTCATCGCTCTCTGTTTTAGCTAAATCGTACTTCCGCTTGGCGTCTTCGTCAGCCTTTTTGCGAGCAGCATCACTCAAAGCTGGACTCTGCGCCTCTCTGGCTGCATCTTCAAACTCCTTGACCGCTTTGGAGACCTTAGCCGCCTTGGCATCGCCCTCCTCTTTAAGGCTGTTATAAACAGTCTCCATCACCTTGCGGTCTTCAGCCGTGTTGGGGTGCAGCTTGACTACACGCTCAAAGTCAACCACCGCCACCTGCGCCCTGAGTAGGCCGCAAACTCCAAAAACTCCCACTAATAACGCCAAACGTGCTAATTTCATATCTCTGCTCCTCTATTTATAGCTGTACTCTTGTTTATTCGAAACCGATCCAGAAGATAAATGTCTGTTCATCGGTATTGTCGGGTTTGACAATTGGTTTGGCAAAGTCGAGCCGGATCGGGAAGCCGGGGATATCAACCCGCAACCCACAACCGGCACTCATGCCGTAATCGCTGGTGTCAAGCGCGAATGAATCAGAATCAAGACTACCAACATCAATAAACGTGGCAAACCGCAACGCTTTGACAATCGGTATTGTATACTCCAGTGTTCCATAGATCATAGTCTGACCACCAGCCGCATACCAACTTTTGCCCATAACATCACTACTCACCTTAGGACCGAGCTTGCGGTATTCAAAACCGCGTACTGTGCGTCCACCACCCAGATAGAGGCGTTCGTGTATCGGGACTACATCGTCGTTGCCGTAGGTGTCGACGGTCTCGACCCTACCGCGCACACTCAACACATGCCCTCCGCTCCACGGCATCTCAAACCATTTGCGGTACGACAGCCCCATGCGGTAGAGATTGTAGTCACCCGCTAAAAAAGAGCCGGCTGCTTCACCGAAAACAGTCACCTCGGTGCCACGAGTCGGCACAAACGGACGATTACGGGAGTCGTAGGTCCAGTAAAGCCGAGCCGCACCATTAAACGGTGTGTCGTCTTTCAGGTAGTCCTTGGAGTCTGAGTCCTCAATATCAAAATCATCGTCGTTGGCATATGAATACATATCACGTGTGAAGAGGATATGGCGCAACTGCACTTGCTCCAGAGTGAGCTTGGCTCCCACACGTCCCACTTTAACAGGATACGACAGCCCCACAGAAGCACCGATACGGACATCGTCAAATTCATCGTAATCGCGCTGCCTGCGATACGCATCCACCTGCAACACCAGCGGACGATCCAAGAACCAGGGCTCAATCCAGTTAGCCTCAACTGTCCGCCGCTCCGACCCTATCTCAGCCCCGAGATGTGCCTTCTGCCCGCCACCCGTGAAGTTGGGCCAATTGAAAAGATCGAAGTTGTTCTGCGATATCTCAGCAAAGCCCATCACTTTGTCAATGGTCGAGAAACCGGCACCAATCATGAAATTACCAGTGCGCTGCTCTGTAACATTAATCACCAAATCGCGAACCGTATCGGAGTCACCAGGTACCAGCGATTCACGTACCTCGCTGAAGTAGTTCATGTTGCGGATACGGTTCATGCTGCGCTCAATACGTACCATATCGGCATCGTCGCCCGGTGCCACCAGTATCTCGCGCCGTACCACTTTGTCCTTAGTGCGAGTATTGCCGTTGATCACAATATTACGCAACGTAATCAACTCACCCTCGCTCACCTGTAATGTTACATTGGCCACACCCGGAGAGTCGGGTGGAGTATCAACCATCGTGCGTACCCAGGCATCAGCATAGCCACGTGAGGTTAAGTAATCGCGCACGCGCCGTGATGCAGCACTCAATGGTGCCCCGGCATTGGCTCCGCTCTCCAGAGCAGCCGCCTCTAATATCTTATCCTCAGGAAAGATTGTCACACCACTGATTTTCAGATCGCCCACCGTATAACATGCCCCCTCATTTACTGTGTAAACGGCACACAAGTGAGGGCTCCCCTCCTTATATGGCTCAAACTCGGGACCCTGAACTTCAACATCGAGGTACCCCAGCTCACGATAGAGTGCGGTAATCGACTCACGTGCCTCTTCAAACTGCTGTTCGTCGTAGAGACGTGAGCTGACCCAATTGCGCGGATTCCACCAACTGTACTGCTTAAACGATGCCTTGAGGTCGCTGTCGCTCACATTATCATTCCCTTTAAAGGCGTATCCTTTAAGCAAAACTTTGTCGCCCTCCTCAACCATCACTACAACCTCAGCCAAGCCTGTCTCAGCGTCAGCCGCCGCCAACTGCCCAATCACCTGTACATTGGGGTAATAGCGCTTCATGTACTCATCTCGAACCTTGGCACAGCGTACACCCAGCAACTGCTCGTCAATAAAAGCGCCCTCTTTCAAGTCGAGCCAGCGCCCCACCTTTGAACGGCTGAAAGCCACAGACCCCT
>JAAYNR010000258.1 GCA_012520735.1 Lentisphaerota bacterium | reverse complement strand
CCTTAATCTGCGAGAGAAAAAAGAACGAGTAGTAAAAAACGCTGTATTTATTGCTTATTTTTTTAATTTTTTCGCTCGACAATATCAATTGCCAATTGACACAATGGCGCACATGAGACCTACTACACCTTTACAATCAAAGATCCCTTACGAGCCATCGTCCGAGCCATTGAAAGGCTCGCTCACTGCATTGGGCGGTACAGCCGTCACCAGTTGGTTATTTCGTGGAATGAGTTTGCCTGGTTCCTGTGATGCCAATCTGGATTTTTTACGTAAGATATCACTTGGATATACCGCAGGGCAAATGGTCGAGTCGATCACAAGCGGATTACTACTTGGTATCGATTGTGTTGAAGATATGGACATGATGCGCGATGACGAGGCTCTTGAAAAAATTTTAGGCTACAAGGTTCCCAGCACTCGTTGTGTTCGTGACTGGCTTGATAAGTTTCATGATCCGGATTTGGTACTTGCTGCTCGGGACAGGGCATCAGAGCTCAATCTCAAGGCAAGCGTTCCCGACCCCTCTGCTGGGCTACGTGCGCTCCAGAATGTTCTAGGCACAAGTGCTCGTCAGGCTGCCTCCCGCCACCCTGGCGGTATTCCCAAATCGGCTACTCTCGATTCTGACGGTACTATTATCGAGAGCCACAAAGCTGAAGCCAAAAAAGCATACGAAGGTACCATAGGATATCAACCTCTGACTACATTGTGGGCGGAAGCTGATGTTATTGTGTCTACAGAGTTTCGCGATGGTAATGTTCCCGGCGCAATGGATCCACTCACTTGCATCAAGCAAGGGTTCTCTGAAATACCTAAGAGTGTATCAGATTTGGCTTTTCGTGGCGACAGTGCTAATGATAACAACGAATTGCTAGATTGGCTGGACAACCCTTGTCGTGAGGGTGGGCCGCAAGGTGTCAAAATTAAGTATGCCATAAGTGCGCGCATGGTCAATGAGTTGGTGGACGCTACCAAACGAGTTGCAGATGAGCAATGGGTTACGGTGAACACTTATAATGACGGCACATTGCGCCAGTGGGCTGAACTCGACTATGTTCCGAGCATGTCAACGGAGCGTAAAGATGCCCAGCCACGGCGATATATAGGCATACGTATCCTCAAGAAGCAGGGAGAGCTTTTCAATGATGGGCATGATCGGAAGCATTTTGCGGTAGTGACAAACCGTAAAGAAGCGGGCAACCTCGTCATTGATTGGCATCGTGAGAAGGCCGGCACAATTGAGCATACACAAAGCGAGATGAAGACCGCTTTGGCTGGGGCACGTCCGCCAAGTAACCGTTTTGGTGCTAATGCTGCATGGTTCATGCTTAACGCTATTGCTTACAACATGGCATCGGCACTACGTGCAGCGACTTCCGAGTTGGACATGAAAAAAGCACACATTAAAAAACTTCGCTTTAGATATCTTACTATTACTGCACGAATTACACGCTTCAGCAGGAAGATGACTCTACGCTTCGCCGCATGTCAAAACAGGATCAAGGCTTTATTGGCCAGTTTAAAGGCTTTTCCTTGTCGTATTCAACCGACAGGCTAAAACCAGACCTAGGATTACTTAGGAAAAATGTTTTATACTAAACCCCGCGACAACCACAGCGGCTGTAACTGGTATGCAGCGAAAGACCAAAATAATGACTATAAACCGGCATACTAGTCATAATATCACATCAAATTGTGTCATACGATGGCTGTAGCGTTATTTGCCGGCGTAATTTGTTTAACCACGACCCTGTTTTAGCCGATCTCACTATTCCGCACCCATCTGCCCCCACCTCGCTCCATAACTCTCGCAGTTTTGGATTACTAAATTACTAAACGGTTAAAAAAGGGGAGTGGGGGGAATTGACCGGTAGCCTCCCTCCTGCCGCACTCAGACAACAAACTCTATAAAGGTTTCGCTGTTGATTACCGCATATTCGGCATCAGGGTAAGCACTACGCCATTATTTTGGTACTTGTGGCTGCTCGTCGCCCCATTTAATCTCAAATGCCCGCAATTTGCCACCACCATCCTCAACCAGATCAATCTCCTGCTGCGTTTAGTTGCGCCAGAAATTCTGATTCATGAATGTATTCTCAAAATCGTTCTTCTTGCGTCGCTCACCTACAACCCGGTTCTCCCAAAGCATTCCTGCATCGTTGCGCTGCGCAAGCGTAGTGTAGTTGTACAGCAGTGAGCACAGGATACCGTTATCCAGGAAGTAATAGTGGGACATTTTCGTGACTTCGATTCGTAGATTTCTGGAGAAGCCGCTGACCTTGAAGATGATAAATGCCTGCTGAAGTAGATCCAAGTAGCGTTAAACCGTCAATTTCGACATGCCAAGCTGGGCCAAGCTCGGCAATCGACACCTGCTTGCCAACCGGCAGGGCAAGCAATGTCAGTAGTTAGCGTACTTTCTCAGAGTTACGCAGCCCCTCAAAGGCGATGATATCCTTGAAAAGATAGTCATTGGCAAGTTCACGCAGTGCACGGACTTTTGCGGTATATGATAGAGCTGTGATAATGTCAGGATAGGAACCGTATATCATCAGCTCCTGATACTGACGCTCCAACTCAATTCGTCCATAGGTCGCTGCCATCCCCCCAGCGGAAACGGTGAAGAGGTTCAGCGTGGTCTTTCCAGACCGCCGCGGACCGTAGATAACCATAACCCTGCCCTGTCGAAGCTCACTTGCTAATCGAGTCATAGTACCTTCTGATCAAGGGTAAGATACGACTGAGGAGCACGATTAAGAGTACGATTAAGTGTTTTTGCCCCCACCGGTAATGCAGCGTGCCACAGCTTCTCTGTCCCCGGTATTCAATACGCAAAAGACAGGCCGCCGTCTCCGACAAAGCTCACGACAAAGCTCACCACTCACATCCACCCCCTCCCAGGCCTGAGCCTCTGTGCCTCTGTGAGAGTATCCCCTACCACGCGCCAGAGTTCCGAGTTTTCTGTGCTCCGTGATTAATAATCGTTAAGTCAATTTTCCTTCACCATTCACGGCAGTGCGCTCAGCGCACTGCCTCTTCCTCTTCTTCTTTCTCCTGATATATCCCCAGAGTAGCTCGTCCGTCAGACGCCGGGTGGGTGGCGAGTTGTTCCAGAAGGCGCTTGCTGATCGCCTCACCCTCCGCCGGAGTGCTGATCACATGTGGCCTGATCAGCAACACCAGCTCATTTCTGCTCTTGACACGCTGCTTACTCTTGAAGAAAAAGCCCAGTAACGGTATCCGTCCCAATATCGGCACACGGCTCTCCTGTAGCACGTCACGCTCTTCAATCAGCCCCCCTACCGCTACCATCATCTGATCTTTGGCCACAAAGGTGCCGCTGATGCTGCGTGTCGATACCACGTCTATCGCCACCTCCTGTACCACCCCGGCACTGCTGACTACCGGGATGCTGGCATCATTTTTCAAAATCTCGGAGTTCTCCTGCAGCAGGCGCAGCGTTACTGTGCGGTCGGCATTGATATTAGGGGTGATCACCAGCATGGTTCCCACTGCCTGCAGGTCAGTCTCGGTTTGTGGTGTAGTCACTACGTTTTGATCACTCACCACGGTCTCGCTGGAGATATTGCGCACCATAGGACGCTCTTCACCTATAAAGAGTCTTGATACTTCATTGTTGGCTGTCAATAGCGACGGCGTGGCCAAAGTCTTAATGCGACCCTCCTTCTCCAACATCTGAATCCGCAAGTTAAGGTGATCACTCAAGATCATGAACGACATAGCATCTGTCCGTGCCGCCACATTTATAGGATTAAACCCTGGGAATCCCGCCGAACCGGCACCGGGGTGATCTCCACCCGAGTTGAAGGTGTAGTTCATCTCATACTCAAAAGAACTTCTGAAATCGTCGCTGATAGAGAGGTGCAGCACCTTGATCTCCAGCAGGACCATCGGCGTGGGTACATCGAGCCGCCGAACCAGATCGCGTATCTCAGCCATCACTTTAGGATCACCTGTGCGCACCACCAACAGGTTGTTGCGGCGGCTAGCTGTTACATAGATCGTAGTGTTTTTCTCACGATAACTATCGAGCGCACTCTCCAGATCGTCACTGGTACCTTCCCGCCGTACCGCCTCTATCAGTTTGGCATCGCTCTGCGAAATATTACTGAAAGTCTCACGCGGGCGCACATCCAAATAGTCACCATATTGCCGCTGCAGGCGTCCGCCACGTAATAGCGTGGTACCGCTACCATAGCTACTGGAAGAGCCACTGTAGCTACCGCCATAATTACCCCCACCACTGGTACCGCCGAAACCTCCACCTAAAAAGCTCGATCCCGAGCTACTGGATATGGCGTTAAGACGGTTAAAACGACGTGAGATGTCGCGCTCTTCATCATCTAAAATATCCTCTTCGCCTAATGAGATCGAAACCCGCTCCGGATAGAGGCCATAGATGACCGAGGCCACTTCCAACACATTCGGATATAGAAGGGTGAAAGCCTCTGTCGTTTCCTCACGGAACGAGGAGAGGTTTTCCTCGTACTCTTTCATGGTAGTGACGCGGGTGACACCGGAGAGGTCATCACGACGAAACCAGAGGTTGCGAGTGCGGCATATCTCCTCAATCGCCGTCTCTGAGGTGACATTACGCAGAAAGATCGAAACCGGTTCTTTTGCCGCCTCTGAAGAGGCGGCCAGGTTAGCATCGGTCTGATCAGAGATCAGCCGTAATACTGTGTCGAGAGCCACACCCTGACACTCTATATAACGTAGGAAATTTTCCGGCATCGTTTCAGGTGCCGCCAGTGCCTTGAAGCTGCCGGGGATAGCCACCCCCTCAGCCAATGTCGGGGCCTCTATCTCCACCCCGCGCGAAGAGACCGACTTTACCACCACACGCACCGGCATGCCGCCCAGCTCCAGGCCTATGGCCGTACCGGCACGGACAAAGGCCGGGGTAGCACCGGACGACTGTCCGCTTGCCCGTAAAATGGCCACGCCGTCGTCGTCGGCTCCCACTACCAGTGCCTGGCATGTCAGATTGCGAAACTCGGCGATCTGCGCCCGCATGGTATCAGCCATCACCGCCGGTGCCGCTGTAGGGTCAGACCGCTGGAGCTGCGCCAGAGCTGTTCCTGTAGCCAGACAACCAACCACCAGCCATACTATCAAGCCACTGTTAATTCCATGCTTGGCTAGTTCTGCTTCTCCTGCACAAAACCGACTCATCCGCAACTCCTGACTCTTATTAAACTAAACAAATCGAAAGCGACCATTTATCCGTCCGTTCTCTCTTTATAAAAAAGCCTACTTACTCGCGGCACGCAACTGCTTCATGGTATTGCCATTGGCATCCATCACCCCGGCATACTGTGCCCTGGTGATACCCTTAAAAGTCTCCAAACGGATTAGCAGGAAATAGCGACGATAGGTATCTTTCGCCATCACCGAGCATACCGGTGCCGAATCGAGTCCGCTGCTGGTGTTACCGATAAACGAGGCGTACTGCCCAATACCGAAAGCCAACAGGATACCGCCATTCTCCTTCAGGTAACCCATAACATCAGTCGTGTTCATCCCTTTATCAATCCCATTGATGTAAATGGAGAAAGATGAATTATCATGGAGCCGCACATCCTGGCCGCAAGATTGATAAACAAGCGCGCCCAGCGGTGTGTTATCGGTGCTGTTGCCCATTGAGACCGCATTGATACAAGGGACTGCCAGCCCTCTCTCGACTCTAGTGGCAATACTGAGGCAGGTGTCGGGATCTTCGGTTAAGCCGGTCGACCACTCACCGTCATCACCGGTAGTTACACCATTGCCGTCACTCCCCTGCCGGCGGAGGCGCATCAGAGAGGTCAACCCCAACTCTTCCAGTGCCAGCACATCTTTGGTTTCCAGATGGTACTTGGCCAATAAAGGGACACCGGAAGAGTTAATTAACGCTGTAGACAAACCTATATTACCAGCCACATTAGTCAATATCAGCATATAATCGGGTGAAGTGTCGTAATCACCGGCTGTACCTTTCACTTTATCGGTCATAACCAGATCAAGACGGTTCAGACTCCGTTCGTTAGCCGTCATAAAAGCCTCTATCGCCGGCCCGATGCGTGACACATTAGCCATATTGAGCACTTCTGCCGATTTTACATGGATGTTGGAGAGACGGGTCACTGCCAGCGTAGCTACAATTGCTATCAATGTAACGACTACCAGCAGCTCCAGTAGCGAAAAACCGGCCATTTTCTTAGATTTTTTCATTCTTACAACTCTTTTATGTGATGTTTGCTCACCTTTAGCGCCCGGCAGCAACTTGCCGCATAAATCCCGCCAAGGTGGGCTTCAATATTATCAAACGCTCTCCACCGCTAAAAGGTTCACCAAACTTCAAAAAAAACCACTCTTTACCCAATCTGCAATAAATGGTAAACTTTTTCTTTAATTTTGCGTATAACGGTAACAATTTAAGGAGCTAGAATCATGGGTAAAAATCTGGTGGAGAAAATTTTAGGCGCACACCTCGTATCGGGTGAGCTTGTACCTGGCAGCGAAATTGCCATCCGTATAGACCAGACTTTAACCCAGGATGCCACTGGTACTATGGCGTTTCTGCAGTTTGAGAGCATGGGGCTGGATCGCGCCAAAGCTGAACTTGCTGTCAGTTATGTCGACCATAACACCATTCAGGTAGGCTATGAAAACGCCGACGACCACGCCTATCTCCGCAGTGTAGCCCAGCGCTATGGCGTAGTTTTCTCCAAACCTGGTAACGGTATCTGTCACCAACTCCATATTGAGCGGTTTGGCAAGCCTGGCAAAACCCTCCTCGGTAGCGACTCCCACACTCCTATGGGTGGTGGTGTCGGCATGATTGCCATCGGTGCCGGTGGCATCGATGTCGCCGTGGCCATGGGTGGCGGTGCTTTCTACCTCACCTCACCTAAAGTCACTCTTGTTCGCCTTAGCGGCACTATGCAGAAGGGTGTCTCAGCTAAAGATGTTATCCTCAAACTCCTCTCTATCCTCGGCACTAACGGTAATGTCGGCACCATGATTGAGTATGGCGGACCCGGCATCGATTCGCTCGATCTCCCCTCACGTGCCACTATAGCTAATATGGGCGCGGAACTCGGGGTTACCGCTTCAGTTTTCCCCAGTGACGAAGTCACCAGACAGTTTCTGGCCGCACAGTTACGCCCTAACGACTGGACGCCACTGGCTGCCGACCCCGATGCTAATTATGAGCGTATTATCGAGATCGACCTTAACACCCTTGAGCCTCATATCGCCTGTCCCCACTCGCCCGGCAATATCGCTACAGTCGCATCTCTGGCTGGCACTAAAGTGAATCAGGTTCTTTTCGGTTCATGCACTAACTCCTCATACCGCGATCTATGCACCGTCGCTCTGCTGCTGCGTGGCAAACACGTACACCCCGAAGTCGAAGTCGGCCTCGCTCCGGGGTCACGTCAGGTAGTGGTGATGCTCTCACGCGATGGCCTCCTCGGTGAACTGGTCGCCTCGGGTGTCCGCATTCTTGAAAACGCCTGTGGCTTCTGCATCGGTAACCATATGTCGCCGGCCAGTAATGCTGTTAGTCTGCGCACTAACAACCGCAATTTTGAAGGACGCAGTGGCACCAAATCGGCACAAGTCTACCTGGTTAGCCCTGAGACTGCCGCTGCCGCAGCTCTCACCGGTGTTATTACCGACCCTCGCACTCTTGCCGACATCCCCGCCGTGCCGGCCCCAGAGCGGTACACAGTCGATGATGCCCTCTTCCTCTTCCGCGAAACTGCCGGTCAAGGTGTACCTGACACCCCTATTGTCCGTGGCCCAAACATCGGTGCTGTGCCAAGTGGCCAACCTCTACCCGCCAAGCTCGACGGTATCGCCGCTATTAAAGTAGGTGATAAAATCACCACCGACCACATTATGCCTGCCGGGGCGCGACTCAAATATCGCTCTAATGTCCCAGCTTATGCCAAATTTGTCTTTGAAGATGTCGACAGCACTTTTTACGACCGTTCCTCTGCAAACCGCGATGCCGGCCACCATAATGTGATCATTGCCGGGGAGAGTTATGGTCAGGGCTCAAGCCGTGAACATGCCGCCCTCTGCCCCATGTATCTCGGAGTTAAAGCCGTCATCGCTAAAAGCATTGAGCGTATCCACTGCGCTAACCTGATAAACTTTGGCATCATACCTTTTGTATTTGACGACCCGTCCGCCTACGACACCATTGCTGAAAACGACCAGATTGTAATTGACGATCTCCACGCAGTGATCAACGACACTAAAGGGCAGGCTACTATCCGTAACCTCACCAAAGGTAGCAGTTTCACTGCCACTGTTGCCCTGAGCGATCGCCAGAAAACCCTTCTGCTACACGGCGGCCTCTTAGCTGCCGTAGCTAAAGGCGCCATTTAGTAGCTACCCCGTTAGCTACTGTCAAAAAAACAAGAAGTTCAAGCAGCTATCTTCATAAGTTGTTGCGTTGAAGCAGCTAAGGCAGCATTGAGAGTCATCGTAACTCTCTTCCTTTTAAAATCTGTTCTTCAAATGCGTAGCGTTTTTATTAAAACTGCGCGAGTCCATGCAAGTGCCAGATATATTAAGGGAATAAGATTTCTATACTGTACAGCATTTGGTTACGGCTGTAAGCAGTTTTAGTCGATACAAACATCATTACAGACTTTAATGTTTTGCCCACTTTCACTCCCCGACGGGAAACTTAAAGCACTCCCCTGCGCGGTAGTGTAGAGAAGGTTAGTGAAAACAGAGTCGCTCAGTGTCCCTCGCACCTCTACCAGATGTCGAGCCTGACCACACACATTACTCACCATAAAGCCACGGGTGTCACCCAGTGCTGCTGCACCACCATAACTCTGGTCACCCACCACAATAACAGCCCTATCCGGTCTCTCCGCTGTGGCCGTTCCCACCACACCGTCAATTAAAATATTGCGCATCACAATGCCGCCGTTGTTTAAAAACCGCACCACATGGTGCCCCCCCGCTGTACCGCGGACATTGCGGATAATAATATTATAGACGTCATCACGTGTGTCTCCCCAGCCAGCTCCGCCTACCATGGTAGAGTCGAGTGACCCCGCCTCACGCTGCTGCGGTTGCCAGCGCCTGATAGCGGTTAAGGCCACCAGATCATCGCCACTACTGCCACTGATGCCATCTATGGTAATATCATGACACCCCTGTCGCAAATCGAGACCATCCTGATTGAGCATCACCCTGAATTTACCATCTATTACCCGACCACCAATCGACGCGAAGCGCAAATCTCTGATCGTCCCGAAACTGCACCACTCCAGTGAAATCCCCCAACAATGAGTGTCTACCAACTTGATCCCGGTGATCGAAAAGTTGTGCACTTCAGCCAGCAATATCCCGATATTGCGCCAGTCACCACTCTGCTTCTCGGTAGCATCAAGTGCGTCAGTACCATATGATATGGGGATATAGGATCCACCACGTTCACGGGCGTTGTCGGCACTGAGGCTCTTCGCACCGTCCCCGCTGGCACGTGGCCTGTCAGCCCCCTCTAGCACCGCCTCACCTATGCCCACAATATGGATATTGTGCAAAGGCTCAACCTTACTGATACCTATGCCGCAATTGGCACTCCGTATCATATTATCCCGACACGTATCCGCCAATTTCAAGCGACAGTTATCTAATACCAGTATTACATTTGCCGGTAGTAGCAAGGCCCTCTCAAGCAGCCAGTAATCCCTCTGAACACTCTCATCAGGAACCCGCCGCCCCACCACTACCTTACCACCCCCGACTGCCGCTGCCGCATCAACCGCCGCTTGAAGTCGGTCACTGTCACTACCGTTGAAATGTTTGGGAGAATAAATCATGACCTGCCTTTTTGAGTGGTGCGCCTGGCGGGGATCGAACCCACAACCTTCAGCTCCGGAGGCTGACGCTCTATCCAATTGAGCTACAGGCGCAAAAGAAAGCGGTATAGTAGTTTGTTTGGCAGAAACATTCAAGCACCAACTCTATTTTTTATAGAGTGGCTATTCTTGCGGCAAAGTCTACTCCTGCTCATCAGGCACTGCTGTTGCCATCGCTTCGAGTCGACGGCGCGCCTCACGTGCCCCGACACCACGTAATGAGACTAACGACTCTTTGGTAGATTTACGCAAGCTCAAAACTGTCTCATTCGCCTCCCAGTTTGAGACTGCCTTAGACGACACCCCCACTAACTGGGCAAACTCTGCCAGTGTCAGCCTCATACTGCTGCGCATTCTCCGCACACCTTTGCCGCTGATCCAGGTCTTTGCTTCAGCCGCTGTCTCTTCAGCCACAGCGCTCTTTTTAACTGCTGCCCCTTTTTTGGCCATGCCGCGTACTTTACGCTTTGTCACTGCCTGAGGCTCTTCTGCTACTATCGGCGTACTCCGCTCAGCAGCACGCTCAAGTGCCTCAACCCGCTGCTTCAACTCTGTTATATTGCTATGCGCTTGCCCAAGCTGCTCACGCAACGGTACAAGGGCCTCCTTTATCTCTTTACGGGCCAGGCGCGCAATCTCTGTCTTTAGCGATTTTACTAATGAAGCACTCATTCTATCTCCTTATATTTATGCTGCATTAACTGCAGGCATCTCTTTTTTCCCCTTGGTTTTCAGCCAGTAAAGACTTCCAACCGCAATCACTAAAAGTGGAATTCCGATAAGTGGCCGGTAAGCTAACCAGGCGATGGCTATCCAGATTACTGACCACGCCACACCTGCCACTACACAGACCAGGCCCACACCTGCCCCGACAATCGAACCCAGAAACGGCACAACCTTCGCTATCGCCTCAAAGATGGCAAAAATAGCACGCAGACCGCCACAAACCAGCACAACCCCCACAAGCCGCAAAATCCAGGTCAGTATTTTATTTTCATTGTGTGCATGGGCAAACATCTCCTCCGCTGATACCGCCCCACTCTCCAAACGCGAAATAGACTTGCCGTTTTTAGCAATGTATTTACTGAAAGTTTCACCGTTAACTTTACCCAGTAAAGAGACCTCTTTCGGCAATACTTTGGTAAACGTTACCCGCAAATCACCAATTGCCGGTGCCGCGGTATGAGCGCCAAAGTATACCGTGTTACCGTCCACATGTACTAGATTTACATCAGCCGCATCTTCCGCTGTAGTCGTCGCCGGGGCATTGGGGTGCAGCTTAATAGCCGTGGTCCATTTTGATATCTGTTCCGCTGCCGGTGCCGCATCAACACGCTCCTCGCCGCTGATCGACTGTATAAAAAAGTCAGGTAATTTGTAAGCTCCAAAAGTGACATTCTCTGCATAGCTCTTCTCGTCGGCAAATACCAGCCAGGTCCAGTTACTATTCTGATACTCCGGATCACGGAACTCACTCGAATTAACTGGCCGTGAGCTCCACCCCTTGCTGTAAGTATAGGTTGTGATCTCCTCTTCGCCACCGCCCAGTTTATCACGTTTTTCTGTCCGTGAACTCTCTTGCCACTGATAATACTCCACCTTACGCTTTAAAGAGATCGCATTTACTTCTACCCCGAAAGAGACATCACTTAAAATATCATCCGTTTCAGCACGCGCAGTGGCATGTATTAATTTACCTTCGAGTGCCGGATCCACACTGGCCACACTCTCAACAACTACCGTAACTCCTTGAGCTTCATTAAGAGCCCGCTTAGACTTAACGAAGTTACCTTCGTTCCAGAAAAGTAAAACTGTACCACCGATAAACATCACAAAACCGGCAAGGATTCCCTTGAAGGCTTTGCCTATACGTCCACCGTAACTCGTCGTCTTTGTCTCTTGGTATGCCATAATTACCCCACTACTTAAAGTTAAACAGCGAAACAGATTATTTCTGCTCTCATAGCCGAAAAACCAGTTTGCTTTAAAATAATATCAAACAACTATACATTAATTGCCAGGCCATGACAAGCACTACATAATGCCAACCAAAACTTAATCAGGCCTTCACCATTTTAATATAAACTTCCTCCCCGACCACACTCTCAAGCTCTCCCTTGTACACTTCCACCTCTACCTTTTCTCTTGGCGACAAACCCTGCGCTGTTTACCACTACTAGTATTCATCACATATTTCCGACACTTCCTGCACTCCTGCTGGGATCCATCCCGTTAATATCCACCAATACATTTTTTATACTCGGCGGCTCATGCTTAATCACAATCTCACCACGGAGTATATAGACACTCCCTTCCGGACGGGCTGTCAGTGTGGCACTGCCCAGTGCCGGTATCTCCAATGTCACATCGCGCTTAGCACCTTCAGCCGCCCAGACTGTTACCAACCACGCCTCTTTTTGCAGATGCCGCCGTGCCAACACGCGAACTGTCGGGTCTCCACTGGGCAACTCATAGCGTGGCAGTCCCTCGGCATTAACATTGTCATGTACCAATGGCCCCGGCAGCAGCTCGCCCTGTCGGAGAAAATCCTCCAGATGTGAAAACAGTCCATGTACGTGACCAAGAGCCATCATCTGATCCAGACATGGCGACCCCTTATCCCCTATATCTTCTCCTTTGTGTCCCGGAGGTGCAGAGAAGTACCCCGCTACCCCGCCGATCATACCACCGGTGTAGAGACATTTTAAAAAGCCTGTGTATCGCTCAATTGTCGATGTCGCATTAGTAGTCCATCCGCCCGCCACCCAGTTATAAGAGAGTGGCTCTCTATACTTCTCTATCGCCTGCGATGTGGCGATCAGATAGTTAGACAACAGATCGTTTTTACCACTCCAGCCGCTGTTATAATGTGCATAATAGATACTCTGTCCCGGATAGTCACTCAGTACACGGGTATAGGCATAATTATTTGCCCACGACCAGTGACTCCAGGTAGGCTCTCCTCCAAAATGGTACCACACATATAGCGCACCAGGTACCGCCTTACGGACAGCATCACTGATAATACGCTCCTGACGCGCCTTGCTTTTAGAGATATAGTCGTACCACGACATCTTCCCCTTTGCCCGAACCACCCGCGGATCCTGCTCCCAGAAACGTCCAGAATGACCATACACCGAAAGCCCATACTCACCACCATTAAGGACCACCGCTATCGGTGCCATTTTCTGTAATCTCCGTAACGGCCCTACCGTACCGGCTGCCGCCCACTTAAAAATACTGGCCGGTGCCTCCGGACTGATAAGTCGCCACGTATTGCCGCCATCGTCTATCAACTCTCCACTCTTATCCCGCACATAATAGTTCTTTAAAAGCTTGGCCGGTATTTCATCACGCCCCAGCGGACGGTGTGCCAGCACCGTCAAAGGATACCTCTCAGGATTCGCTGCCGCCAGTGCCACCACTTTGGCATTAGGGTGTGCGGCGTCTCTCTCTATCTCATCAACTGCCCCTTCAGTAAGATACCCCCCCACCTCCAGTCCATAGCCCCACTCTTCGCAGAGCTTTACCCGCACCTCAAAAGGCATACTCCACCCCCACCGACTCAACCGCGGTAGAGTATGCCCCGCTTTAAAGAGCGGCGGCTTGGCAGCCTCAAGCAACTCACATAATGTAGCCGCGTTCACACACCCCACCATCATCACTACACCTACATAAATAAATGTTTTGCGCATACTACCCTCAACTTGATAATTAATACCGCACCATTCTATCATAAGTTACCACACATACAAGCAGCGTCACCCGGTTGCAGCGTAACGGGCCAATCTCTGTGAGTGACACCGCACCCCGCCACATCTGCTCTTGACAAAATTCCGCTGTTTCTGTATATAGAAACACGTTTAGGAGTATTCAGGAGTTTGAACATGCAACAACCAGATATCAATGGACACTTCGGCCCCTTTGGCGGTCGCTATGTCGGCGAGACGCTGATGCCGGCTATAATCGAGCTGGAAGCAGCTTACAGGGAGGCTGCAGCCGATAAAAACTTTATCGCCACTTACCAAGATACCCTTACGCATTATGTAGGACGCCCTACCCCGCTCGACTATGCACAGCGTCTCTCTATATATGCCGGCGGTGCCCAAATATGGTTGAAACGCGAAGATCTGGCACACTCCGGCGCCCACAAAATTAATAACACTGTCGGTCAGGGACTTCTGGCAAAACGGATGGGAAAGAAACACCTCATCGCCGAAACCGGTGCCGGTCAACATGGTGTCGCTACAGCTACCGTAGCAGCACGTCTCGGTATGGACTGTAAGGTCTTTATGGGAGCAGAGGATGTCAGGCGGCAAGCCCCTAATGTCCACCGCATGGAGCTCCTCGGTGCCGAGGTTATCCCCGTTACCAGTGGTACTGCCACCCTTAAAGATGCCATGAACGAAGCGCTCCGTTACTGGTCGGCTACCGTTGCCGACACTTTTTACGTGATTGGCTCTGTCGCCGGTCCTCACCCCTATCCCATGATGGTGCGTGACTTTCAACGTATCATCGGCGATGAAGCCCGCCGCCAGTTTCTCGCCTTTAATGCCAAACTCCCCAACACCATCACCGCCTGTGTCGGTGGCGGCAGTAATGCCCTCGGTATCTTCACCGCCTTTCTCGATGACCCTGTCGAGCTTCTCGGTGTTGAGGCTGCCGGCGAAGGCCTCGATACCATGCGCCATGCCGCTACTCTAAACCGTGGTCGCCCCGGAGTGTTACACGGCTCCAAATCTTACCTGCTGCAAGACAAGGATGGCCAGATACTTGAGCCATGGTCTATCTCTGCCGGCCTCGACTACCCCGGTGTTGGTCCAGAGCACGCTTATCTTAAAGAGAGTGGCCGCGCCAGCTACACTGCCGTTAGCGACGATGAAGCCCTGGACGCCTTCCATATACTAACTCGCCTCGAAGGGATCATCCCCGCTCTGGAGAGCTCACATGCACTCGCCTCTGCCATCAGAGAGGCTCGCCAGCGTGACCGCAATAACCACATCATAGTCTGCCTCTCAGGCCGTGGCGATAAAGACCTCACCCATGTACAGCAACTCACCGCTTCTAAAAAAAGCGAGGTAAAATAATGAACCGTTTTGAAAAAACTTTTGCCGCCCTCTCTAGCGCAAATCGTAAAGCACTGATCGCCTATTTCACCGCCGGCGACCCCGACATGCATTCCAGTTTCGCCACACTCGATGCTGCCTGTAAGGCTGGCGTCGATATCCTCGAGCTCGGTGTCCCCTTTTCAGATGCCACCAGCGACGGTCCCGTAATCCAAGCCGCAGCCAGCCGCGCTCTCGCTAACGGAGCCACTCTGCAAGGTGTTATAGATCTTGCCGCCCGGCTCCGTGCCGCCCACCCCGATCTGCCGCTTGTGATCTTCAGCTACTACAATCCGATTCTCAATTTCGGTCTTGAGCGTCTCGGTGCCGTACTGGATGCTGCCGGTGTTGATGGCCTCCTTATTGTCGACCTCCCACCAGAAGAATCAGCCGAACTTACAACTCAATTTGGCGATCTTGACCTCCCCCTTATCCGCCTCGTCGCCCCCACCACGCCACCACAGCGGATGGCCACCATCGCTGACGGTGCCGGCGGCTTTATCTACCTCATCACCCGTATCGGTGTCACCGGTAGCGGTACGCTGGATATCGCCGCTTTGGCCCGGCAAGCTGGAGAACTACGAAAATTCACCCCACTACCGATCTGTCTCGGTTTCGGTATCAGCACCGCTGCAGATGCCCGCCAGCTCGGGTCATTGGCCGACGGCATTATCATCGGCAGTGCTCTAGTAGCTTTAGCCCATGAGGCTGGCGAACAGGCACCTCAAATTGTCGCTGAGCGCGTAGCCGCTATCCGTGCCGCACTGGATCACAACTGAGCCTCAGCACCGTTCGGCTAATAGCTGCTGCGCCGCAGCGGCTATCTCATCACGCATCTCGGGTCGTTGCAGTGCCAACGCCAGATTAGCACGGACAAATCCGGCAGCATTACCGACATCATACCTCACTGCATCCACCTCTACCGCATGAATCGGCGACTCCGCAGCCTGCAACTGCAGTGCATCGGTCAATTGTATCTCTCCACCTTTACCGGGCTTAACCCGCTCCAACTTTGTAAAAATGTCGGGCGTCAGCAGATAACGACTACACACTACCAGCCGCGACGGTGCCTCATCCGGCAGTGGCTTTTCTACCATCTTATCCACCCGCCACAATCCACCGTCAATCACCTTGCCGCTTATCACACCATAGCGGCTCACCCGCTCCAGCGGCACCTCCTCCACCGCTACTACTGACGTGCCACACTTTTTATAGGCTGAAATTAACTGCATCGTCACCGGCTCCACCGACTCCACTATCGTATCGCCCAGTAACACCGCAAAAGGCTCATCGCCCACCTGCTCTCGCGCACAGCCAATTGCATCCCCCAACCCCCGCATCTCCGGTTGCAGCACGTAATCGATCTTCACCATCTCTGCCAGTCGCTTCAGTGCTGCTGCCTCTTCCACACGCCCCCGACGTTCCAAAAAGTGTTCCAGTACCATATGCCTGCCGAAGTGCTCCCGTATGGCACGTTTATCACTACTCACCACTACCGTGATTTCACTGATACCACTGGCCACAGCCTCTTCCACCACATACTGAATTACCGGCTTATCTACTACCGGCAGCATCTCCTTCGGCACGGCCTTTGTCGCCGGTAAAAACCGCGTCCCGAAACCGGCTGCCGGAATAACTGCTTTTTTTACCATTATATTAACCTCGGTTTAAACACCTTCACCTGTAAAGTACGCAACGCCGCCTCCAGTCGCTCATACATCACATCGTCTTTATATGTCCCGATAATAGCCCCACCCGAGCCTGTGAATTTGGCACTAGCCCCTGCCTCACGTGCCGTCTCAATCATTGCCATATTACCTTCGCTGATCGGGCACACCGCTGCGCGTTTATCAAAATTGCTGTTAATTATCCCGTCCAGCAACGCAATATCACCACTTTCAAGCACAACACGCGCCTGATCAGTGAGCTCGGCCCAAAATTTTATAGCCTCCAACACCTCTTTATCGCCGCACCTGAACCGCTCGCGCAAGCCACTATGCAACACCTCCGACCCTTCACTCAAATCGGTCCGGTAAGCGATATAGAGCGGTGGCAAATTTACGTTCAGTGTCTCATACCGACCATACCCCTGACGTCTAAACAACTCCTCCGCAAAATCCATGTATGTGAGCCCACCGTATACCTGAGCCACCCTGTCCTGCAATCCTGCCGGAATACCGAGCTCACGTGTCTCAACCAGCCTGATGAGATTAGCCAATTGCGGACGGGGAATCTCTACTCCATAAAAAGTAAGCAATGCACGCATACATGAGGTGATAATAGCACTCGACCCCGCCAGACCTACCAGATTGGGGATATTAGAGCAATAACGCAGGGTAAAATTACGGTCATGCAAAACGATTGCATGCTCACGGCAATATTGATGAAACGACTTTACCGTCGCCTTCAGCAACCTAATCCCACCATAATATCCAAACAGCTCCACATCATCTACCAGATGATTAATACTGCTGAACACTGAATTGTCACGCTGAGTCGGCTGTATCTCCAGATCAGGCGACTCAAAAAGAATCGTCTCCGCCCTGAAATTATCAAACGTGAAGGCTATCGTTTTACCATGATAACCATCAGATGGATTACCCACCAAAGCCGCCCGTGGATATGCATGTCTCCGTATTAGCACACTCTCCCCCTTTTCTTTAAATAGTCGACCAATGCCTCACGCCACGGCACTAATCCGGTCTCCAGTAATAGCTCTATTTTAGTTTTATCAAGCACGCCATAAGCCGGTCGCCGCGCCCGCGTCGGGTAATCAGCCGTTGTGCACGGCACTACCCGGCATTCTCTCTCCAGTAGCCCCAGCCGCACACCCTCCTCGGCGATAGCTTCAGCAAAACCACACCAGGTAGTAGCACCACCGTCTGTTACATGAAATACCCCCGCAGCCGCCGGATACCCGGCTATCAGTGCCAGAATAATACCACTCAAGGTAGCAGCGCTGGTTGGAGTACCATGCTGGTCATCAACCACCCGTATCTCCTCACACCTACTCATCAAGCCTAACATCGTCTCCACAAAATTACGGCCACCACGCCCATAGAGCCACGCTGTCCTCAACACCACTGCCTGTGGCACTATCTCACACACCAGGCGCTCACCCTCGGCCTTGGTCGCCCCATATACATTTATCGGGTTAGGCTTTTCCTCTTCGTTATATGGCACGTCCGCCACACCATCAAAAACATAGTCAGTAGAGATATGCACTATTCGTGCTCCCACTGCTGCCGCCGCCGTTGCCACATTAGCCGCACCCTGTGCATTAAGCAGCCAGGCTCGCTCCGGCTCATCCTCCGCCCGATCAACCGCCGTATAAGCCGCCGTATTAACCACTACATCCGGCCTGTGCCGTTCAGCATAATTCACCAAAGCACCACTATCAGTAATATCACACTCTATATCCGTGCCTAGAAAAGGGACACCGTTTACTGCCAGCAGATTCACCAGCTCCCGCCCCAGCATACCACGGCAGCCGGTTACCCAAACCCCGCCACCTGCTACATCTCGCAAACATGTTTTCAAGCTACCTCCTCACCTCTCTCTGCGATTTTTAGGTCAGGCCGCTGCTCAAGCACCATCTCCACGAACTCCTCTGCCCCACCATAGTGCCAGCCATCCAGAGTAAACCTTCGGCCATCATCTAGCACAAACACCACTATCCGCTTCTCCTGCCAACGCGACCAATCCACCTCTTCAATAACACTATAAGGCAAACTTTCATCCGTAAACCCCTCCAACCCACTCTCTGTCGCCCTGAAACACCGCCGTGACCGTATATATAAAACCGTAAAAGCAACCACCGCCGCCAACAGTGCGATACCCGCCATCACAAACTGCGAGTTAATATCATGGCTGCTCCTAACCTCCCTCTCCAACAATTGACGCGTCTCCTCAATTAACTGCCGCCGAAAACTCTCCGCCTGCCCCTCAGGCACACTTCTTGCCTGCGCCTGCTCATTAAGTGTTTTCAGCCTCCCGAAAGCATCCTTAGGGACACTAATCCCTCTCTCCAAAAATACCTGCTCATAAACAGACAACCCATCATCAGCCGTCTTCACCAGCTCACCCGCCGTCAGCCCCATCTCCACCAAAACAGGTCTCACCTCAGCATAGCGGCTATTCTGCCTTGGATAAGCCACCAATCCATCATAAAGTGCCCACAACATCATGGCAACCATCAACATTCCTACACCTGCCAACCGCCAGGCGTACTCCCTGTTAAGCTTTGCTGTTGCTACCATCTACCACCTCTCTCCAAGAGCCATTAAATAAATCCACTCCAGTTTGGCAAATATTCACACCACTGGCAATCTGATTTATACGCCACACTTAAACGCTTACTCTTAAACGAAATCACCTCGCCCTCGAGACCGCCGTCCCTGACGGGAGTACTCACCTCGCCCAATGTAGGATAGGCATTCCTGCCTGTCCCGGCGGCAAGATTGGAGTAGCGGTCTATTTATGTTTTTGTTTTACCTTTTGACATTTTACCAAAATAGGTATACGATGCTGGCATCATGAATACACAAAACTTTCCCGATCTGCAAGCAACCCCACCCCAATGGCTGGTGCCGCTCAAGTACGATGCCATATGTGTAACAACACGTGGCACCGATCCGGCGAAAGAAGAGATTGCAATGACTTTTCTGCGTGATGGCCTGATTTTGATGCTCAGATAATGACAACCTTACCGTATATCATGCACAAACTCGCCCTTGGGTTCGCCTTATTGGT
>JAAYNR010000166.1 GCA_012520735.1 Lentisphaerota bacterium | reverse complement strand
CGTATCTGGCCGATTTTTGAGCGGACACGTTATAAGCTACACCCTTATGTAGAGCGGCATGGTGAGTGGGGGTTGGCTCTCTTTATCGGGGTGCCTTTGCCAGGGACGGGGGCGTATTCGGGGGCGTTGGGGGCGTTTCTGCTCGGGGTTAGTCGACGGCGCTTTATGGTGGCAAATTTTCTGGGAGTGGTCGTGGCCTGTATAGCGGTGACGGTGGTGTGTGTTTTGATAGAGCGGGGGGTTGTAGCTGATGACAGCCTGGCAGGAAGAATTTTGATTAAGAGAAGCGTAGGTTTAGATGAGTGATGTGAGAGGCAGGCGCAGAAATGGTGTTGCGTCTGGTGAGTTGGGGAGGTTAGAGGAGAGCAGTACAGAGCAGGTTACCGGGAGTAGTACGCAGGTGGTATCAAATAGGCGGATTCTGAGTGGTAATCTGTCGCGGGCGATTTTAGGGCTGGCCGGACCGATGTTGGTCAGTTCGGTATTGCACAATATGCAGAGTTTGATCGATCTCTACTGGGTAGGGAGGTTGGGGCCGGTTGCGGTGGCAGCGTTGGCACTGTCGAGTGTGGTTTTGATGGCGATGTTTCCAATTCAGATGGGGTTGGCTACGGGTACAGTGGCGTTAGTGTCGCGGGCTTATGGATCCGGTGACCGGGCGCGAGCTTCGTCGCTGGCGGCACAGTCGCTGACACTGGGGTTGATTATAGGGGCAGTGATAGGGGTGATGGCCTTGCCGTTTCTGGGGACTATTTGCAGAATGTTAGGGGCTGAGCCTGATGTGGTGAGGGAGTCGGTCCGTTATTTGTGGCCTAATATGATCGGTATGCCAATAGGACTGATATTGTTTTTGGCCAGCAGTAGTATGCAGGCTTCTGGTAATACTGTGGTGCCGATGGTAGCGATACTTATCTCAAATATGCTCAATATGGTGTTGGATCCGTTGTTTATTTTCGGTTGGGGGTGGATACCCGGTGGTGGTGTGGCGGGTGCGGCTTGGGCAACGATACTAGCACAGGTGATAACGGCGGTGGGGTTGATATGGTTGTTGTTTAAGGGGCGTACTAATTTGTATTTGCATTGGCCGGACTTTAAGCCGATATGGCGTGACAGTCTTAATTTTATTAAAATTGGGTTGCCAAGTGTGGGGCAGATGTCGTCGCGCAGTTTGATGAATTTGGTGTTTTTCGGCATTATTGCCAAGTTCGGCACTTTTGTTGTGGCGGGCTACGGTATAGGTTCCCGCTGGCATATGGTTTTGTTGATGCCGTGTTTTGTGCTGGGCAATGCAACGGCGACAATGGTGGGGCAAAACCTTGGAGCAGGCCAGCCGTTGCGGGCGCGGCGGGCAGCCTGGTGTAGCTGGGGGATGATATCACTGGTGATGGCGGGGTCGGCATTGTTGCTCTATATGTTTGTGGAGGAGTCGATCGCCTTTTTTGACAGTACTCCTGAAGTGGTCGAGGTGGGGGTGAGTTATCTATGCGCGGTGTTGCCGTTTTATGTTTTTACGGGGATCTCTATTGTTACCGAGCGGGCGTTAAGCGGTGCGGGGTGCACGGTTGCAACGATGGTCTCGACGATCATTGCTCTGTGGGGGGTGCAGGTGCCACTGGCACTATTGCTGAGCGGCAGTGTGGCATGGACGGGGATGCCGGGATTGGCGGAGTTTATCGGGCGTGTTTTTGATCCGTCTACTCAGGGTGTGTGGTGGGCGATGAACATAGCTACATTGATAAATATGGCTATGCTGACGTTTTGGTTTTCAACCGGGCGTTGGATGAGTAAAGAGATCGGCTGACCGGAAGGTCAGACAGTTTTTTCCAGCACTACATAGCGTCCACCTTCAATCGGGAAGGCGGCAGTTGAGCAGGGGGAGCCGCTATGGTAGCCGATACGGGCGTGCATGCGGTGGTCGGGGTCATAAACGGCGTGGGTTAGTTTGTAGTCGGCGGGGCATCCGCCAGGTTCAAAGTTTACAACATCGACACGGAAGTATATGTTATGTGAGGGCTTCAGGCCAAAAGTTGGCTGGCGCAAGGCTGAGATGATTTTGCTGTTGTGTTGGGCGACGATGTGAAAGATGTGTGAGAAGTGTGAGGAGTCGTGAAAGACAACTGCCTCTTCACAGTTATGGGCGTAGAGGTAGTCGGCCATAATATGTTCGCCAAAGACAAAGCCGTACTTAAATCCCTGCACTCCGACACTGCGGAGGGCCTGGTGGTCGCTCTGGTCGGCTGAGGCGATGAGTCCGGCACAGTAGGAGGGGTTGGCTTGTAACTCCTTCTGTTCTGTGTAGCTGCAAGTGTTTTTGGTGAGTCCAAAATGGCAGTGTTCCACAATCAATCGACTGGCATCGGCAAAGTTAGCGGCTGAGGAGGTAGGATACATTTTATCGGTATTGAGGACGACACGAAACTCGAGATTACGGAGAGTGAGGTTTTCGATCCCAAAGGGGAGTCCACTGCCACCGAGTACCGATATCAGCGACCAGGGGCGGGCGTTGGGGTCGTCGGTGTTTTCAGGGGCTTCCCAGTCGGAGAAGAGGACACAATTGTTGATGCGGAGCGGAAACTCGGTAGCCGGCCAGGTGCGGCATTGTCCGGGGGCGCGCATCTGGTAGTCATAGAGTTGACGCACCGGCATTTCACCTTCGAGGCAGAGATTACGCCAGCCGTCGACATTGCCCGGTTCACAGGGGATATAGAGCTGCGAGCGGCAAGGGAAACCATTGATGCTTTCAGCGGCTGGTTTGGCTATGCGGTAGCCTTTAGGGGTAAAAGGGAAATACACGGTACCGCCACCGCGGTCGTAGACAAAATTGATAGCGCGCTGGATAGCGTCGGTGTCGTCGGTTTGGCCATCGCCAGTGGCACCCATATCGAGAACATTAACAGGGCCCCATTTTCTGATCATTTTGCTACTCCTTGAGTGTGTGGTAAATTTCCGTAAAAGAAGAAATTTGGCGGCCAGTGTAGCATAAAGAGTGGCTAAGGGAAAGATCGCAAATAAGTATGAGCCGGGGTGCGATTCACAGTTGTTAATGCGCACTCGGTGTTCAGTATTCAGTGTTCAGAATTCAGAATCGTGAAGCAGTGTGCGGTTAAATAGAGTTGGATCGCACCCCTATGCAACCTACTCTTGACTGTAAGGCGCACAACCGTTATCTTACAGGCGAGAAATGCAATAAAAGTGGATACGTATGGTATCGGCTCTTTATGGACTAGTTGGCGTGAGGTGCTACGGTCTGGCGGCAGATGCTTGTGCGTGTCAATGTGTTAAGTATGGTTAGGGAGATATTTTATGTCGAAGATTAAGCGAACAGTGTTTGTAGAGTTTGATTTTGCGATTTTGCAAGGTATGAAGGATTTTGTGGGGGCGGCAAATCCTGTTTTGGCACCGCTGAAGGTCTCGGTGGACGAGATAGGTTTTGCACGGTTTTTTGCGGGACGTTCCAAAGTAGCCGGTGTGACGGCTTTGTTGAAACATGCCGGTATTAAGAGTGAAGCGGCTCCATTGGCAAACGAGATTGCCAAGAAGTTCCGTGAGGCTATTGTGGCACGGGCTGCTGAGGGGAGCGAGGCACTGGTAAAATTAAGTGATCCGCTGCTGGCTAAGGGTATTTCGTTGGTGCTGGTGACGCAGGCTGATGATGGCATGCTTAGAGAGGCTTTGGGAGAAGCGATTAAGGAAGAGATGCTGGTGGTGAGCGAGCCGCCGCAGTTTGCTGATGGCTATGGCTGGGAGAATTGGCGCCGGGTGTGTCGGCGGGTCGATGTGCATGAGCGGTTGAGCGTGGCTGTGGTGGGTAGTGGAACCTCAACTCAGGGAGCTGTAGCGGCGGGACTTTATGCAGCGGCTATTGCTGATCCTCTGGCTATAAACCAGGATTTCACTGGTTTTGATTATTTCAGCGAGAAGCTTGACGGAGATCTGTTGCCGGAGTTGATGCGGGTATTGTGGCAAAATGGGTGAACAGGTATCAACCGGTGTAGATGGCGTTATGGATGTAACGGATCGACGGCCCGGCGGCGGGATGGAGCGGCTGCTGGTGGTGATGGCGCGTTTGCGGGCACCCGATGGGTGCCCGTGGGATCGCGAGCAGACTCTGGAGACGCTTAAACCGTGTCTGCTGGAGGAGACGCACGAGTTGCTTGAAGCGATGGCTGATGACACCCCGGGGCCGCACCTTGAGGAGCTGGGTGACGTTTTACTGCAGGTGGTTTTTCAGAGTTGCATCAGGGAGGAGCGGGGCGAGTTCGGGCTGGATGAGGTGGCTCATACTTTATGCGATAAGCTTGTGCGGCGGCATCCACATATTTTCGGCGAAGTTACGGTAAGTGGTACAGATGAGGTGTTACGTAACTGGGAGGCGATAAAGAGAGAGGAGAAGGTGGAGCGGGAGTCGGTTCTTGATGGTGTGCCGCGGTCGTTGCCGGCATTGTTGCGGGCGCAGCGGGTTCAGGCAAAGGCGGCACGGGTAGGGTTTGACTGGTCTGATGCGGCGGGGCCGCTGGAGAAGATAGCGGAAGAGGCGCGCGAGGTGAGGGAGGCGGCGGAGGGTGGTGGCGATAAAGATGCGGTGCGTCGGGAGGTAGGGGATTTGCTGTTTTCGGTGGTTAATTTGTGTCGGTTTCTCGATGTAGATGCCGAGCAGGCGTTGCAAGCGGCAGGGGATCGGTTTACGGCGCGGTTTCGCTATGTGGAGGCGCGTGCCAAAGCTGATGGAGTAGAGATGCGTGATACTACGCTTGAGGTGCTTGATGGTTACTGGAATGAGGCGAAGCGGAGTTTGAAGGGGTAAAAGCAGAGGCGATATCCTGATTTGGATATCGCCTCTGTGGTTTATATTGTTCGCTGTGGAGTGGTTTACTCGGCAGCGATAGTTATTTTGCGGGGTTTTTTAGCCTCGCTTAGCGGCAGGGTGATCCGCAGCAGACCGTTTTTGAGAACGGCCTTAACGCCGGCGGGGTCGACTCTGTCGGGGAGCTCGAAGCTCGCTTTGTAGGTGACGGCTGAGATCTCACGCAGGGCGATACGGTATCCTTCGGGGGTAGCGACGGAGTTGTCGGCTTTAATCGACAGAACTCCATTCTCAACGGTTACGTTGAGCGATTTATCGCATACTCCGGGGACTTCAGCTACCAGCAGAAAGCCGTCTTTTTCCTGACGTACTGCTGTGCTGGGTATAATCTCTTCTCGGCGTGGGACGCACTCTACCTGATTTGTCTCTTTTTTAACTACTTCTTTACTCATGATTATCTCCTTTCAAGGCTCCCGGGCGGGAACTTTTTTACGCGATCTCAACGGCTACCTTGCGTGCTGCCGATGCCGGGTGGCGTGGCAGGTTTATCGATAGTACACCTTTAGTGAGCTTGGCTTTAATACCATCAGCGGCGATATCCTGCGGCAACTCAAAGCGCCTTTCAAAGGCGAGTTCACTGCCGTCGGAGCGTTCACGACTCCCTTTGAGGGAGAGTTCACGGCCTTCGACTTCGATCTCAAGTTTTGCGGGATCGACACCAGGGATTTCGGCTTCAAAGACCCAGCCTTGCGGGCTATCCCAGACGTTTACACGGGGATAACGGGTTCCCATGCCTGACAGTGAGCCGAAAGCACGGCTCAAAGGCCAATCGGTGCCCCAAAAATCATCCATTAAACGCCAAGGGTTAAGTGTTGCAATATTTGTCATGTTTTCCTCCTTTACCGACCTTCATTGGTCTTGGCATCTAATATATCGCATCATGCGTGCCAAAGCTGAAAACGGGTGTTTTTGGGCGAAAAAGGGTGATTTGGCGCACTTTTATAGAGGCGTATGTGACAAAATTGCACAGCTATTCGCCCATAGCGTGACATAGTGTCGCGTTTTGGT
>JAAYNR010000084.1 GCA_012520735.1 Lentisphaerota bacterium | reverse complement strand
TTTACCTGATTAAGGAGTGGTGTGGCGAGTGGTTTGAGCACGGCCAGTTCGTAGTCGAGGGCAGAGTTGAAGATGGCATCGGCGTTGTTCTGGAAGGGGAATATCCAGCGGGCTTCACCACGACCGACTGATGGCCAGCGGCGCAGCGTGGCAAGGGCAGGGTGACCGCGGTGGGCATTATCACGCACCATGCGCCGGATAAGGCGATTGTCGGTGGTAGAGATACGGCAGTTGCGGTCGATACCGAGCTGGGTAAGAGCACTGACATAAATACGGTAGGAGCAGGAGGAGTCGGGGATGGTGATCATGCGCGGGTTGAGTGAGTGGATACCCTCCATGACGATAACACCATTATCTTTGAGGTTAAACTCTTCATCGCTGGCGTAGCCCTTTTTGGTTTTAAAATCGAAGACACGGCGTTTGATGGTTTGGCCGTCGAGCAGCCGGGTGAAATCTTCATTCAACAGTTTAAGGTCGACGGCTTCGATATGTTCATAGTCGAGGTGGCCATTGGCATCGCGGGGGTTGCGCTCGTCGCCGACAAAATAGTCGTCGGTGGAGATGAGGAGAGGTCTCATGCCATTGACTCTCAGGTGAGTACAGAGACGTTTAGAGAAGGTGGTTTTGCCGGCGGAAGAGGGTCCCGCCACAAGGATCAACTTTACCGGTGATTTACGGTTGGCGATATCAGCGGCGATTACGGCCAGTTTTTTCTCATGGAGAGCCTCGGCAGTTTGGATTAAGTCATCAGTGCCGCCATCGTGGATGAGGCGGTTGAGTTTGCCAACGGAATTAACACCGAGGATGCGACCCCAGGAGATATGTTCCTGATAGACGGCGAAGAGTTTGGGATTAGGTGACCACTCACCTAGTTCCTGTGGGTTGGCACGGGAGGGGAGGCGGAGCACCATGCCGTTTTCATAAGGGATAAGGTCGTAGGGGCGGAGTAATCCGGCACGGTGGACGATTGGTTCCTGTGCCATATCGTAAAATATTCCGCAACGGTTTATAGTCATATAAGGGGGATTGCGGTGGGTGAAGAGGGCTAGTTTGTCGTGCTGGTGTGACGATTCAAAGAGACGGAGTGCATCGGCATACGAGACAACATCATAACTGATGGGGGTGTCGGCATCGATAAGACGCTCCATTTCGGCTTTAATAAGGGCGACATTATCTGCAACGGAGTTACCGTTAGGCCAGGCCACTGTACAAAAGAGGCCGCCTGACATAGAGTGCCTTACGCGATACGAGAGGTCGGGGAAGGTGGTATGGATGGCTTTACCGAGGAGAAAACTGAGCGACCAGCGGATAATGCGCCAGCCGTGGTGGTCAGCGGCGGTGAGTGGGGTTACAGTGGCGTGGGCGGCCAGCGGAAAGCCGAGAGAGACGGCATCATTATTGACGATAGCACCGACAATGGGGAGGCCATTATCGGCAATTGCCGGGAGCAACGCGCCGACGGGAGTACCGGCATCGACATCAGTGTCGGGGCGGCCTGGGAGTGTAATACGGATAACTCGCTTCATTATATTCCTTTAAATTAGTGCTCAGGTGAGCCGGTTTAACATGTTGAGAGCCAACTCCTCTAAGGGGGTGGCTTTATCTGGGTGAGCGAGCCGCGAAAGAGTTTTGCAGGCGGTATTAGTAACCTCTCTGGCGAGGGTACGGGCCTCGGCGATGGTCATTACATGGAGGCAGGAGAGCTCGTCAGGTTTAGAGGGGGTGCCATTGGGGGCATCGAGGATATCGTCGATAACCTGAAATGCCAGGCCGAGGTTATGGCCATATTCACCGAGGGTGTTAATGGTCTCTTGTGAGGCCTGAGCGGCAATGGCGCCAATACGTGCGGCACCTCTGAACAGTGCGGCGGTTTTATGCTGATGGACATAAGTGACGGTGGCGGGATCGGCCTTGCTACCGGCTTCGAGGTCTATTACCTGTCCACCAATGACGCCGTCGGCGCCGGCAACAGAGGCTAGTTCAGCACAGATAAGGGCAGCGGTTGCGGGGTTAGGGTAGGGGTACGAGGCGATTGTTTTAAAGGCGAGTGTTTGCAGAGCATCGCCGGCGAGAACGGCATTAGCTTCACCAAATTTTTTCCAAACAGTTGGTTCGCCACGGCGTGTGGTGTCGTTATCCATGCAAGGGAGGTCGTCGTGGACGAGGGTATAGCAATGGATAAGTTCTACGGCAACTGCAGCGACAACAGCGTTATTGAGGTCGCCAGTGGCAGCTTCACAAGCAGCCAGCGTGACAATAGGGCGTAGACGCTTACCACCAGTAAGTACAGCATGTCGCATGGCCTGTGATAGCATGGCTGGAGGGTGGCCGATACTAGGCAGCCGTTTCACAAGGTGCTCTTCAACAAAAGAGCGGCGTTGATTGAGGTATTTTTGTAAATTAAACATGTGGGTAAGTGTACCAAGACGTGTGTGATATGGCAAGACTGATAGAGGAGAGAAGAAGGGAATTACGACGAATGAAGGTGGAAGAGTGAAAGCTCATGCTCAGGGGATTAATTCACCTTAGAGAACGCAAAGAGAACAAAGAGCTCATGCCCGGCAGGTTATGTGCGTGATGTGTCAGTGCGTGGCCGTGGGGCAGGCGAGTGGCTGTGCCAGTGGCTTTTCATTTATTTTTATTTGGCACCAATAATGGCGTGCGCAGCAATAAGAGCCCGTGCCGGCGTGTGACGGCAACAACAGGCAAGCGGCGTAACGCCTCTGCTAGGGCGCAGTACGGCAGAGCCGCACCGTAGTAGGGCAAGGTAAGTGCAGCAGGCTAAGGAGAAGGCAAATACACTGGTATAACCCCCCTTACGCGCCTGTTGGTAAGTTGGCCGGGGGTCCTTCCTCAACCCCATAAGGCCAATCTTATCAATAGGCGCAGTTTTGGGGGGAGTTTGGCCTTTTCTACCTGTTGCGAGGGTGGCTTCCAACTGGCTAAACGTTCAACCCTTTTAGTAGCTAACCTGTTAGCTACTGTCAAAAAAAACAAGAAATTCAAGCGGTTATCTTCGTAAGTTGTTGCGTTGAAGCAGTTCAAGCAGTATTGAGAGTCATCGTCAACTCTCTTCCTTTTAAAT
>JAAYNR010000293.1 GCA_012520735.1 Lentisphaerota bacterium | reverse complement strand
GTAGCTAACCCGTTAGCTACTGTCAAAAAAAACAAGAAGTTCAAACAGCTATCTTCATAAGTTGTTGCGTTGAAGCGGCTAAGGCAGCATTGAGAGTCGTCGTCAACTCTCTTCCTTTTAAAATCTGCTTTCCAAACGCGCAGCGTTTTTATTAAAACTGCGGGAGTCCATGCAAGTGCCAGATATGTTAAGGGAACAAGATTTCTATGCTGTACAACATTTGGTTACGGCTGTAAGCAGTTTTAGTATATAATGCAATAAATAGAATCGCTTTTGAAACACTACAGCTAGTAAACCACAATAGTGTGAAAAAGGCAACAGTATTTTGGTAGATGAGGATTAACCACGAAAGGCACGAAAAAGCACGAAACTCCTGCCTGAGGGGAAGAAAAACCACGGAAGGGACGAATGGCGCGGAAGGCACAAAAGCTCATGTTCAGGCTACGGGCACCGGGTGCTGCGGAGTAGGGCGGTGCGGTTATGCCGCACCGGGACAAGGTGTAATGGCAAACACAAACTCTGTCGTGAGCTTTGTCGGGGCTGGTGAATGGTCATCTGCGTGTCGGAAATTGAGTTATGTACCACCCTTACAGGGTGGATTTTATTTCGTACTGTAATCCCGTTGCGTTGCCACGGGCTGGTATGTATAACCCTTTCAGGGCATCTTTTGCCTTTCACTCTTTTAGGCTCAATTACCTTTGCGGGGGCGTGGCGGACGGTTACGAGGCCCGCTGCTGTCGCCTTTACCGCTGAATTTACGGCGGAAGTGTGGTGGACGCCCGCGGCGTTCGCGTGGATCGAGCCGCTGGTGACGCAACTCCTCCAGTTGGTCGGCACCAAGGCCGATGGTATCGGGGCCGCTTTCATGGTGCTGACTCAGAACACGAGTGGCCAGCTTGGCGGCGATATCGACAGGGTCGGCGCCATTGGCGATCATCTCCAGAATTACAGTACGGCCGTTATCGGAGATTGACTGTCCTTCAAGATCCTCGATCAGCGAGAGGCGCCGGTTCAGGCGGAGCTGCTTGAGACTGGGGACGGTGTGTCCTTCCAGTTTAGTGCCGATCCCTTGTTCAAGGCGGCGTATGGTCTGAAACTCTTTAGGGGTAACCAGCGTGATGGCAGTACCTTTACGCCCGGCCCGTCCGGTACGACCGATACGGTGGACATAACTTTTGGCATCAAAGGGGAGGTGGTAGTTAAAGACGTGCGAGACATCAGGGATGTCGAGGCCGCGGGCGGCCACATCGGTAGCTACGAGGATATCGCAATCGCCCTGCCGAAAGGCGTTCATCACTGAGGTACGCTGGCGCTGTTCCATATCGCCATGAAGAGCCCGTGAGCCGAAACCGCGGCTGTTGAGGCTATCGTGCAGGCGGCTGGTTTCATCACGGGTGCGGCAGAATATAATAGACTTACGCGGCCGGAGCGACTCCAGCAGACGTATCAACGCCGGGCCACGTTCACTCTCGTCAATTACATGGTATATTTGGCGGATATCGCTTTTGGTCATGGCGCGATCTTCATCTGTCAACACTGGGACAGGGTCAATCATAAACCGGGCAGCCAGACGCTTAACCGGGTCGGGCATGGTAGCAGAGAAGAGAAGTGTTTGTCGTTCGCCCTCGAGATGGGTGAGTATCTCCTTAACATCGTCGATAAAACCCATATCGAGCATCTCGTCGGCTTCATCAATCACAACCATCCATGGCTTAAGTCCACTCAGCTTTTCGGTACGGAGGAGATCCAGCAGGCGCCCGGGGGTAGCTACCAGAGCATGGATGCCCCGCTCAAACATCCTTAACTGCACAGCATATGATTGTCCGCCATAGACGGTACCGGTCTGGATATTGGTAAAGCGTCCCAGACGGTATATTTCACCACTCACCTGCGCTGCCAACTCTCTGGTAGGGGTAATGACGAGGAGTTCGATGCCGCGGTCAAAGGTCATCCGCTCCATGGCAGGGAGGGCAAAGGCGGCAGTTTTACCGGTACCGGTCTGAGCCTGTGCGATTACATCACGCCCCTCCATCACATACGGGATGGCATCACGCTGCACCGGACTGGGGATTTTGAAACCGGCGGCTTCCACACCCTGACGCAGAGATTCCGAGAGGTTAAAATCGTCAAATGTGGTGCCGGAGGTCATTTCGTTTTGTCCACTAGTGATAGCGACAGATTCATTATCGCAATTGGTATTATGTTCCATAATTCTTTCTTGGGCGCTGTTATGCGGCGCGGTTTGTACCGCTTTAGGGTCCGCAGATTAAGCCCAAAGTGGCGGCGGAACTGGCAGGCACTGATAAAACCAATAATATAACATCATTATGCAAGAGCGGTCAATACTGGGAAAATGTTGAAAAAATGAGGTGGAGGGAGGGGAACGTAAGTGGCAAGCAGTGAATTGTGGCCAAGTTAGAGCGTGTTTCTCCGAAACCGCCGCACCGTAACAAGGTATAATGCCGCAGGGACTGAACTACACGCAAAGTGGGCAGATTTTGCGGAAAATCAGGTGTGCCTCACCCATGAATACATGGACGGCACGCCCCATTTTCCGCAGGGTTGGGTAAGGGGGCAGAAGGGGAATCCCTTAATGCGTAAATGATTCTCATTGTCACTCTCCACATGCTGAACATGAACCACTACCGCCCTGACCACCAACAGCCGAGGCTGAACTCGATTCGAACTGAGATAACAGCTTATTATGGTTATTAAACTTAAGAGTAAGGAGTTCTGTGACTCCCACACACTCTTTCTCTTCCCTAACGACGGC
>JAAYNR010000312.1 GCA_012520735.1 Lentisphaerota bacterium | reverse complement strand
GGTATCACCCAGCGAGCCGTAAACTTCGTCGGTCGAGATATGTTGAAAGCGGAAGGTTGCTGCCTGTGACTCGGGCAGTTCCTGCCAGTAGGCACGTGCCGCCTCCAGCATGGTGTATGTGCCGACAATGTTGGTTTGGATAAAAGCTGACGGGCCGTCGATAGAGCGGTCAACGTGCGACTCTGCCGCCAGATGGAGCACTACATCGGGGAGGAAACTACGGAACGCCTGTGCCACCATAGAGGCATCACAGATGTCGGCTTGCATAAAGCTATAGCGGCTGTTTTGTGCGACCTCCTGAAGCGACTCTACATTACCGGCATAAGTAAGTTTATCTAAATTAAGGACAGTAGCCTCACTCTCACGTATCAGGTAACGGATTAGAGCGGAGCCGATAAAGCCTGCCCCACCGGTTATCAAAAAACGTTGTTTGGCCATGGTTAAAATTTCCTCTCTTTTAATCGTTCTCTTCCGCTGCCACCATAACATCCCGCCGATGTCGGGCAGGCTGGTTGTTAGCGGGAGCAGCGCCAGTTTCGGCTGTTGCTGCCTCATCTTCTGTTACATTGGCCAGAAGTGGCTTGTAGTGGCCACCGCGGTAGCCATATTTGCCACCGTAGTTATAGGCATAGCGATAGTGGTAATCGTAGCCGCTGAAAGAGCTGCGGCGCAGGAAGTCAACATCATTCACCACAACACCAATCACTCGCGCGCCGCTCTCGCTCAGGTGGCGTATTGCGTGTTTGAGTGGCCCGAAGTGTGTACGGTCGGGGCAACACATAAGCATGACACTATCGGCCATATTGGCTAAGACGACGGCATCGCCAACAATACCGAATGGGGGGGAGTCGATAATTACACGGTCGTAGTTTTCGCGTGCCCACTCAAAGAATTTACCTACGGCACCATTACCGACCAGTGTTGCCGGGCTGATCTCTGAAGAGGCTCTGGTGAGCACTATGTCGAGGTTATCGTAGTCTGATGGTATGGGGAGTGTTTCAAACAGAGAGGGATCATTCTTCACCAGAGTATGCGGCAGGCTGTTATATTCTTGCCCCTTTTTCTTAAAGATGCGGGCTTGGCGTGGACGGCGCAAGTCGAAGTCTACAACCAGAGTTTTCTGTCCGCTTGCGGCGTATGTGAGACCCAGATTTGTGGCAGTTACGGTTTTCCCCTCGCCTGGCTGGGTACTGACGACCAGTATAACTTTAGTTTGATCCTGATAGCGTGGGGAGTCGAGCAGATTACGCAAGCCGGCGAAAGCCTCGGAGAAGTGCGAGAATTTATCGCGAGCCACCACCACTGCCAGTTCTTCGCGCAGTTTTATGGGTAAGCGCGGTAAAACGCAGAGCACCTTCATGCGCAGGCGTTGTTCAATATCACTGATACCGGTGATTTTATCTTCAAAGTGATCGACCACCAGCACAAACAGAATACCGATGAGCAGTCCAATCATCGGGCCAGCGGGGAATATCAGTGTGGGTTTAGGACTGATAGGGAGACGTGGTATAGAGCTGGTTTCACCGATTTTGACGGTGCACATATTTTCATCATGTGCTAGGCGGGCCTCCTCCATACGGTTCAGCAGGGCTTTGTAGCTCTGCTCATTAACCTGTAAGTCACGCTGCAACTGGTGGAGGCGTATGACCGCAGCGTCGATTTTTGTTTGCAGGTCGGCATAGGCGGCACTCAACTCGGCACGCTTTACCCTGAACGGCTCCATCTGGCTCTTCAGCAGGTCACAGTTGGCTTGAGCGGTTTCACATGAGCGTTTAACTACCTCGGCAAATTGTTCCCGGTAGACCATCACCTCTTTCTCTTTTACCAGAACGTCTGGGTGTTTATCGGTGTAGCGGGCCAGCAGTGCATTGCGTGCCGCAATGTTCTGCTGTAGTTGTTGGTGAGTGGCGGATATTTCTGAGGCACGCGGGGTGTTTTCCGGCAACGAGCCAAAGCGATCGGGCGAATCTTGCAGCAATTGCAGTGTACGCAACATCTCCTCGGCCAGAGTTATGCGCGACTCAAGATCGGCAATTTCGGTATTAACCCGTGCCAGAGCCATGCTTACGCCCTCCTGCTCCTTCACCATGGAGTCGACACGTGCCCCAACCTTAAAATCCATGATTGCCTGGTCGGCCTGTGCAAGCCGCCGTCGCTGTGCCTCAACAGTTGTCCGCAGCCATGCCACGGCCTCCTCTGAGACCAGCTTATTCTCCTCCTGAGTAAATGTTTCGGCGGTAAGGGCATAAGAGTTTGCCAGATCAGCGGCAAGCTGGGCATCATGCGAGCGCACCGACAGCACTACCAGCCTTGAACGACGCTGCAGTTTCATGTCGCTCTTGCCCGATAAAGTTCTGATAAGCTCGTCCTCGGGGACAGCAGAGTTAGGGTAATCGGAGTGGTAACGCTGCAGTACTTGTTCCATCATGGCCCGACTGCGCAATCTGGCCAGTCGCGTATTAAAGACCTCTTCCAGAGAGCCAACAGCATCGCCTTCGACCATGGCACCGCGACCGGGCAGGATGCGTGGTGGTCTGATACTCATCTCAATAATGCTTTTGGCCTCATAGATGGTAGGGGAGAGCTTAAAGACAAAAAATGAGCCGATAGCTCCCAGAATTATAAAAACCATAATTGTGACCCAGCGCTGCATACACACACGCATTATTCGCGTTAGTGTAATTGCTCCTACCAGCGACTCTTCATCTGCGCCGGCAGGTGCTCCACCGTAATAGTATGGAGCAGCACCGCCATAAGCTGTGGTCGGGAAACCATTGGCGCCGTAATATGGTGAGGGGCCGTAATATGGTGCTTTTGAGTAGTAGGGAACCCGCCCGTAATATCCGGGCGTAGTCCTCTTAACCGCATCTTTTTCAGTTGCAGGAGTGTTTTTTGCTTCTTCTTCGCTCATGTTTTTACTCGAAATATCCCATCTCCTGATATACAGGTGCATGGGTACAATTGACCAAGCACCAACACCATACTATATTCGCTTGCGTAACGGAAGAAAACTTGCAAGCGAAAGTAAAATAATAATTGCAGATGCTCCCGCCAGATTTTGGCGACTTATGGGCTCGTTAACTCCAATCACCAATACACCGGCCAGACCTATCAACGCAGTGACAGTAACTGGTGAGAGTCTGAAAAGGAGCCTTCGCCCCAACCACGACTCAGAGGCAGGTGGCAGTTGTGGTGTTAATCCCAGCCGGTGCACGCACTCTGAGATCACAATAGCCAGTGCTATTAACATTAGGCTACAGCCTGCCAGACCATACTCTGCCAACGCCAGAACAGCACCATAACAGGTGGCTCCATGGACTTCAGTGGCTCCGACCTGCCAGTCGTGCAAAGGTGCCAGAATCTCAAAACAGCCGGCACCGTGACCGTACAATGTGGCATTGGCAAACAGTTGCCAGGCGGTAGAGATTGTGCCATTGGTAACGCCCCAGGCGGCAAACTGTGCCGTTATACCAGACCATAAGAGTTCTGCGTTGTCAGCTATTTTATAAATGACGAGACCAGCCATGACTACAAATGCTCCGAGGAACAGCATAGAGAGTGGGCGTTGTTTGGGATTTGCTGTTGCCTGAAGATAGAGTGCTCCATAAACAACGGCCAACAGAGACCAGAGCCAGGCGCACAATGTGGTGAGAGTGGTGCCAGTTACCAGCAGGCCGATTAAATTGAGCAGCGGTGGCAGTAATAACCAGTATCTCCGACTGTTATCAGTGGCTGTGGTGTTCAGGCTCAGTCCCAGGCCAATGGTAGCGGCGATCAGATGGTAGAGTGTGGCAGTGCTTCCTTTGAGGATAAAAAACCATTGTTGGGGTGGTATTTTATCGGTTGTTCCTCCGATGAAATAGGCTATACACCACCACAGTGCCAGCAGTGCGCCGTTGATACTGACCCCATGCAACAGTAGCAGACGTAATTTTTTGCCCATGGTGTGACGTACTGTCAAGGCGACAGTGCCAAAGGTACAAAACCAGGCTACCGCCTGCCAGGAGATGGCGGTGTTAACATGTGAGGCTGCCCAGGCTAGAGCTGGAGCACCGAAGTTCCATTGCTCCAGTTCAGCATTATATACCATTTCACGGCCACCATTCAGTGCCTGCACTAGTAAAAAGAGGGTAATCAGTAGGAAAATTCCGGTGAAAGCATCACCACGCAAAGTGCGCCAACTACGGCGTGAGGCACCGGCTCGTGACTCATCCTGACGTTGTTGCGGTGACGCTAAGCCTATCAGCAGTCCGCTTATTCCCAGCCAGAGGAGGCAACTCCAGTACCACACTTTATCAGGAAAACTGAGCCATGTGGCCAGTATCATAATTAACAGTATGTGCAGTGTAGCAGCGTACTTTGTCATATTATAGATTATTACAGGTAGTTAAAACAATATACCCCGCCTTTGTTGAAAAAAGCGGGGTAGAGGTGGGCAACCTGTCATTATGGTCAGCCCTTAGTAACGGAGCATAAGGCCCATATCAACACGAAAACGGTTGTACTCATCGGCATCGATAGATGATATCTGAGTGGTGGCCTCACCGCCAACCCGCAGGCTGGCATATTTGTTGAGACGATAGGTGACATCAGTCCGTACGCCCAGCTCATGGTCACGTTTGTCTTTAGAGCGGCCTGTTGTAAAGTCAGTTACGCGATATTCGCTCTCATCATAGCGCCACAGCGAGCGCATGGAGAGACTCAGGCGGCGGTTGGCCTGATAAGCGGCTCCTACTCCCAAGGTGTAAGTTCTGGTGTAGTTACTGCCATACTCTTCACTACTGCGATGTTCGCCACGACCAGTCAGCGTCCAAGTCCACTTACTTGAGGCGTTCCAGGTGGCACCAAGTTGGTAATAAGGTGCCCAGTCAGTGCTACCGCGCGGGCGACCATTGTAGTCAAAAGCTTCGGCACCGGCAACAACCCTGTAAGAGACTTTTTCGGTAGCGCGTGAAGCCATACCCAGACCAATGCGGTAAGCTTTGGAGAAGCCGGAGTAGTCTTCATTCTCTTCAAGCGAGGTGCCGGCATTGATAAATGCATCCGATTTAGCTCCAAAGCGGCGTGCCAGCGAGACATCAGCCGAATATTTACGCCAGTCATAAAGGAAGGGGCTACGGTAGGCGACATCTTCCACACCAACATCGAGGTGAACTCGGGTTTTTGGTGAAAAGGCGTGGGCGATTCCGGCACCGAGCATAAACTCCCGACGATCGCGCCACTGGCCACGCTCGTAATCTGACTGATCGGTTTCAGCCCAGTAGTGGTTCAGGTTAAGAACTGTACCTTGTGGGGTCTCGTGCATATAACGGAGTGATTCACGCCACTGCTTGCTGTCGAGCCGGCCATCACCATTATAGTTCTCCCACTGATACCACGCCTGTCCTGAAAAAGTGTTGCGGTCGCCAGCATACGAATAGTCGAGGCCACCACGCAGACTAGGGCCATGGCTGGACGAGCTTCCTCTATCAACACGGTCGTAGTTGGTATCATAAAAATAGAGGACCTCCGCAAAGGGTGATACTGTCAACTCCCCGAAGTGGAAGCCATCGCTTGGCTGAACAAAATCAAAAGGTCCCGCCAGTGAGGCCCCAGCCCACACAATTCCGGCAAGCAGGCTGATATTTTTTACAGTATTAATTGTTTTCATCATTCACTCTCCTGGGTGTACTAATCGTAACTATGCCGTTATCTAATCACCATCTGGAATCGGCCGTTTTCATCAGGTATCGGGCGAAGGTACATCTTGGGTTTTTTCTTTTTGATGTTTTGTCCATAATAGGGCTGTGCCGCTGAAGGGATGGCATCAACACCACCAAAACTCAGGCCGTCAACACCGGTCATGCGGCTGAATGAGTAAAAGCTCCCTACAGGGTGGAGCAGCGGTTCGCCCGGGGGCGAGGTGCGCCCGACGTACCACTGGGGGCTTAGGGCTTTAGCGGCCTCGTTGGCAGCCAGCATCGGCTCATAGTTGCCATTCGCTGCTGCAACGACTACCTCCCGAACCTGATCCGCAAAGCCGGAAGTGCCAAGACTGGCCAGAATTGCGTCTTTAACAGAGTCACGTGCGCCCGCAGCGCGGAGGAAGGTAGCAGTGGCCATGGTTACCCGTGTGAGGGCATCGGGATCACCGGCTGTACGGTCGGTCACGCTGGCAATGACGTTAGTGGCGATACCGAGAAATGCGTCTTCGCTGATCCCGTTTTTGGTGATCTCCAGACCAGATGCCAGAGTGTCGCTGATTCCGGAGAGGTAGCGGGGGTCGGCTTTGGAGAAGATCGTGCTCAGGGTAGACTGTTTCTCTTCAATATTCTGTGCCCCGGCTACCAGCTCGTGAGCCACATTGGCAAAGCGGGCGCTCTTATCTTCCTGTGCCAGTGGGATTGTTTTGACAGCGCGCAACAGACGCTCAGCAAAAAACTGCTTGTCGTGCGGCTCCACCTGCTTCATGGTCTCGCGGACATTAGTTGTGTCCTGTGCCAAATTACCTAGTTGGGCTACCCAGTTAGGACTTTGCGCCATGCACGTAACAGCCATAGCTGCAAACACTACCATACCTGTATAAATCGTCATTGGTCTCATAATGACCTCCGTTATTCTCTGCTAAGCTAAAAAAACAAAACTTCCTTTTTGCGAGAAGTATGCCAGTTTTATAAAAAACAGGCAAGTCGTTTTTTTATACATAGCTACATTATTGACTCCGGTACAAACACGACATCATCAGGTAGGAGGGTTATGTCTTTACTGATGTCGCCGTGTTTGCCGATTGTCTGTAAATTCACTTCTATCCGTTTGCGCTCTGTCTCTGAGACTTTACGGGTGACATAAACCCGTGATAAAGCCGCAACCGATGTGGTGCCTCCGGCCATCTGGATCGCTTTCATAACTGTAAGATCACGTGTGGGGGGGATATTTACCGGCCCCTTACGGGCAACTTCGCCCATTACCAGCACTGTACCCCAGGGGGAGAGCCCGCCGCCATCGGGAGAGTAGATAAAGCTGACTGAGGCTTGGGGGTCGTGGATATACTGGGAGTAGAGCTCCTCCAGTTTACTCTGTAACTCCTGCAGTGTCATCCCCTCGCACTTGACTGTGCCGATATATGGCATCAGTATCTCGCCTTTGGCTGATACCTCACGCGGCACTTCGCTTACTTCTGATTTTCCCGCTGCTGTCACCCCGATACGGATGAAATGGCCTGAGCGGATCACAGGATCTACCACCTCATAGGCGGGATCTGGGTTAATCTCGGGCACCTCAGCCTCTTCGTTACCTTTAAGCCACCCCATAATGCCACAGCCGGCCGTAATGAAGACCAGCGAGGTTATAAAAAATCCATAAAATATTGTTTTGTATAACTGTCTCATGCTATTGCCCAAATATCGGCATACCCAAATTGACATATCCCATGATTGGTATATATCACTGCAAAACACCAAAAGCTTCTGTTTCGCTGTCAACTATAGCAGACGAGGAGCATATTCGGCAACTGTAAAAATTACCTATTTACTGATTTATTTGACCATTGTTTTGCCATGGGGGGTGGGTTTTGATATGTTGAAGGTCGCATTTGGGGTGGCTTTTGCGTGCCCATGTTACGGTTTGACCGATATTTCAGATGGAGATGACTTTATGGAACAGTTGAATCACGCTTATTTTACCGAAAACCGGGTGCAGATTCTGGCCGACTGGTTTGAGCTGTTGGCGATACCTTCGGTGGGTGCTGATATCAATGCATTGGCGCATTGTGCACGGGCTGCGGCCTGGCTGAAACGGTGGCTGAAGCAGCTTGATTTTACTGTGGAGGTGTTTGCGCCAGAGCGGGGGCAGCCTATCTTATTGGCGGAGCGTCGCGGTGAGACCAATGCACCGGTGGTTCTTTTTTATGGTCATTATGATGTGCAACCTGCTGACCCGTTGGAGGAGTGGTGTACACCGCCGTTTGAGCCTACTTTGAGTGATGAGCGTGTTTATGCCCGCGGGGCTCAGGATAATAAGGGGCAACTGTTCGCCTTTTTGCAGGGGGTGGCGGCGCGGATTAATTGCGGCAAACCTCTGCCGACTATAAGGCTGTTGTTGGAGGGGGAGGAGGAGTCGGGGAGTCCTGCGCTGTTGGCGGCTGTACACAATTGGCGGGAACGTCTGGCGGCTGATATCTTGCTGGTTTGTGATACTGCTATCCACCCTTGCGGTCGACCGGCAATCGTGGCGGGGCTGCGTGGGGTGCAGTCGCTCACTGTAAAGCTCTATGGCCCTTCGCACGATCTCCACTCGGGGACTCATGGCGGTCTGGCAGCCAATCCGGCTTTAGGTATGGTGCAGTTATTAGCGACACTCCATAACAGTGAGGGACGTGTGGCAGTTGACGGTTTCTGGGATGGCTGGGTTTCACCCAGTGAAGAGGAGCTCAAGCTCGCTCAGGCTGTCGCTTTTAATATGGACTCTTATATTAGTGAGACCGGTGCCCGGCCTGAGGGGGGAGAGAAGGGGATACCTCACTCGTTGCGTACCGCCTTTTACCCGACAATTGAGGTTAATGGTATCCACAGTGGTTATGGCGGTGCCGGCAGTAAAACCATTATTCCCGTTTCGGCTCTGGCCAAACTGAGTGCCCGGCTGGCGCCCGGTCAAAACCCGCAACAAACGATGGCGGCAATAGTGGCACATCTGCAGGAGCATTGTCCGCCGGGGTTGCGGCTGGAGGTTAGCGATGTGCGTGAAGGTGCCGGTGGTTTCCGTTTGTCATTGGCCTCGCCGGTATTCCGGCTGGCTGCTGATGTGCTCACGCAAATGGATCCTGAAGGGCCGCTGTTTCTCTGGGAGGGAGCCTCAATACCGGTGATCTCAATTTTGCGCGATATCACCGGGGCGGCACCTCTGCTGGTGGGGTTCGGGCGCGAAAGCGACCGTATTCATGCACCCAATGAGTCGTTCGGGCTGGATCAGTTTCAGCAGGTAATGACCTACGCCGACACCATGCTGGGAGCATTGGTCGGGTAGGTCGGGGCGAGAGGCCCGGTGTAGCTCAGGCCTCTTCTTCGGGCTCGGCTGCTGATTCGTCTTCGGCCTCACGGCTCATTTGCGCCGCAGTGGGGCGTAATTCACGTACTTTGGCGATCAGTTTCTCGGTGAGCTCGGGGTTTTTACGCAGGTGCTCTGTGGCTGCCAGTGCACCTTGGCCGATCTGCTCGTTTTCAAACGAGAGCCATGAACCGCGCTTAGCAACAACGTTGCAGGCGATGGCGGCATCGAGCACCGACCCCTCCCAGGAGATACCGCGGGCGTAGAGAATGTCAAACTCCGCTTCGGTAAAGGGTGGTGCTACCTTGTTTTTAAGGACTTTTACCCGTGTGCGGTTACCGACAACTGTGCCGGATGCCTCTTTAATAGCACCGATTCGCTGTACATTGAGGCGGACGGAGGAGTAGAATTTCAGCGCTTTGCCGCCGGGAGTGGTCTCGGGATTGCCGAACATGACACCGATCTTTTCACGCACCTGGTTGGTGAAGATGCAGAGGGTTTTGGTTTGGGCAATGGCTGAGGTGAGCTTGCGCATGGCTTGCGACATTAGACGCGCCTGCAGACCCATGTGGGCGTCGCCCATGTTGCCGTCGATCTCAGCTTGTGGGGTCAAGGCGGCTACGGAGTCGACTACCACGACATCGAGTGCTCCAGATTTTACCAATTGTTCGGTAATGGTGAGGGCCTCTTCACCCGAGCCGGGCTGGGCAATCAGGAGGTCGTCGAGCTTCACGCCGATTCGCCGGGCGTAATTGGGATCGAGGGCGTGCTCGGCATCGACAAAAGCCGCCATGCCACCATTTTTCTGGGCACTGGCCACCACATGGAGTGCCAGGGTAGTTTTGCCGGACGACTCCTGACCGTAAATTTCGACAATGCGCCCACGCGGCAAGCCGCCGACACCGAGTGCCAGATCGAGTGAAAATGCACCGGTAGAGATAACGTCGATATCCTTGGTAGCGTCGGCATCGCCCATGCGCATAATGGCACTGTCGCCGAATTCTTTACGGATTTGCGATAAAACCGACTCGAGCTGAGTGGGGGCTGCTGTAGATTTTTCCCTTGCCATAATGGTCTCCTTGAAAGTCTTGAATAATAAGAGAGAGTATCTGTGAAAGGGGTGGAAGTGTCAAGCATGGACAAATCGGTGCCACTTGTGCTATCTTGCTTTCATAACTCTTGGCTGAAGCTTCAGGCAGTGTTTTCACGGCTGACACAGGTAACGGTCGCCATCTGCCCGAGGGCTGCGCCAATGCCACAGGAGGGCACCATGTATTCGATTGAAGAGTATTCCGACTGCACCTGGATCGATCACACCCTGTTGGAGCAGTTTATCCAAGACATCTTTGTTAAGCTCGGTACGCCACCCGAAGAGGCTGCAATTATAGCCGATGTTCTCATCACCTCTGATAAACGCGGCATCGATTCGCATGGCATCGGGCGCCTCAAGCCTATCTATATAGACCGAATTGATCAGGGGATATTATCACCGGTTACCAATATTGAGGTGGTGAATGAGGGTCCCACCACGGCTGTGCTTGATGGCCATAACGGTATGGGTCATGTAGTTGCCCGGCGTGCCATGGAGATGGCCATTGCGAAAGCCCGTACTTATGGCACCGCGATGGTTGCTGTCAGGAATTCTTCACATTACGGTATTGCCGGTTATTATGCTGAGATGTGCGCGGCGGCTGATATGATCGGCATCACCGGTACCAATGCCCGCCCCTCCAGTGCACCTACGTTCGGGGTGGAGAATATGCTTGGGACAAACCCGTTGACTATCGGCTTTCCTACAGATGAGCCGTTTGCCTTTAATATCGACTGCGCCACCTCTATGTCGCAACGCGGTAAGATTGAATCTTATGCCCGTGCCGGCAAAAAATTGCCGCCGGGGTGGGTGATCGACCATGACGGCCAGACGCAAACCGACCCTGAGACAGTTCTTGAAGCTCTCACCAAAGGCAATTGTGCCCTCACCCCACTAGGCGGTATAGGTGAGGAGACCGCCGGCTACAAGGGGTATGGCTATGCCACTGCGGTAGAGGTCCTTTCGGCAGCTCTCTCAAATGCTAAATTCACCAAAGACCTTAATGGCACCGACGCCGACGGCAAGAGGATACCTTATCCGCTGGGGCACTTTTTTATTGCGGTGAATATTGCCTCTTTTATTGAGCCGGCGTTGTTTAAATCGATTGCCGGTACGATTATGCGCCAACTACGCGCCTCGCGCAAAGCTGCCGGTGTCAGGCAGATCTATACTGCTGGTGAGAAAGAGTGGATCGCCTGGCAATACCGCCGCGAGCACGGTATCCCTGTGCCGCCTGTTTTACAGGAGCAACTCTCCGCTCTAAATAGCCGCTTTGACCTGAATTATCAATTCCCCTGGAGGCGATCATGAAGGCAATTCTGGCTCTTGATCAGGGCACTACCAGCTCACGTGCCATCCTTTTTGACCGCGCAGGCCGTATTCTTGGTCTGGCGCGCCGGCCAATCAAACAGATATACCCCAGGCCTGGCTGGGTTGAGCAAAATCCGCTGGCTATCTGGAAATCGCAACTCACCGCCGCACGTGTTGTCCTCTCTGAAAGTGGGGTAGCACCTGATGCCGTGGCGGCTATCGGTATCACCAATCAGCGGGAGACCGTTCTCCTTTGGGAGCGCGCAACCGGCCAGCCATTGGGCAATGCGATCGGCTGGCAGTGTCGGCGGACGGCAGCAGTTTGCGAGAAACTTGCCGCCAGTGGCGACAGTAAAAAAATACGTGCCAAGACCGGATTGTTGCCGGATCCTTACTTTTCGGCTTCTAAAATAGCCTGGCTCCTCGACAACACCCCCGGTGCCCGCAAGCGCGCCCGTAACGGCGAGATATTATGCGGTACTATCGACTCTTGGCTTTTGTGGAATCTCAGTGGCGGTTTGGTACATGCTACTGATGTCAGCAACGCCTCCCGCACCATGCTGTACAATATTCACGATCTCTGCTGGGACAAGGAGTTGCTGAAGATTTTCAATATTCCAGCAGCCATGTTGCCGCAGGTAAAACCATCGAGCGGCATGTTTGGTCTTACCCGACCGGGCTTGTTTGGTAGTCGGCAAATAGCACTGAGCGGTGTGGCCGGCGATCAGCAGGCGGCTCTCTTCGGGCAGGGGTGTTTTACGGCCGGATCGGCTAAAAACACCTATGGTACGGGGTGTTTTCTGCTACAGAATACTGGGTCGCAGCCGCAAATCTCACAGCATAAACTCCTCACTACTATCGCCTGGCAGATCAATGGCCGCACTACCTATGCACTGGAAGGGAGTGTCTTTACTGCCGGTGCGGCGATACAGTGGCTGCGAGATGAGATAGGTTTGATCAGTGATGCCGCCCAGAGTGAAGAGCATGTTCGTGAGGTTCCCGATACAGGTGGTGTCTATCTGGTGCCGGCTTTTACCGGACTCGGTGCCCCATACTGGAACAGCAGTGCCCGTGGTGCACTGTTGGGTGTCACGCGCGGTACGCTGCGTGCCCATATTGTGCGTGCGGCGTTGGAGTCGATCGCTTACCAGACTAAAGATGTGCTCGATGCCATGCAGGCCGACTCAGGACGCCGGTTGCGTCAGTTGCGTGCTGATGGCGGTGCTACGGCGAATGATTTTCTGATGCAGTTTCAAGCCGACATTCTTGGCGTACCGGTTTTGCGGCCGGCCAACATTGAGACCACTGCGCTCGGTGCAGCGGCGTTAGCCGGACTTGCAGTGGGGTTCTGGAAAAACCGTGGCGAGCTCCCTGCGGCAACGAGTGGGCGGCGTCTCTTTAAACCGTCTATGTCGCCCTCACGGCGTGCTCAGCTCTATGCCGGCTGGCAAGATGCTGTGCGGCGTGTTCTCTGAGGTTAGTCCGGCTACGCCCTGAACTGCCGTCATTAGTAGCTAACCCGTTAGCTACTGTCAAAAAAACAAGAAATTCAAGCGGCTATCTTCATAAAGGGGATAAGATTTCTATGCTGTACAACATTTGGTTACGGCTGTAAGCAGTTTTAGGCTTTACGGAGTAGCTTCAATTGGTGTGCGATCATTGCGGCATTGCCGGTATCAAGTCCACAATGTTCGATCAACATATGTTCAGCACCGTGCTTTGCCACCTGCTCCAGAAAAGCGGTATCGGCAGCAAAGGGGTGACCCTCTTCATCAGTAGCCTTAAAGCAGAGAGCCGCGGCAATAGCGCGGTGGAGTGGGGTCACATCACCGCCAGCCTCCTCAACAAGTTGTAAACCGCCGATAAAACGGTCAGCCGGTGCCAGCTTGCGCGGCAGGTCGCGTCCTACCCGATAAACAGTGTCGCCTAAGGCACGGTTGCCGAAACGGCGGATCAGGTCATCAACATGTTCCTGTTGCATGAGACGATCAAACTCACCGGGGTAGCGGTGTATCAGTGCTTTAGCTGTAGCCTCCATCACGGCTCTGGTCTCGGTGGCTACGGCAGGATCGCCAATAGCACTCCATAAATAGGTGTGGCCATGGAGGTGCCCATGGCAGGCACAAGTGGCATGACCCAGATTGTGGACATAGAGTTTACGCTCTACATAGGCGGTGAAGTTCTCTTTCAGTTCGAGCCCCGGCACTTGCGGTATAGAGCCGATAAACCCGGCACGGTCGGCAATAATCATATTGTACGCCTCACACCAAACTTCAAGAGGGTCGCGTTGCCGTACTTCAGCCGGCATTATAGGAACCATCTTACCGATACTGGTTTCTACCAGCCCGACCATTTCAGTAAGAGGAAAGTCTGAAGGCAGGGTGCTACTCAGCTCATGGTGCGCCAAAGCGGCGGCATCGTGCATATTTTCGCAGAAGAGGATCGATACCGGCTGCTTACGCAGTGCCAGTCCGGCAGCCATGGAGCGAAGCACTATTGGTAAAACCTGTGCTCCCACGGCTGTACCTATAACATCAGCTTGAGCCACGGCGGCTGTAACGGCGGCACTATCGAGGGCTGAAATGGCGTTTACCCTTTCAATCCAATAGGTATCGGGGGTTCCTGCTGCAAGGGTATCCTTAAAGACCACCTTATAGCGTCTCTCTTGTTGCAATGCCGCTACCACAGGTGCAGCGGCATCGGCAAAAAGTACTTCATAGCCGGCCTGAGAGAATAGCGCTCCGGCCAGAGAGCGCCCGATATTACCCGCTCCGAAGTGGAGGTAAAGCCCTTTTGAACTCTGTTTTGCGCTCATATTCATCTCTGGCTATGCACCTCCGGCGGCAGCTTGTCGCTTACGCATCTGCCGTGTCATGGTTTGTGGCGGTTCAACGGTCATGCCGCCGCCTCCACCGCCACCTTGAGCTTTTTTGTTGCGATAGCGCTGCATCAGCATCTGGATAATCGAGATACCCTGACTGACTGTCCAATAGAGCGACAACGCAGCCGGCATCCCGTAAAACATAAAGAGCATCATAGATGGCATCAGTATCATCATCATCCGCTGTTGGGCGGGGTCGCCACCGGCCGGGGTGAGAAAACTCTGCAAAGCCATGGTACCGGCCATCAGGATGGGGAGAATATTCAGCGGTATGGGGAGCACCCCGGCCAGAAGATTCTCCGGCTCACTCAGGTCGGCAATCCACAAAAACGAGGCGAAGCGGAGCTCCACCGCACTGCGCAACACCGTATAGAGGGCGATGAAAATAGGGATCTGTACCAGCATGGGGAGACAACTCGAGAGAGGGTTGACCTTATTCTCTTTATAGATACGCCAAGTCTCTTGCTGTATTTTCTGCGGATTATCCTTATATTTAGTTTGCAGCTCTTTCAACTGCGGTTGAATGGTCTGCATCCGCTTCATGCTCTCGGTGCTTTTATGAGTCAGCGGCCAGAAAATAACCCGCACCAGAATAGTTAGCAGGATAATAGCTATGCCGTAATTAGGTAACAGGCGGTGGAAAAAGTTTAGTGTCGGCACCATCAGTTTACAGAACCATTTAAAGGTGCCAAACTCCATCACTTCGTTGATGTTATGGCCCATATCATTGAGTATGGCTAGTTTTTTCGGTCCCATATAGAGCATTGTACCGCGTTCAAGCACCTCACCCGGTTGCAGGATAAACCCACCAAAAGCGGCTGCACCGCTGATACTCCCTACTGGAGTTTGCTTATTACCGTTAGTTGATGCTTTGGCCTCAATTCTGAAGCCGGAGGCAGGCTCCTGTGGCAGTAAAATTTGCGTAAAAAAGCGCGATTTTAAAGAGACCCAGCGCCACTCACCCGGGACAGGTATTGTGGCCTGCGGCACAAGCGGTTGGCCCCCGCCACTGAAGCACCCCCCGCCACCGGATCCCACGGCCTTCATGATATCGCGGTTTAAATGGCGTACTTTGGCCCCTTCTGCCGTGCCGCAAGCTTCACCGCCAAGGGTATCGTTACGCGAATTACCGGCGGTAAACAGACCCAGCGACAGCCAATTGGTAGAGGCCGACGCCAGCGGTGCGGCGGCAGCATTACGCATAATATCCTGCACCTCTATGCGGTAGTTATCGGCCAGAGTGACCCGACGCTCAACCTCCAGGCCGGTGGAGGCACGCAGTGCCAGGGTAACGGTGTTAGAGGCGGCTGTGGTGGGTGGCACCACCACATAATCGGCATCAGCGGCCACACCCGGGAGACCCTCCCAACATAGTGCCGGCGACTCTGAAAAATCCCAGGTCAGTACACCGCTGTCGTCGGCCTGCGAGGCCTGATAGCGTACCAGCTCAACACTCTTGACGGCTGCACCATGAGTCGAGAGCGTCACCGTCATATCGCTATTACAGAGCGTTACCAGCTCCTCGGGGAGTCGCTCCACAGCCGCAGTCGTGACCTCTGCTGCTGCTGCCGCCTCAGGTGTTATTTTCGCCAATGTTTCGTTAGTGGCACTCAATTGCGCAGTTGCCAGACTATCGCCGGCTCCATCTGGAATCTCAGATATCTGCTCCTCTTCAACAGCGGCTCTTATGGCTGCGGCCGATTGCTCGATGCGTTGCCGGCCAACCCGGTTTTGGTGCAGCATCCACCCCAGCAGGGCTACAAAAAGGATGGCTACCACAGCGATGTCTTGTTTATTCATAATGTATTATCTCTATTTATTGGTAATTCCGGCAGGTGAGCCGTTGTTATGACGCAAAGGGACGGGGTCATAGCCACAGGGGCCGAATGGCCGACACCGCAACAGCCGACGCACAGTCAACCACGTTCCACGCCAGGGGCCGTGTATGGTAATTGCGCCGATACAGTATTCAGAGCACGATGGGGTAAAACGGCAGCACGGTCCGATCAGCGGTGCCAGAACCACCTGATAGGCTCGGACAAACATAATCAGGAGTCGGCTAATCATGATGCCCCTCCCTGCGACAGATACGGGCGCGGCGGCAAACAGCAAGAAAGTCGGCTGCCACTTCCTGACGACCGACCTCCGCTATGCGTGATCTGGCGATTAAGACCAAATCGATCCCCTTACCCAATGCTCCACGGTTAAGGCGGAACGCCTCTCGCAACAGGCGTCGCGCCCGATTACGCGCCACGGCTGTACGCAAGGTTCGTTTACTGGTAACTACACCTAGCGAACATCCCTCGCCGCCACGACGTTTAGCCCATACCACCAGATACCTGCCGGCGGTTGAGTGCCCCTGGTCAAACACCTCACGATATTGCGGTGATGCAAGGCGGCTGCTTCGGGGTAAACAAAACCGTACGGGCGGCGGCGTCACGGCCACCGTCTCCTGGCCACAAACGCCCTCGCCCGTACGGTAAGTCAACGGGAGTCTCTCCCTTTAATTAGTCGCAAATGGTCAAACGAGCCCGCCCCTTTTGCCGGCGGCGTGCCAGTATTTTACGCCCGTTCTTTGTGGCCATACGGGCCAAAAAACCAATTTTGCGGGCCCTCTTCTTCTTTGAAGGCTGCCATAGCTGTTTCATTTTCCTGCTCCTAAGTGAGAATCGTTCTATAAAGGAGGGATACTTTACCCTATTTCATTAACCTTGTCAATGGCTCAAAAAATAAATTCAGTTTGGGCTTGTCAAAAGCGGGGATTTGTAGTTTAATTTTTCTCTTTCAAGTTTATCCGGCACGGAGCCGTCTGGGGACGTCTGCCGTTGCGGAAGCGAGGACAGCACCTGAAGGAGGTGTTGACTGAGCGGATTAACCAGTGGGTCGTCCAGCGTGGCGGCCTCACAATAAAGGTTCATAATATGGAGATGCCAGCCTCGAGCCTTACCGGGCTCACCCTGAAAGACCTGCTTGACGCAGGCTTGCACTTTGGTCACCAGACCAAGCGGTGGAACCCCAAGATGAAACGCTATATTTTCGACAAGCGCAATGGGATTCACATCGTTGACCTGACTCAAACTGTATCACTACTCGATGCCGCTGCAGCGTTTTTGCGCGATACCGTGGCTAATGGCGGTAAGGTTCTCTTTGTGGCCACCAAAAAACAGGCTCAGGATGTGGTTCGCGAAGCGGCTATAGCCTGCGATCAGTATTATGTGACAGAGCGCTGGCTGGGTGGCACTCTCACTAATAACGAGACGATTCGTCGTAGCGTCAAGCGTATGCGTCAGATTGAGACGATGGCCCGTAACAACAACGGGGTGCTTTCAGAGCATAAAAAAGAGGCATCTAATCTGCGTCGTGAGCTCGATAAACTGCAGCGTAACCTCTCGGGTGTTGCCGATATGTCACGGTTGCCGTCGGCTATGTTTGTAATCGACCTCTGCCGTGAAGAGAATGCGGTTAACGAGGCATGCAGGCTGGGTATTCCGGTGGTGGCGATTGTTGATACCAACGTAGATCCTGATCCGGTTGACTATGTTATCCCCGGCAATGATGATGCCATTCGCGGAATCAAGCTGATCGCCGATGCCTTGGCACGGGTGATTAAAGAGGCTTCCGACGAATACGCCAAGGTGGCGGCTGAGAAGAACCGTCAGGCTGAGGCCGAGCGTGCGGCACAAGACGCACAGGAGCGTGCTGCCGGCGGCGGTGCTCGTGGGGGGCGTCAGCGCCGTGAGCGTGATGGTGCCGATG
>JAAYNR010000145.1 GCA_012520735.1 Lentisphaerota bacterium | reverse complement strand
TAAGTGTGGTGGCGTGAACGACGCCGGGGAGGGCGATCTCCAGAGGGAGGTGATTGCCGGGCTTGTCGGGGTGGTGGTTTTATGAGATGATGTAACGGTTCTGGTCATGATTGTTTTTATCATATGAGAAAAGGGGAGTTATGAAGGTTGATATTTCGATTGATGCAGCTTGCGATGCCGGTGTGGTACGGCCTTTGCATGGGATTGATAACGGTCCGGTCTGTTTCGGGGCGTTGATCGATAGCACCCATTTTTATAAGGTGGCGGGGTTCCCTTATATAAGATTACACGATACCAATTATCCCCATCCGCGTGAGGTTGATATACCGCAGATATTCCGCGATTTTGATGCCGATGAGAACGATCCGGCCAGCTATGATTTCAAGGCGACCGACATCTATTTGCAGCAGTGTCTCGATACCGGTGCTAAAATAATATATCGTCTGGGGGTGAGTATTGAGCACACCAAATATAAGCTGTTTGTAGACCCGCCTAAGGATCCGGCCAAGTGGGCGCGGATATGTTGTAATATTGTGCGCCACTATAATGAGGGGTGGGCTAATGGTTTCAACTGGGGTATTGAGTATTGGGAGATATGGAATGAGCCGGATAATCAGTACTTCTCTGAGGATCGTTCACGTGATCCGCTCTGGAGTGGCACACCGGAGCAGTATTACGAACTTTACGCTATTACATCGCAGATGATGAAGAAGGAGTTCCCTGACATTAAGGTGGGTGGGTATGGGACTTCCCGGCTGAATGAGAAGTATATGCCCTATTTTCGGGGGTTTCTGGAGCGGGTACAGCGCGATAAACTGCCACTAGATTTCTTTACATGGCACCGTTATGCCAATCATCCGGAGGAGGTTTTTGAAGAGGGTCAGGTAGCAGAAGAGGGGCTCGATAGCATAGGTTATGGTGATACGCAGTTGATTTGTGATGAGTGGAATTATATCCCGAATTCAGGGGTAACACCTGAGCCACCGCGTCCATTTACCGAGGGTACGCGGAGTCATGGCAAGCGGGTAGCATTTTCGTTTTCGTCGGGGTATGGTGGCACTTCTTTCTGTGCGGCAACGATGATCCGGCTGCACGACAGCAGGACAACGATTGCGACGCACTATGATGGCCATCCAACCAACTATTACTGTACGATGTTTGACCGGTACGGCTATCCTGAGAAGCAGTTTTACGCTTTTGTGAAGTTCCGTGAGCTTTACGAACGGCAGCGGCGGGTGGCAGTGAGCAAAACAACCGATGGCGTTTACGCTCTGGCAGCAGGAGATGGTAAGTCGCTGGCGGTTCTGGTAACCTCGTTTGACAGTGCCGCCGAGATAACACTGAAGTTCAGTGGTTTGCAGGATGGGGCGAAGTATCGTTGCAGGCGTTATCTGACAGATATTGACCACTGCCACGAGTTGTTCGAAGACCCAGCTTATGTTGCCGGGAGCGACGGATTGCGGCTGGAGTTGAAGGAGAAGGCGACAGTGCTGCTGTTGCTTGATGTGGAGGGATGAAGCAAGGTCAACATACAAAGATAGAGTTGCCGGCCTGGAGTGATGACCCTGACTATGAGGCTCCACTCCGGGCTGCTTCGCAGTTGCCGATAGCGCCTGAAGTGTATGAGAGGCGACGCCCACCTGAGAAGCCGATGAGTGTGGCGGTAGATGCGGTTTTAAAGCGGCTCGGTATTGAGGCTTCACCGTGGTTGGAGCGTTTGGCTGAGGCGTGGCCGGAGCTGGCAGGGCCGGTGGCGCAGAAGTGCAAGCCGGGGAAATTTGTCGATGGGATACTTTATGTCTATGTTGCCAACAGCATTGACCTTTATACCATCAGGCGCAGTGCTTTGCCGGCTCTTGAGCGGGCGGTGAAAGAGTTTGCCGGCGATGTTGAGGTGCGACAGGTGCGTGTTACAGTAGGGCAGAGGTAGAGTTATGGAAGTAATTATAACACCGGAAGAGATGCAGGGGTGGTCGAGACAGCAGCACCGGACGGGGCTGACAGTTGGGCTGGTGCCGACTATGGGGTGTCTGCATGAGGGACATTTATCGCTGATTGACACAGCGGCGACAAGATGCGATGTGGTGGTGGTGTCACTGTTTGTCAACCCGACCCAGTTTGGCCCCAATGAAGATTTTGCCAAATATCCGCGCACGGTGGAGGAGGATCTGGCGCGGTGCCGTGAGCGTGGTGTGGCGGCAGTTTTTCTTCCGCAAGCAGCGGTGATGTATGCCGGTGATGCTAGTGTGAGTGTGGTTGAAGAGGGGCTCTCGGGGCGGTGGTGCGGGGCATCACGTCCGGGTCACTTTAATGGCGTTTGCACAGTGGTGGCCAAACTCTTCAATATTGCTTTGCCAGATGTGGCGGTGTTTGGTCAGAAAGACTACCAGCAGGCGGCGATCATAAAACGGATGGTACGCGACCTGAACTTTCCGCTGGAAGTGGTGGTGGCACCGATAATACGTGACGATGACGGGTTGGCGAAGAGTTCCCGCAACGGCTATTTGAGCGTTGCAGAGCGAGAGATGGGCCTGGGGTTGAGTCGGGCTTTGGGGTTGGCACGTGCGGCTGTGGCAACGGGTGAGAGTGATGCTGGTGAAGTTGTCAGACGGATGCGACAACACCTTACAGAGGCTGGCTTACGGGTTGACTACGTGGGGATTGCCGATGTAGAGACACTCGAACCGGTTTCGGTGCTTGCTGCCGGACAAGTGGCACTGGTAGCGGCTTATGCCGGCAAAACGCGATTGATCGACAATACAATTTTATAAATAAGGAGAATACGATGAAACTAAAAGGGTTGATACTTGATCTTGACGGGACAGTTTACCGGGGGAGCGAGGCTGTGCCCGGTGCTGCCGAAGTGATCCGTGATTTACACAAACGTGGCGTGGTTATCCGCTATGTTACCAACCGTGCCAATCGACCCGGTTATGTGGTACGCGATCAACTTTTGGGGATGGGGCTGGATTGCGGGCCGGATGATGTGATCACTTCATCAGACGCTACGGCAGATTATCTGAAGCCGGGGCCGGTCTATGTGATTGGCGAGCTAGGCTTGCGTGAAGCTCTTGATGCCAAGGGGTTTGTGATAGATGAAAAGAGAGCCGAGGCGGTAATTGTCAGCTTTGACCGTGAGTTTAACTACGCAAAGCTGGCGGTGGCCACTAAGTTGATCAGCAATGGCGCCCGTTTTGTGGCGACAAATCCTGACCGGGCACTGCGACTGGCTGACGGGATTGTGCCGGGGACGGGGTCGATCGTAGCGGCAGTGGCGGCCGCAAGCGGGGTTGAGCCTTTGATCATCGGCAAGCCGGAGCGGCTGATTTTTGACACTACTTTACGCAGCATGGGGTTGACGGCTGATGAGGTGGTAGCGGTGGGTGATAACCTTGATACCGACATCCCCGCAGGTGCTGCGGCGGGGATACGTTCGGCGTTTATCCTGACAGGGATATCGACACGCGAAGATCTGGCAACAGCGAAAGTACAGCCTGACTGGACAGTGGCCAATTACGACGAGCTGCGGGTGGTGCTGGAGGGGCTGCTGTAACAATTTTGTGGTTTTAAATAATTGTCGTTGACGGATTTGGAGTGGCGGGTGTATATTAGGCGCACCTAACTTTTAAGGGGGAGAGGTTTGACGACGACAACCACAACATTTAGCAGCAGTATTGAAGATTATCTGGAGACGATCTTCGTTCTGGTGCGTGATAGAACAGTAGCACGTTCGAAAGAGATTGCTGAGCGTCTGGGGGTGACCCCGGCTTCGGTCACAGGGATGTTGCAGACTTTGCGCGAGCGGGGGCTGGTATATTACGAACCTTATGGCAGTGTGACTTTAACAGACGAGGGGACGAAAGTGGCGCGACAGGTGAACCGGCGCCACGAGGTATTGCGCGGTTTTCTGATTGATGTTTTATCGGTCAACATTGCTGAGGCTGAGGTGGCAGCGTGTAACATGGAGCATGGTATTTCAAAGCATGTGATCGACCGGTTTATCGCCTTTGCAGAGTTTATCAAGACGTGTCCTCGTGGAGGAGCGGAGCTGATTGGAGCGTTTGCGCGCAATCATATACCGGCTGAGACAGCACCGGAAGAGTGTGTAACGTGCATGGCCAGGTGCCTTGATGAGTTCAAGGCGGCACACACGGCAACAGAGAACAAGGGAGAGGAGCCTGTAGCAATGACGATACAGTTAAGCTCACTTAAGCCAGGTGAGCGTGGCGAGATTGTGAAGCTGGAGGGGAGCGGGGCTGTGAAGCGGCGTATCCGCGATATGGGTGTGACCAGCGGGAGTGTGATTGAAGTGATACGGGTGGCACCATTTGGCGATCCGATTGATATTAAGGTTAAAAATTACCACCTCTCACTGCGTAAAGTAGAGGCGACTGATATTATTGTGAGGAGGGTGGATAATGAATAGTGAGTCATTTAATCCGGCTCATCTGATGCCGTTGAGTCTGATACCAACCGGGCACTCGGTGGTGTTGCGGCGGGTGGGAGCTGGGGATGGCATTGCGTCGCGGCTGGCTGCTATGGGCGTATTGCCGGGGACGACAATTGAAGTGCGGCACAATGACCGGCATGGCCCGATTATACTGGGAGTTAATGGCGGACGGGTGATGCTGGGGCGCGGCATGGCATCGAAGATGTCGGTTCAGGACAGCTAGTTCACCGCGGTTATTTTTTTAAACAGTATGTTAGGTCAACCTTACTTTAAGCAATGAAAAAACTATTACCATAGCATTGGCCGGCAATCCTAACGCCGGCAAAACTACTCTGTTCAACAGCATGACGGGGTCACGCCAGCATGTAGGAAACTACCCTGGTGTGACAGTCGAAAAAAAAGAGGGGAGTTGTAACCACGGCGACTGGAGGGTTAATGTGGTTGATCTTCCGGGGACTTACAGTTTGACCGCCTACTCGATTGAGGAGGTTGTGGCACGCGACTATATCATCAACGAGAGACCCGATGTGGTGGTGGATGTAGTAGATGCCTCAAACCTGGAGCGTAACCTCTACCTCGGGGTGCAGTTAATTGAGCTCGGTGTACCGGTGATATTCGCTTTTAATATGAGCGATGTGGCGGAGTCGCGCGGTATTAAATTTGATTTGCAGGCGTTATCGTCGCTACTGGGAGCACCGATTGTTCCGACAATAGGTCACAAGGGTAAGGGGGTTAAGGAGTTGCTGGCGGAGGCGGTGGCTCTGGCAGAGGGGAGTACTGTTTTACGGCGGCCAGAGATTACTTATGGGGCGCCGGTAGAACAGGCTATTTGTGCCATCAGGAGAGAGTTGGAGCAGCAGGCGGCTTTTTCTGAAGAGACAACGGCGCGTTGGACGGCAGTGAAATTGTTGGAGAATGATCAGGAAGTGATGAAGCTCTACCGGCAGCCGGAGGTGGTGGAGGTTGTTGCGGCTGAGCAGGCTCGTATAGAGAAAGTGCTGGGTGATACAGCTGAGATGATAATTGCCGATCGGCGTTATGGGTTTATCTCGGGTGCTTGTCAGGAGACAGTCCGGGCGACAACGGAGTCGCGCCATACCCGCTCGGACCGGATCGATGAGATTGTGATTCACCGTTTCTGGGGTATTCCAATTTTTCTCGGTTTGATGTACCTGGTATTCTGGCTCACCTTTACGGTTGGTAACCCACCGATGGAGTGGATTGAGACATTTTTTGGTTGGCTGGGTGGAGTTATCAGCAGTTGGTGGCCTGATGGTTCGGAGAGTATTATGCGCTCATTGCTGGTGGATGGTATTATTGCCGGTGTGGGCGGGGTGGTGGTTTTTTTACCAAACATACTGCTGCTATTTCTGGCAATTGCGATGTTGGAAGACTCCGGGTATATGGCACGTGCGGCGTTTATGATGGATCGGCTAATGCATAAGATAGGGTTGCACGGGAAGAGTTTTATCCCTATGTTAACGGGGTTTGGCTGTACGATTCCGGGGATTATGGTGACCCGTACACTTGAGAACAGGCGAGACAGGCTCACTACAATGATGGTTTTGCCGTTGATAAGTTGCGGTGCGAGGTTGCCGATTTACACTCTATTGATACCGGCCTTTTTCCCGTCGGCATGGCGTGCACCGATGTTGTGGATTATCTATCTGATTGGGATTGTATTGGCGATTGCTTGTGCAAAACTGTTGCGGGCGACGATATTTAAAGGGGAGTCGGTACCTTTTGTAATGGAGTTGCCACCTTATAGATTGCCGACACTTAAAGGGGTATTGATCCACATGTGGGAACGTGGATCGTTATACCTGAAAAAGGCGGGAACCATTATTTTGGGAATATCGATTGTGCTGTGGGCATTAACCAGCTTCCCGAAGTTGGAGGTGACAGACAGTTCACTGAGCGAAGAGGAACAGCAGTCGATGGAGCTGTCGCACACGGTGGCAGGGCGGATTGGTCATGCTATGGAGCCGGCGATCAAACCACTTGGCTTTGACTGGCGTATTGGGACAGCGATGATCGGAGCTTTTGCCGCCAAGGAGGTTTTTGTGGCGCAGTTGGGGATAGTTTTTTCAGTCGGCGAGGCTGACGAAGAGTCGGTTCCTTTGCGGGAGAAACTGCGGAGCAACTACTCTCCGCTGGCTGGTCTGTGCATTATGCTCTTTATGCTTATTACAGCACCGTGCGTGGCGACAGTAGCGATTACGCGGCGGGAGAGTAACTCATGGGGTTGGGCGATGTTCCAGCTTGCGGGTCTCACAGTGATGGCTTATGTGATTACACTTATAGTTTATCAGGTGGGATCGTTACTGGGGCTGGGGATTTGATTGTTGAGGTTGAGGTGATATTATGATTGAGAAAATTGTTACGGTAGTTATTGTGGCAGGAGCACTGTTTTTTATGGTGCGTAAGTTTATCCGCACCGCCAGTTCGAAAGAGGGTGGCTGTGCTTCGTGTGATGGGTGTTCGCTGGGCAGGGATAGGTGTGATCCTCAGTAGCCGGAGCGTTTGAGCGAGAGCAGTTGGTGACAGGCAAGTAGGAGAAGAGCCAAAGCTGCGGCGGCCCAGGCATAAGGGCGATGCGAGCGGCGCAGTTGTGAGGTGCCGGCAGGGGTACCCCAGATACCACTGCCGGCGGTGGCGAGGTTGGACTCAGTGGCTGAGAAGAAGTTAACGGAGAGGGGGGTGGCTTTATGGCCGCCTGACTCTATATAGTGGAGTCCGGGGCGTGTTGGTGTCCAGTTTGCAGTACCATTGTCGGCAGGAATAGTGAGCTTGCCGTCGGGGGTGGTGAGGGTGACAGTTGGCTGGTCGGGGGGAGCATTGAGGTTGGTTGGTTTGCCGAGACGCAGGTTAGCGGCGGTGGCACAGGGTTGGGCTGCGGCACAGAGGTGGGTGAGGTTCCAGATGAGCGATGGCCAGGCCGGTGAGCGGTATAGGGGGTCGGCGGCACTGCTGCTGACAAGGTGGAAGGTAGGGGCGGTGCGACGATAACGACTTACTGAGAGGAGAGCCCGGTTGCCGCTGTATAGGAGGGTTGTGCCGGGGAGTTGGTTGGTACCAGCGGGCCAGACGAGACCGGCGAAAGAGATGCCTTCAAGCAGTGGGTGGGAATGGTCGACGAGGTAAGGACCGCGACTGAGTTGTGGTGCCTGCGGGGGAGTAATGACAAAATGCCAGGGGGAGTTGCGGTGTTGACGGGGAGTGGTGTCGGAGAAAATAAGCTGTGGTGAGGTGGTATTGGTGATGGTGTAGCGGGTGGCACTCAGGGCACGGTTTACCAGATTGGAGAGGGCGGGGTCGGTAATGTTTACGGCTACAGCTATGGGGCGTGGTGTGTCGGGGAGAAGAAGGGCATGATTATCTATGGTAAGTGGATCAGGTGGTAGCTCTATATTCAGCGGTGGTGTATTGTAGGGGAGTTGGAGTTGGAGGGTAGCCGTGCCGGTGGCATCGGGGGTGAGGGAGTCGCTGAAAACAGGAGCTGAGCTATGGGGGGTTGTGATGCGCAGCGGAAGCGGCGACAGGCTCGGGGGGATGGCAGTAGGGTTGGCTGTGGGGTAAGTGGTAACGACAACCAGGAGGTTTTCACCATCACGGCCATTCCAGGTTCGTTCGGCGATGGTGATAGCACTATTGGCAAGCGGTGTGCCAAAAGCGAACCAGCGGAGGCCAGGGCGGAGGGTTGTTGCGGGAGGTGGTGGGTGGTCGGTAAGGACAACAATATCGTCGGTTTCGCCGCAGAGATCGGTGGCACGGGCGAGAGAGGCCTCGATGGAGTGGGTAGTGGCGTGGCATGAGGTTGCAGCGAGCCGGGTGAGGGCTTGACGTGGGGTGAGGAGTCCGCTGTTTTGTGGTCCGTCGGCGTGAGCAAAGAGTATACGTAAAGCGGCATATTTGCCGGCATCGGCTAATGAGCGGAGTTTGCGTATGGCTTGGGCTTGAGCTGTTTCGCCTTGAGGGGTGATAGCCGACATTGAGGCGGAGGGGTCGAAGATAACGGTGAGTGTGCCACTTTCGGGGCGTCGCAAATGTGGGCCAAGAGCGGCCAGGATCAGCAACAGGAGGGTCAGTAGTTCGAGGTAGAATAGGGGTGGCAGGGTGAGACGGTCGCGGTGGGTACCGCCTTGAAGGGGGCGGCGTGTCTGTTGCCACAACATCAGGCTGGAGACGGGTTTACGTTTGAAGCGGATGCGGAAGGTGTAGATGGCGATGAGTCCGGCAAGAGCGACGGTACCGATCAGGGCGTAAGGGAAGGCGAAGATCATTCAGCACACCTCCAGTACCTGGTTGAGTTCGAGAGGTGCGAGGCGGTGTTGGTCTGTCAGTGATTCGGCGGTGACAGTAACAAAGGTGGCACCACAAGCGCGGCAGGCTGACGACCACATATCACGGTGACGGATAAGAGCTTGAGAGTAGGCTGAGCAGGCGGCGGCATCGACCATCAGGTCGGCGTAGTTGTTGTTTTCGGCATCTTCGAGGCGGCAGGCACCTTGCGGCTGTGGCGACTCTTCATCCGAGGTGAGGAGCTGGATTACGACGGTGGCAGCGCCGCAGTTGGAGAGGAGACATAGGAGCGGTGTGGGGTCGGCGGGCCACATGAGGTCGCTAATAAAGATACGGACACCATGGGGACGTAGAGGAGGGGCAGATTGAAGCAGGGTGGAGTCGGGTGAGCGGGGCGAGGTGAATCGGGGAGGCGGCCAAGTTGATGGGATTTCATGGGAGTTGGGGATAGTGGTGAGAAGTTCGCCGGCAAGCCAGACAGTACGGGAACAGCGCGCCTGAGCGGCGGCTGTGGCACAGGCGGCGGTGATAGTGGCGGCGGCAAAAGCTTTAGGTGTTTGAGGCAGATCCATAGAGCGGGAGGTATCGAGGATCAGATCGAGGTGTGGGGCAACCTCTTCCCGGAAGAGTTTAATCACCTCTTTATCACTACGGGCATAAACACTCCAGTCGAGGTGGCGGATATCGTCGCCGGGGTGGTAGTCACGGTAGTCGTGAAAATCGAGAGACGCTCCGGCACCCAATCCAAGACGGGAGCCACTGCGACCACGCAGTGCGGTGTGCGGCAGCACCAGTCGATAGCGGAGGCCGATAGTGGTGCCATGGTGCAATCCGCCAATGATGGAGAGGTCAGTTGACATTTTGTTGTGGAGCTTTAAACCGGGCAAAGGCGGTTGAGAGGTTACGATGAGAGAGTATTACCGTAAGAAGCAGCCACGATGCGGCGATAGTGATATTAAAACTATCGGGGGTTTCATTGGTAAAAGCGAAGATATTGCCAAAGACCCAGGCAGGTTCACTTGTGTGACTGCCGATGGTTACAAGCCAGGGGAGAGCCCAGCCTGCAGTGATGGCGATGATGGCAACAATAGCGACGATTTTATATGAAAACCGTTTGTGGAGGTTGAAAAGGTGCCAGCAGAGTCGGGCTGTCCAGACATAGGCGGTTATGGTGAGGGCAAAGAAGGTTAAGTCGCAGAGAGCCTCCTGAATGCTGGTAAGTGGTAATGTGGTAGAGGAGGGGAGAGAGTTAACAGATAAAAAGGCGACCAGCAGGGTGGCGAGAGTCATCAGCAGCGACCAGACCATCCCATTCTCGGCCCCGGAGAAGGAGATGAACTGCAGGAGGCGGCGCAGGCAACTATGTGGCGAGACCTCACTCAAGACACGACGGCTGTAACCAGGTGCCGAGGAGGCTGAGAAGAGGGCAAAAATGGTAAAGATAACGGTCATGGTAAAGGCCCAGGCAAAGATGGTGAAGTGGTGGGTAAAACTACTGTTCCTCTGGGCGTGGGCAATAATAGCCCATATAAGCCATAAAATCATTACACCGCCCCGTAGCGAGGGGGCGCGGTTGGCAGCGGACGGGGTGACAGCGGCGATGACAACCGCACGGAGAAAGAGGCAGGTAGTGATCCAGACAGCCACAACGACGAGGCCGGTTGTGATGTCGGCCGGTTTACTGAAAGAGAAGGTAGAAACGGAGTTGATGACGGCTATACCGTAGCCCATAACCATACCGGTTATTGACCATTGGGCAGCGAGCATGAAGACAACCAGTAAAATACGGAGGACGAGTGTGGTGGCGACAGCAGCGAGGAAAAGTGCTTCATAGATACAGAATATGGCACCCATCAGGAGCATGATAGTGGCGGTCATGGCCTGCAGCAGATCGAGACCACGCAGCAGGTAAGCCAGCGCGAAAAAGGGGAGTACGGCACTGAGAAAGAAAAAAACCATGATAGCAGCTACGGCAGTTTTACCATCGACAAGCTGGCGTGGGGTCAGCGAGGTAGTGTATTGCAGATCGAGATGTTCATTACTGCGTTCTGCGCCCATACGGATGGCGATAAAAAAAGGTGCGGCATAGAGGAGCAGAATTGCCATAACAACATAGATTGTGGTGAAGATGGATGTGCCGAGTCCCTGATCTATCAGGGCGATGCCATCCTGCAGCTCGTCGTGTGAGTTGAGGAGGACGACGGTGATAGCGATCATGGCGATGAGCAGGAGGCCAACAAGACCGGAGGCGACAAAGCGGCTGCGCACCATCTGGCGCAGCTCTTTCAGGGCGATGGGGTTTATTTTATCGGCAAAGCTCATGCTGTCTCTCCACGTGTGATCTTCATAAAGACCTCCTCGAGGCCTACCTGTTCGGGGCGGAACTCAACAATACGGATATTACGCTGCACCAGCGTAGCGAGGAGATCGGCCAGTGCGGCATCACCGCTGGTGATTTCAACGGTACACCTCTCGCCGTTAACGTGGGCAGAGGAGACGCCTGGGATTTCGAGGATTAGCGGTGTGAGGTTTGGCGGGGCAGGCGACAGGATACGAAAAGTGACCCGTTGTGTGACAACGGAGCTATTGGCGAGGTTTTCAATGGTACCACTGCCGACCAGCTTACCTTGTTCGATGATCACAACGCTATCGCACATCTCACCCAGCTCAGCCAGGATATGAGAGCTGATAAGGATTGACTTGCCGGTTTCGGCCAAAGCGGTGACGAGTTCGCGCAGTTCGATACGGGCGCGGGGGTCGAGACCGTTGGCGGGTTCATCCATGACCAGTAATTCAGGGCGGTGGACAAGAGCCCGGGCCAGGCTGACCCGTTGTTTCATCCCCTTGGAGAGGCTTTTAAGTGTTTTATCCTTGATTTTCTCAAGGCCGGTAAAAGCCTCGACTTCAGAGACTGCTTCGTGAAGTGCGGCACCACGCAGGCCGAAAGCACGTCCGTAAAAATCGACATACTCATGGGCAGTCATATCACCATGTGTAGGCATGGCATCGGGCATATAGCCGATAAAATGGCGTGCTTTTTCGGGGTAGTCGATAATAGAGACACCGTCGAGAATAACAGTACCGGAGTCGGGCTCATCTAATGTGGCAATGATACGCAGAGTGGTAGTTTTGCCGGCACCATTAGGGCCGACAAACCCGACCACTTCACCACTGTTGACAGAGAAAGAGATATCGTCGACCGCTTTGACCTGTCCGAAATGGCGTACGAGGTTATTTATTTCGAGTTTCATAATATCAGTACCAACCGGCAACGATTGAGTTAGCAGAGCCTTTAGTGCGACAATAGGCGAGTGGGTTTTCGATAAACGGGGCATCCTCAAGGATGGCGATATACGATCCCGGTTCCGGAGCGATGAGATTTTTTTTGTGCTTCGCCACAGCAAAGGAGGGGCTTTCACTAGAGAGGAGTTTAATGGTGGCGTTAATATCCCAGCCGGAATCGACCTGATTTTTGAAAGAGGGCGTGGCGACAGCGGGAAAACCGATGGCATTGTCCGGGCGTGGTTGAGGTTGGTGCAGCGTAATTTTTTCGCCTGGGGCGATGGAGTCGGCCTCAAAGAGGTTACCACGGGAGTCACAGAGGCGGAGGTGAGAGATGGCGGCACCGAGTGCATTGGCCACCTCTATGGAGTTGGCAGATATTTCGCGGACAACCAGCCGTTCCGAGCGTGGTTCACAGCGTCGTACACGGAAAAAAGCGGGGATGCGTGGTTGTGTCCAGCCCGAGCGGTAGTGCTGCTTGGCCGCGGAGGTAATACTCGTGGTGCGGACGGGTGAGAGAGGGGTCACCTCGGTGCCGATATCGAAATGGAGGCCATCACGGAGAGCGACAGGAGCATAGATACCGACAGCACCATAAGTGACGGCACGTCGTGCCGGCTGATCGAGCAGTGTTATTGACTGGCGGCGTTGTGAAATGGTGATCCCCTCACTGATTACAGCGAACGAGATGACCACAATAGTAAACGCGAGCGATATAGCTGGAACGAGTGTGATCATAAGGATACGGCGATTGGTGCGGCGAGTGAAAATCAGGACACCGGGGCCGGCCAGGACAACGAAAAAGAGGAGAACCAGAAGAAACCCTTGCAATGGTACACCCATACCGGGAGCGACAGGTATATCGGTGTTCTTACCAACGGCAGAGGAATCGGAACTGAGCCAATGATAGAGAGAAGAGACCCAGAGGGCGATAAGACCGGTTAATTCATCTTTATCGGTCAGGGCGGTCGAGGTGTCCGGCAACAAGGTAACAGCCCCAAACCCGATAGAGGTGGTGTTTTGGGTTACCCTTGAAGGTGAAGAAGCGAGCGGGTTAGTGAAGGTATAATTACGGGATATCCCGGCCATAGGGGTCCAATCACCTGGGATTGAGGTCATACCGAAAAAAGTGACATGGCCACCTGCTGCAACGTAATCGTGCAGAGCCTGGCGCGACTCAGTCGGCATCAGTTCATAATCGGCAGCAGCGATGAGACAACCATCAAACGACGAAAAGGCGAGCCAATGACGTGGCCAGGCACTCCCCTCACCTTCAAAACGGAGAGCCTGCAAACTCTTCATCTTAGTGGCACTGCTCAGACCCGCCACTACATTACTATACGATGAGGTAGCCAATTGGTTAATTGAGTTATAACTGTAGCGGCTTTTACGTGCGGGCTCCGGTATGGAACTAAGGGCGGTTTTAAGTTCCTCGGCAGAGAGGCCACGCGACACCAGCAGATTTAGAGGGGTTACATCGGAGTAGCGGTTTACAGTAGAGGGGATCTTTAAATTTGGTATTTTAGTTACTTCCCGGCCGACTTTAAAATTTGCACTAAAGGAATTGCCTACATCGTTATTAATCATGGGGCAATAGAGTGTAGTTAAAGTTCGGCTTTGTCCAGCGGCCAAAACAGTAGCACTATGGAGACGCTCGGCACTGGGAAAGAGTGTGGTATCGACAGTTTGGAGCGTTACCATTAAAGGGTTAGGCGCGCTGTTATCGATAGTAAAACGGCGTTCCACCATACCGTGAATCCAGGTGTTAGGTATCAGTGAAACATCGGTTGCAGTAGCAGCAGGGGAGATTTTGACCTTGTTTTGACCATGAGCAGCCAGAGCAAAGAGGAGTGACAGTAAAAAAGTGCTGGCGGTGTAGCGGAGAGTGGTTACAAAATGTTTCATACAACAGTCACCTGTAGTCTCTGGGCACCATTTCGGCATAAGTTTAATCATAAAATACGATTATAACACAGAGAGGTGCAGAAGTGTGGAAAAAGAGTTGTATCTGGCTTGTTTTTTAACCTAGAGTTAGTTGGTGAGGAGGCCGGTGGGTGCAGGAGACGGTGCGGGTGAAGTCGCCGGAGGTGTAACCGGAGAGTAGATCGGTGCCGGGGAGATAGGAGTATTGGTAGTGGCTAGTGGCTAGTGGCCAGTGGCTAGTGACTGAACTGAAGCGGCCGTAGGTATCGTAGCCATACGTCACGCCATAGTCACTATTCAACTCAAAGCCAATGTTCCGACCCAAGGCATCCGTAGTACGTGTGATTGTGACGCCATTTTGGGTTTCTGCGGATAACGCAAGTGTCATGGCATCGTAGCTGTAGAGATTGGTGGAAACACCGTCAACAATGGCTGATGTCTGGCGACCGAGGCGGTCATAGCTGAAATATACAGTGGGGGTGTTATCGGAGTAGGTGATGGAGGCGAGGGAGGAGCCGTTGGTGTAAGCGTAGGTGGTGGTGACGCCGCGGGCCCAGGTGCGGGTGGCGAGTTTGCCATCGGGAGTGTAGGTGTATGATGTGCCCCTGCCAACATTCAACATTGAATATTCAACATTCGACATCCCGTTTGGACTGGTGGCAGCGTAAAGCTTTTGAGTGAGGAGACCGGTAGGTTGATCATAGAACCACTGGGTAAGGTCGAGTGACCAGGTTGACGCGATTGACGTCAATGACGCGCCTGCGGCGAGTTGGACGGCTAGGGTGGCGAAGTCAATTTCATTATCGCGGGTGGTGGCCATGGCGACCATGCGGCCGGAGGGGTCGTATTCATAGGCGACGGGGTAGGTGTTGCCCCAGGTGGCGATGGTGCGGCCTTGGGGATCGTAGGCGTTATG
>JAAYNR010000157.1 GCA_012520735.1 Lentisphaerota bacterium | reverse complement strand
TCTACCCTACAAAATTCCGCCATAATTAAAGCCCTGTAAGGGCGTGACATAATCAATTCCCCCCCTTTTCACGTATCTCGCCCGGCTCGGGCATCCCTTCCCACCATAACGGCCCCACATAAACATTGCCGGCATAGGCGATATTTATGGCGATATGTTCCGAAGATAGTTTCTTGTCGTTTTTATTCTTTTCGTTGTGATATGCCCTAATCCGTCCCTCATTATGATGATGATAACACCGTACTATCGGCAACTTTGACTGGCTGTAAGGTACCGGGTCATCTCTTGTTCCCCCATTCGCCGTATTACCATAACGCATTTGATCCTCTTTATATTCCCACCATTTGGTTGATTCCGGACTTCCATCAAGATCGTATTTTTGAGGAATCTTCCATGGACATTCAGCCACACTAAACTCATAAAAGTAGCTGTTTGCCCTGACATCATCATTTTGCAGGCTGTGGCGTTGGCGTCCCTTCGAATCATTGTCGATTACCTCACTATACTTATCAGGATCATCAGGCCGCACCGGCCCCACCCCTCTTTTCCTGTCCGCTTTGCACACAAAACACCGCAAATCATCCAAATAATCGGGATACAAATTCGACAACCAGGGGGGATTGTCTCCATTATGCTCACCACGATAAACCAATATCGCTATCCCCATCTGCCGCAGGTTCGACTTGCAGTCAGTCTGCCGCGCCTGGCGCCGCCCGTCCGTAACCACCGCCGTCATCATGGTAAATAAAATGCTGATGATCGCTATCACCACAATCATCTCCATCAATGTGAAACCACCACAATGCAAAACTTGGCACGTATCCTGCGCAAAACTCGATTTACGCGGATCACTTGCCGCTTGCCACTCTCTTTTGGTATATTTCAGGTTCACAAGTGAACCAATGCAGGATACGTGCCAAAAAAGAAAACAACCAGTTTACGAGAACCTTTAACCATGCTTCTTGAGCATAATGACAATTTAAGCACCTTAACCGGGTGCCCCTCCTCCCTAAATGCCGCCAATTCCGGCCACTCATGGCCGCTAAGTGCCACCATACCCTCTGCTATCGCACCTGCCGCCACACCTCTCAAACGCCTCTATAGCTCGCTCGCCCTCAACCTACTGTGTAAATCTGTATGCACCATAGGTGCGCTGTGTCTCGCTCTACTCATCACGCTTCTCTTTACACTCTCCCCGTCGCCTGCACGAGCTCAAAATCCCCCTTGGAGAGTCGATGATGGTGCCGTACGTCAAATTTTCACTACCTCTGCCAGTGATAACTTCGTCCTTTGTACCCTCCCCGTCACTGCCGGCGGACAGCCGCTTACCAGTGTTAAAGCCGTCGCCAATAACGCCCCCCGCCCCAGCCGTCTGGTGTGGGTGGACGACCAAAACCTCCATGTGTTGGTCGACTGTTCCGGTCTTGGTGACAATGCCGTCGTTGCCCTCTATGGCATCCCCGGCTCCCACGCTGCTAAACCGCAGCGTGATGGTGCCTTCAACCCCACCCCGATCCGCATCGTGGCCCGCCGCTCTGTCGGGCAGGACTCTCCCGCCTCGCTCGAGGATTACCACGTCCTTACTCTCCGCCCCGGACCACGCCCCGAGTTTTTTGCGGCTAATAACTTTGAGTCTCTCCCCGATACTATCAAGCAGTATGCCAAGGGGGGTAATTGGACCCACCCGCTCTCAATGCTCCGACTCTCCACCTGGCTCTATATCCCCGAAACCGCCCGCTATGCCTTTGCCCTTAGTGGCGATAATGCCGCCTGGTTGCAGATCGACGGCACCGAAATTGTCGGCCAAACCTATAGCCGCAGCCGCCCCGGACAGCGCGAAAGTGGTGCCATCAAACTCGAAGCCGGTCTCCATCGCCTTATCATTGATACCGCCGTCCGTTACAGCTATGACCTTAACGTCTTCTGGCGTGCAGTCGATACCAATGCCGCCGACCCACAGTTTATTACCGGCGCCAACTATGTTAAAGGCCGCCTCGAACAACGCCACGCCGACTTCCACCCCTTTATCACCTCACAACGTAGTGCGCCGTATCGCTTTCAGGGTAATCCCGCCATCTTTAACCTCACTGCCCTGCAGGACAACACAGCTAATTGGGGAGACACCAATTTACAACGGCAATGGTGGGTTAATAATAAACGCATCTCTACCGACAAGGAACTCCACCTCATCACTGTCTCTTCTAATGATACACCGTTTGAAGTAACCCTTGAGGTAACCAGACCGGGCACAAACACTAACACCACACGGAGCACCTCGCTCTCGCTCCCCGCCGAGACTGTCCCTGCTGTCGAATTCCGCCTCTCCTCATCCCTCACCGGTGTCCCCGCTATCTGCTACGCCGACGACCCCATCACCCCCGTGGTCGAAGTCCGCGCCTCTTCACCCGATGCCATCACTTTCCGCGTTGAGATCAATACCATAGCAGCCGATGGCACCACTGCTTCCACTAACAACATCCTCACCCTTAAACGCTCCTGGGGTCAACTCCCCATCACCCCCGGTAGTGCAAACTCTCTCCGTGAAATCAACTGGCAGGTCTCCCATAGTGATATCACCCTCAACAGCGGCCGCTGGCTCTTTGAAACCGCCCCTTTCACCGCACTCCCCGATGCCGTCTCCGGTGTCTCGCTCCTTCGTAACCACCACAACCTCACCCTAGTAGCCCGCCGCGCCTCGCAAGGTGAGGCAAATGCCTTCAGAAAACTCCGCAGCGGACAACGCCTCCTGTTTCTCGACGGTTTTGTCGCCTCTCATGGCACCACCGATCGTGACGCTGCCGTATCCCTCGACAAATCTCTGGCTAATGGCCCCAATAATCAAAAAATCGCTTATCAACGCGTTGCCCTCTCCTCTCTCGATAATACCAGTGACCCACGCGGTATCTCACGTCTGGCACCATTGGCCAGCCTGCGTACACTCCTCCCCATTGATGCCGTGCTCTTTGCCCCCGACCTCTCCGGTGCCCGTGACGGCGAATCCCCCGATCTCTTTGAACGCCGTCTGGCCGCTTATGCCGGCACCTTGACCGAAGCCGCCAAAGCTCAGCTAATCCTTGTAGCACCACCCGCATTCGACATCCTCCCCGGCTGTGGCTGTGAACCCGGCACTACCCCCTGCCCGCACGCCGCTGCCGGTCGCCTGTATGCCGAAATCGTCTACCGTGTCGCCGATGCCTACGGACTTACCGTCGCCGACCTCTACACCCCTTTTGCCCTCCATAAAGGCCCCGACCCCCTCTTCAAAGCCGGTATCCTCACGCCAGCCGGTCTCAATATTGCCACCACTATTTTCAATCAGGTATTATACCCCTAAACCACTCTGACTATGAATTACACTACCAGGCCAAACCTCGCAGATGAGCCGCTCGCGCTGGCCCGCCTCCATCCCGAATGGAGTGCCGCCCAGCCCGTCACCCGTGGCCAATGGCTCGCTCTGACCACCATAATTATAGCTGTCATCGCCGGCCTCATCACTGCCCCACTCGCAACCGGACGCGTTTTGATCGTTGTCTGTACCATCTTCTACCTGATCGTCACCTGTTATAAATTGTGGTTGATCCGTTCTTCAGCCCAACCCGACGCCTGGCACGACTTCTCCCCCGCCGAAATCGCCGCTCAGGAACCACGCCAGTGGCCCGTCTACTCCGTAATCGTCCCTATGTATAAAGAGCCCGAAACCCTCCCGCAAATGGTCAAAGCCCTTAAAGCGTTCGACTACCCCGAGGAGTCTAAAGATGTCCAGCTCCTCCTTGAGGCAGACGACGACCTCACCGTCTCCGCCGCTCAAGCCATGGACCTCCCCCCTTGGATACGGATCACCCTCATCCCCCCATCGCACCCCCGTACCAAACCCAAAGCCTGCAATATCGGCCTCGAACTCGCCCGCGGTAAGTATCTCGTTATCTACGATGCCGAAGATAAGCCCGAGCCCGACCAGCTTAAAAAAGCAGTCCTCGCCTTTGAACGCTCTCCCGATAATGTCGCCTGTGTTCAATCTTGCCTTAACTACTACAACCCGCGCCAAAATATCCTCACCCGCTGGTTCGCCGCCGAATACTCCGCCTGGTACGATATGCAACTCCCCGGCCTCTCTGCTGCTCACGCAGTCATCCCTCTGGGCGGCACCTCAAACCACTTTAAAATCGATATCCTCCACGACCTCCTCGGCTGGGATCCCTATAACGTCACCGAAGATTGCGACCTCGGTGTCCGCATCTGCCGAGCCGGTTACACTACCTGCATGCTCCGCACTACCACCTGGGAGGAGGCCTGCTCCAGCCTCCCTTTCTGGATACGCCAACGCACCCGCTGGCAAAAAGGGTATATCCAAACCTGGGTTGTCCATATGCGTAACCCACTCCGCTTGGCACGTGAAATCGGCTGGCGCAACTTCGCCCACTTCCAGCTCCTCGTCGGCGGCTCTATCTTCTCTACCCTTATAAATCCCATCTTCTGGCTCCTCGCCCTCGCCTGGTTTATTGTCCAACCCCCCGGAGTCGCAGCTCTCTACCCTGGCCCTATCTTTGCCGCCGGTGCCCTCTGTCTCTTTGTCGGCAACTTCGCCTTCGTCTATATCAACCTCCTCGGCTGCTATAAACGCCGTTACGACTCCCTCCTCCTCTGGAACCTCCTCACCCCCATCTACTGGGCTATGATGAGCTACAGCGGCTGGCGCGCCTTTATCCAATTCTTCAAAGACCCTTTCTTGTGGGAAAAAACCCAACACGGCCTCGGAGGTGGCAAATGAGTATTCAGTATTCAGTGGTCAGTGTTCAGTGGTCAGTGTTTAGTATTCAGACAAACACACTTGGTCGCCTACCCTTAAACGCTGCCCTTAAACGCCTACCCTTAAACGTCTCCCCTGCCCTGGAAAGGGCAATACCCTTAAACGCTACTCTTAAACGCCTACCCTTAAACACTACTCTTAAACGCTTACCCTCAAACGCTGCCCTTAAACGCCTACCCTTAAACGTCCCACTTAGACGAAACCAATCACACCCGTTTAAGTGTAAACGTTTAAATCTCTCGTTTAAGAGTAACTTATCGCCTATCACCTATTACTTATAACCTATTCCCAAATGTCACATCATACCACCCACAAACTGCGCCTCCCCCTAACCTGGCTCCTGCCGCCACTTCTGGCAGCCGCCATTGTCGCCATCGGCTATCTCGCTAATGGCAGTGGCGACGCTACCTCTCTCGCCATCTGCCGTGAACTTCTGGCCGGCACCGATCAGGGACGTCAGGCACTGGTCGGCTCTTGCTGGCACGCTCCCTTGACCACTCTCACCCTCCTCCCCTTCACTTGGCTCCTCGGTTGTTCTACCATCGCCGCTCTAACCACCGCCTGGGCGGTCTGGACCTTTACCCTCGTTATTGCCGGGCGGACTTCCGGTCGCGAAACACCCCGTGGCTGGATGTTGATAATCCTCCTTGCCCTTGGTATTGTCGCCTCTGGCAAAGGTGCTCTCCCCTCTGCCGCCGTGGCCGCTGCAGCCACCATCTTTGCCCTCCGTTCTGCCGTCCTCTGGTGGCAAAGTCAGGGATTACGTGATCTGGTCAAACTCGCCGCCGCCCTCGCTGGTCTCACCATTTGTGGTGCCCCGCTGGCCGGTGTCACCCTCGCTCTGGCTCTGGTGGTGCCACTCGGAGCCCTCCGTAACCCCGACACCTGCCGCCGCATCCCCGCCATCATCCTCCTCGGCTGGCTCCCCGCTATCTATACCCTTGCTGTCTGGTTACTGATGAATCGGCTCATTTTCGGCTCCGCCCTCTTTTTTGTCAGCAACCTGCACAATGAACAGGTTCTTTTATGGAGTGCTGCCACCCTCCAAGACTGGTTCCCATCACACCCGGCCGAAGCTTTGGCACTCGCTTTTGCCGCCTATGCCTATGGCATGGGGAGTGCCACCCGCAACACCCGCGCCGTTGCCGCCGGTGTGCTGGGCATTCTCTTCTGGTTCTGGCTCGCCACTCTGCGCGGTGCCTCATCGGTCTGGGCCGACACCGGTTCCCAAACCGCGCTCATCACTGCCGGTGCCCTCTCGCTCTGGCTGTTGCGCAACGCCGGCCCCGCCTGCTGCCCGCCACGTGTCGCTTATGGCGACCTCGCCATCTATATCCTTATCGCCTGGATCGGTGCCCGTATCCCGGCACCTCTCCCCACGCTACCGCCCGCCGACATGATCCAACAGGTCGAAGCCACCGCCCTCGCCCGCTCCCCCCATGCCCGGGTCTTTGTCTGTGGCTACTCCGGCCTCAACCTCATCCCAGCCGCTACCCGCCAGCGACTCGAACCCAACCTCGATCTCCACGTCTCTGCCCTCCGTGATGCCTGGTACGGCCAAAACCTCTTCCTCCTCGTCCCCGCCCCCATCGGCGCTGCCGCCACCGAGAATGTCCACACCCGCCTCCCCCGTCTCTACGACTCCGGCGGCGGACGTCTCCTCTTCAGTCAGGACTATGGCCCCTGGCGTCTCTTTGAAATTGTCGGTGCCCCCACCGCACGCCAACTCGAAGAGTGGCGCCAAACCACACCTTGACCCATGCAGCCTCTCCTCCAAATTACCGACCTCAACACCTGGTACCCCATCCGTGGCGGTCTCTTCAGCCGTACCCGCGGCCACGTCCACGCTGTTAACGGAGTCTCCCTCTCCGTTATGCCCGGTGAAACTGTCGGTCTCGTCGGTGAGTCGGGCTGCGGTAAAACCACCCTCGCCCGTACCATCCTCCTCCTCGAACACCCCCACTCCGGTACCATCACCTTCGACGGCACCGACATCTCCACCTTTGATGAACCAGCCCGCCGCGCCTATCGTCGTGCCCTGCAAGTCGTCTTTCAAGACCCCTTTGCCGCCCTTAACCCGCGCCACACTATCCTCGACGCCCTCACCGAAGCCCCCCTTGCACACGGTCTTATCACCCGCCGCCAGCAACGCGACACCGCCCGCGCCCTCCTCCACGATGTCGGCCTCGGCCCCGAAGCCCTCGACCGCTACCCCCACGCCTTCTCCGGCGGCCAGCGTCAACGTATCTGCATCGCCCGCGCCCTGGCTCTCAAGCCACGCCTCCTTATCTGCGATGAAGCCGTCAGTGCCCTCGACCTCTCCGTCCGTGCCCAGATACTCAACCTCCTAGCCGACCTGCGCCAATCACACAACCTCGCCTACCTCTTTATCACTCACGACCTCAGTGTCGTCCGCCACCTCGCCGATCGCATCGCCGTCATGTACCGTGGTGAAATCGTCGAACATGGCTCTGCCACAACCGTTCTCGACACCCCCAAACACCCTTACACCCAAACCCTGCTACACAGCAGCGGCCTATAAGCACTCCTGCCTACTCTTCGTCCCCACACTTCATCGCCCACACTGCGTTCGTGTCCGTTCGTGTTCGTCCATGTTCGTCCATGTCTTTTCTTCCTGCCTCACCACCCTCCGCAATCCCTTCAAAAAAATGCCCTGAAAGGGCTATACATTCCAGCCTTGGGCAACGCCCAAGGTTTAGCACAAAAAAGTTCTTAAGCCCTGTAAGGGCTTGACATAAATCGTTCCCCAACCACCTCCGCCCTACCACTCCACCTCCCCCCATTTCTCTCCTCGTCAGCTTGAACACTCAGCACCCCCTCGTCAGCCTGTTCATTTTTGTTTTTTTGCGTTCTATGTGGTTAATTATCTCGTCAGCCTAATCACACCGCATTATCGTCAGCATGATCACTCAGCATGATTTTCGCACTTTTTCGTGTTTTTCGTGGTTAATTCTCACATCACAAATCTCTTCCTCTTGCCTATCCCCACACACCCTGCTAAACTCCCTCCTAACTCCTAAAACTGCTTACAGCCGTAACCAAATGTTGTATAGCATAGAAATCTTGTTCCCTTAATATATCTGGCACTTTCATGAACTCACGCAGTTTTAATAAAAACGCTACGCGTTTGGAAAACAGATTT